>ONSX01000003.1 GCA_900320615.1 uncultured Eubacteriales bacterium
CGCAGGCTCGCGGCCGTATCGAGGCTTTCAACAAGAAGTACGGTATGACAGGCAAGAACTGAACCAGAACCTGAATCATAAAGAGGCTGTTGCACGAACTATCGCGCGACAGCCTTTTGTTGTATCTACCGGAGGAAATGAATTTGCAGAAGAATTGCGGTATCGGCGGGCAGGCCGTCATCGAGGGAATCATGATGAGAAACGGCGGCGAGTATTCAGTTGCGTGCCGGAAGGCGGACGGGACGGTCGCGCTGAAGAAGGAACCGTTTCGAAGTGTTCTCCCATCTGAGAAGGTGGGAAGAATTCCGATGGTGCGGGGAGTCGTGGCATTTATCGACTCTCTGGCAGTCGGCATCTCCTGCCTGATGTATTCCGCCGATGTTTCGTCTGAAGAAGAGGCAGACGGCGGGGAGAAAGAAAAGACAGAACAGCAGAAAAAGAAGGAGAAGAGGGAGTGGAACCTCATCATGACAATGACCGTGGTCTTCTCGATTGCTTTCTCCGTCGCTTTATTCATGCTGCTTCCATTCTGGATCGCCGGACTTCTCGGCAGAGCGGGTGCGCCGCAGGTCCTCATCAACGTGACAGAGGCGCTCCTTCGTGTCCTGATCTTTCTCGGCTACATGCTCCTCATTTCCAGAATGAAGGACATCCAGAGGGTTTATGCCTACCACGGCGCCGAGCACAAATGCATCAACTGCATTGAGCGCGGCTATGACCTGACAATTGAAAATGTCATGAAGAGTTCACGGCAGCACAGACGGTGCGGGACAAGCTTTCTTCTGATTGTCATCTGCATATCGGTTGTCGTCTTCCTGCTTCTCGGACTCTTCGATATCCGGTCAGGAGCCATGAGGCTCCTCTGGAGACTCATCCTGATTCCGGTCATCGCAGGCATCTCCTATGAGATCCTGCGGTACGCGGGCAGCCACGAGGGACCGGTCATCAACGCGCTTGTGAAACCGGGTCTTATGCTTCAGAAGCTGGTCACACGTGAGCCGGACGAGGATATGTGTGCGGTTGCGATCCGTGCCGTTGAGGCCGTCTTTGACTGGAAGGCATGGCAGGAGCATAATAAGCAGCTGCCGTCCGGAGCTCGGGATGAGGAGGAAGCGCTGTGATCTGGCGGGAGCTCTTTGCAGAAGGAAAAGGAAGGCTTGAGGCCTCGGGAAATGAAGACAGCTTCTATGATGCCCGCGCACTTCTTCAGTTCGTGTCCGGAATGACGATGACGGATTATCCGCTCCGTGCGGGAGAGGAGGCGGGAGCGCACGAAGTGCGCGCATTCCGTGAGGTCATCTCACGCCGGTGCGCGCACGAGCCGCTGCAGTACATCACAGGATATGCGCCCTTCTTCGGACGGGATTTTCTCGTGAGGCCGGGCGTGCTCATTCCCAGGTTTGACACGGAGACGCTGATCGAAGCTGTGCTCCCGCATCTTTGCCCGGGCATGCGCCTTCTGGATATGTGCACAGGCAGCGGCTGTATTCTGCTGACGCTTCTGCTCGAGGGACCTTCCGGCGTGAGCGGAACCGGCACCGACATATCAGAGGAAGCCCTGGCTGTTGCGCGTGAAAATGCAGAACGCTTTCATGTGAACGCTGCGCTTGTGCAGAGCAATTTGTATTCAAACATACATGGCGTTTATGATATAATAACGTCAAACCCGCCATATATCAGGACACGCGTGATCGATATGCTCGCGCCGGAGGTGCGGGACCATGAGCCCAGACTTGCTCTCGACGGAGAGGAGGACGGGCTTGCATTTTACAGGAGAATTACGAAGGGAGCGCCGGCTGTGCTTAAGACCGGCGGGCTGCTCGCGTTTGAGATCGGATATGATCAGGCGGAATCTGTGACAGCGATCATGGAAGAGGGCGGCTTCAGCCGGGTGAATGTTTTCAAGGATCTTGCGGGGAATCCGCGGGTCGCAGCCGGATATCTGCAAGAATAAATTATGTTTGAAAAACTGGATGATATCGTAAGGAAGCGGGAGGAAATCCTGCGGGAACTCTCAACTCCTGACATACAGAATGATCCGGGGCGGATGACGGCTCTCATGAAGGAACAAGCTGAGCTTGAGCCGATCACGGATACCTACGGAAAATACCGGGAGGCCGTCCGCGACAGAGAGGACAGCCTTGAACTCATGAAGCAGGAACAGGATCCCGAGATGAAGGAGATGCTGAAGGAAGAGTTTTCCTCATCGAAGGAGAGAGCGGAAAGCCTTGCCCGGGAGCTGCGTCTTCTTTTGCTCCCGAAGGACCCGGATGAGGGGAAGAATGTCATCGTTGAGATCCGGGCAGGAACCGGCGGCGATGAGGCGGCGCTCTGGGCGGCGGATCTTTACCGGATGTATACGCGCTACGCGGACCGCAGAGGCTGGTCTTATGAGATGATTTCTTCGAGCGAGAACGGAATCGGCGGTTTTAAGGAGTGCATTTTTCAGATCAGCGGGCCGGACGCGTGGCAGCGGATGAAGTTCGAGAGCGGGACGCACCGCGTACAGCGGGTTCCCGTGACGGAGAGCGGAGGCAGAATTCAGACGTCGGCCGCGACCGTCGCCATTATGCCGGAGGCGGATGAGGTCGATGTGGAGATCGATCCGAAGGACGTGAAGTTCGATGTCTTCCGCGCATCGGGAAACGGCGGGCAGTGTGTCAACACCACGGATTCGGCGGTTCGTCTCACGCATCTGCCGACAGGAATCGTGATCTCGTGTCAGGATGAAAAATCGCAGATCAAGAACAAGTCAAAGGCCATGAAGGTGCTGCGTTCGATGCTCTATGTTATGAAGCGGGAGGAGCAGCAGAGCAAGAGGGCGAGCCTTCGGAGAAGTCAGGTCGGAAGCGGGGATCGGTCGGAGAAGATCAGAACCTACAATTTCGGACAGGGAAGGGTGACGGATCACCGCATTCATCTGACACTTTACAGAATCGACAGTATCATGGAAGGGGATCTGGATGAGCTGACCGACGCGCTGATCGCGTGGGATCAGGCAGAGCGGCTGTCGGGGCATGCAGAGGACACATGAGAGGAACAGTATGAAAAAGACGACGCTCGCAGTGATGGCAGCCGGAGACGGCAGCCGTTACGGAGGGGACATCAGACAGATGGAGCCGCTGGGGCCTGGAGGAGAGCCGCTCCTGGCATATTCTGTCTATGATGCACTGGAAGCGGGATTCGATAAAGTTGTATTTATTATCCGGAAGGAAATTGACAAGGAGTTCAGGGAGAGAATTGGCAACCGGATCGCGGCGGAAGCTGAGGTCGCGTACGCGTATCAGGAAATGGATGGGCTGCCGGCCGGATTTTCCGTCCCGCCAGGCAGAAGGAGACCGTGGGGGACCGGGCAGGCGGTTCTTTCGGCGGGCAATTTGCTCACGGAGCCATTTGCCGTCATCAATGCGGATGACTATTACGGGAAGGAAGGGTTCCGTATGCTCCACGGCGATCTGATCCGGGACGAAAAGCCGGATAGCCTGGAGCATGTGTCTGTTGTCTCCTTTGCGCTGAAGCATACCTTGTCCGATAACGGAAGCGTGACACGGGGGATTCTTTCATTTGATGAAAACGGAAATGTCACGGGTATCCATGAGACGAAAAATCTGATCCGCACGGAGGACGGGGCCGCTGTCATGTCGGATGAGGGAATTCTTCCGGTCAGGGCGGACTGTCTGGTGTCCATGAACATGTGGGGGTTCCGGCCGTCCATCCTCGGAACGCTCGGGGACGGATTCCGGAAGTTTCTTGCGGATCTGGACGGAGACGCGCAGCAGGCGGAGTACCTGCTGCCGGATTTTGTCGATCATATGCTGAAGAGAAGAAAGGCCGATGTTCATGTGCTCCGCTCGGACGATGTATGGTTTGGCGTGACATACAGGGAAGACAGAGAGACGGTCAGGGACATGCTCTCCCGTCTTACGGAAAAGGGCATTTACGAGACGCCGCTGTTTACTACATAAAGGGGGGTTATTTATTATGGGAAAATATTTCGGTACGGACGGTTTCCGGGGAGAGGCGAATGTGACGCTTACCGCCGAGAAGGCATTCAAGGTCGGGCGGTATCTCGGCTATTATTACGGGACGAAGCATCCGGATGCAGCTGCGCAGATTGCGATCGGCAAGGACACGCGCCGCTCCAGCTACATGCTGGAAGACGCGCTCTGCGCGGGACTGACATCCTCGGGAGCGGACGTCTATCTGCTTCATGTCACGACTACTCCGTCCGTCTCCTATGTCGTCCGCACGGAGGGATTTGACTGCGGAATCATGATCTCCGCAAGTCACAATCCGTTCTATGACAATGGAATCAAGATTATGCGGGCGAACGGGCAGAAGATCGAGCCGGAGATCGAGGAGAGAATTGAGGCGTACATCGACGGAAAAATTTCCGAGATTCCGTATGCCCTCCGCGCAAAGCTCGGCCGGTCCATCGATTTTTCAGCCGGCAGAAACCGTTACATCGGCTATCTGATGACAATTCCCACGAGAAGCTTCAAGGGAAAGAGGATCGGCCTTGACTGCGCGAACGGCAGCTCATCCTCGATCGCAAAGAGTGTGTTCGAGGCACTCGGAGCAAAGACGTTCGTTATCAATAACTCTCCGGATGGAACGAACATCAACAGAGGATGCGGCTCGACCCATATCGAGTCTCTGCAGAATTATGTGATGGACAACGCGCTCGATGCCGGATTTGCCTATGACGGAGACGCAGACCGCTGCATCGCTGTTGACGAGAAGGGAGAGGTTGTCGACGGCGACCACATCATGTTCCTGTGCGGAAAATATCTCATGGAGACGGGGCAGCTGCGGGACAACATGGTCGTCACGACGATTATGTCCAATATGGGGCTCTACAAGGCGCTCGAGGCGAACGGAATGAAATCTGTCCAGACTAATGTCGGCGACAAATACGTTGCGGAGTGCATGATGCGCGACGGTTATGATCTCGGCGGAGAGCAGAGCGGGCATATCATTTTCAGTAAATATGCGACGACCGGAGATGGCATCCTGACCTCTCTCATGGTCATGCAGGCTATGATGGACAAGAAGCTTCCGCTCTCGATGCTCTCCGGGGAGATGAAGACGTATCCGCAGGTTCTGAAGAATGTCCGGGTTGCAGATAAGACGGCGGCCAGAGAGAACCCGAAGGTGAAGGCCGCGGTCGCAGCTGCGACAGATGCGCTCGGAAAAGACGGCCGGATCCTTGTTCGCGAGAGCGGGACAGAGCCGCTCATCCGTGTTATGGTTGAGGCGAAGACAAATGAAATCTGTGAGCAGTATGTTGACGGTGTCATCGCCGTCATAAAGAGCGAGGGCCTCGAGGTACATGCATAAGATTCGGATTTTGGCGGCGGTCGCGCTCGCCGCAACACTCTCTTTTTCTGCAGCCGGCTGTGCGAAGTCAGATGCGAGAAAGCTCTACAACACGGCGACAGAGAAGCTTGAAAAGCAGAACTACGACGGCGCGGCGAAGGACTTTCAGAAGGTCATCGATGAGGGGTACTACCTCCCGGAGAGCTACCGTGGACTCGGCCTCGCGCAGATGTGCGGACAGGATTATCCGGACGCGAGCATTTCATTTGAAAAGAGCCTGCTCAACGTCGAGGGACAGAGCCGGAGTTTTCAGAGGGACGTGAACCTGTATCTCGCGCACTGCCGGGAGATGCAAGGCGAGACGGAGAAGGCGCTCGACATCTACAACGATCTGATCAACCAGAATGCAGATGCAGAGGTTCTGTTTCTCCGGGGCAGGCTTCTGCTGAAAACTGACCAGGACAGTGCGGCGGAGGCGGACTTTGACAGGGCGGTTCAGCTGTCCTCGGACTATGTGCTCTACATCAATATCTACGAGGTATATGCGGACGAGGACAAGGGCGCGGACGGATCGAGATATCTCGAGGAGGCGCTCAAGACGGCGAATGCGACAACCGATGATTATTACCATCAGGGTCTGATCCACTATTATCTGCAGGATTATAATGACGCAAAAGCTGTCCTCACGAAGGCGCTCAAGGCGAATGAAGAGGATGCGGAGAGTCTCTATCTGCTCGGAAAGGTCTATCTGGCGACTGGAGACACGGCAGACGCGAGAGCTGTCTACAAGGATTATGTGTCCGACAAGGAGAATGGCGCAGGTGCGTACAACGGGCTTGCCCTGTGTGATATCGCGGACAGCAATTATGACAGCGCCCTGCAGAACATCAGGGACGGGCTTGCGCTCAATGACAGCTCGGTCAATCAGGCGCTGCTGTACAACGAGATTGTCGTGTATGAGAAGCAGCACGACTGGTCAACAGCGACCTCTCTGGCTGCCTCGTATATCGCAGAGTATCCGTCTGATGAGGCGGGACTGAAGGAATATGAGTTTCTGTCCTCACGCTCGTCTGATGGAGGATCAGGTTCATCGGAGACGGCGGCAGAAGGCTCTGCGTCGTCTTAAGAGACTCACAGCGGTGGATGGCTCAGAAACGAACGGACAGCGAAGGCAGTTTCTTCCTTCTGTGCCCTGAGTAAATAAGAGCGGAACCAAAAAAGGCGGTGCAAAACACCGCCCTTTTTTGGTTCCGAAATGATCGGACACATTTTATTTTGTCTTTGATGCAGCCTTCTTCTTGGACTCAACTTCCTGCAGCTTCATGGCGCGGACCTTCAGCGGAAGACCGAACAGGGTGATGAAGCCTTCGGCGTCGTGGTGGTCGTACAGGTCTCCTGTCGTGAAGGAGGCAAGCGATTCATTGTAGAGGCTGTACGGAGAGGTTGCTCCGTCCTTGATGATATTGCCTTTGTAGAGCTTCAGGTGAACCTCGCCTGTGACATACTTCTGGGATTCCTTTGTAAAGGCGATCATGCTGCTCATGAGCGGCGTGAACCATTTTCCTTCATAGACGACCTGAGCCATCTGGGAGGCAAGTTTCTTCTTGAATTCCATGAGGTCGCGGTCGAGGCAGAGCTCCTCAAGCTGCTCATGCGCCGCGCAGAGGATCGTTCCGCCCGGAGTCTCATATACGCCGCGGGATTTCATGCCGACGACACGGTTCTCGACAATATCGACAATGCCGATTCCGTTCTGGCCGCCGAGCACGTTGAGCTCGCGGATAATCTCAGATACCTTCATTGCCTTTCCATTCAGCGTCTTCGGGATACCCTGCTCAAATGTGAGCGTCACGCTGGTCTCTTTGTCAGGCGCCTTCTCCGGTGTGACGGAGAGAACGAGCATCTTGTCATAGTTCGGGGCCTTTGACGGATCCTCGAGCTCGAGTCCCTCATGGGAGATATGCCAGAGGTTGCGGTCGCGGCTGTAGCCCTTGCCCATGGAGAACGGAAGATCAATGCCGTGTTTCTTGCAGTACTCGATCTCGTCCTCACGGGACTGCATGGTCCAGACATCTGTCATTCTCCAGGGGGCGATGATCTTCAGATCCGGAGCCAGAGCTTTGATGCCGAGCTCGAAACGGATCTGGTCATTGCCCTTTCCTGTCGCGCCGTGGCAGATCGCTGTGGCACCCTCCTTGCGCGCGATTTCGACGAGCTTTTTTGCGATCAGAGGACGGGCCATCGAGGTGCCGAGCAGGTACTTATGCTCATAGACAGCTCCTGCATCGACACAGGGCATGATGTAATCGTCAGCGAATTCATCGACGACGTCTTCAATGTATAACTTGGAAGCGCCGGACATCTTCGCGCGCTCCTGCAGGTTGTCGTCCTTGATCTCTTCATCCTGCCCTACATTGATGCAGGCGCAGATGACATCATAGCCGAAGTTTTCCTTCAGCCACGGAATAATCGCGGTTGTATCAAGACCGCCGGAATATGCCAGGATAACTTTTTCGTTTGCCATAAGTCAGAAAGCCTCCAATCGGAATAGTTTTGAACCATCTTGAGCAGGCAGGGCCTGCATTCGTTTTTCAATATACATCATATGCATAACTTATGCAAGATAAAAATCAAATGAGGGCACCTGTGGCCGAAAGAAAAGAATAAATATACATATAAACGTATAATTATACAGATTTTCCTCTTTACTTTTCAAAATGTCTATTATACTATGTATAGGACATTTCCCGCCGGAAGGCGTGGCATGTCTTTTATAATGTGGGCAGTTATTCAGCAGTCTGGAACGATTCGCGTTCGGGCTGCGGGTGATTGACAGGGGTCACGGGACACAGCTGTTGCCGCGATCCGGAAGGAAGGCTTATATGTTCGAAATGATTGAGGGTGGCGTCACAAGCGCCGAGGGCTTTAAGGCGGCCGGATGCGCCGCCGGAATCAAGAAAAACGGAAGTGCGGATATGGCGCTCATTTACTGCGAGAAGCCGTGTCTGGTTGCCGGCACGTTCACATCGAACCGGGTCAAGGCGGCCCCCGTCAAGTGGGACAGAGCTCTTGTGAAAGAAGGACGAAAGGCGAGGGCCATTGTTGTAAACTCCGGCATTGCAAATGCATGCACCGGCAAAGAAGGTATGGATGCCTGCGCGAAGACGGCCGTGGCCGCGGCGCAGGCGCTTGATATTGACGCGTCTTCAGTTCTTGTCGCATCGACCGGCGTCATCGGAAGCCAGATCCCGGTGGACAAGATTACGGCAGGCGTAGTCAGAATGGCAGATGAGCTCGGGGACACGATCGAGAAGGGCACCGAGGCAGCCAGAGCGATTATGACGACGGACCGGGTCCACAAGGAAATCGCGGTCAATATGACATTTTCCGACGGATCTATGGCAACACTCGGCGGCTGCACAAAGGGCTCCGGCATGATCCATCCGAATATGTGCACGATGCTCTGCTTCCTGACGACGGATGCAAATATCAGCCGCGACATGCTTCAGAAGGCCCTTTCCTCTGTTGTGCCGGATACATTCAACATGGTCTCCGTCGACGGAGACACATCGACCAATGACACTTGCCTTCTTCTTTCGGATGGACTCGCCGGCAATCCGGAGATCACGACGGAAGACAGTGACGACTACCGCACGTTCTGCGAGGCGCTCCGTTTCTGTGCAGAGTCACTCGGCAAGAAAATGGCGAAGGACGGCGAGGGCGCGACCTGCCTCTTCGAGTGCGACGTCATTCATGCGGATTCGAAGGAACATGCAAAGAAGCTTGCGCGCTCGGTCGTATCTTCCACGCTGACGAAGGCGGCCATCGCCGGTCACGATGCGAACTGGGGACGGATTCTCTGCGCACTCGGCTACTGCGGTGTCGATTTCGATCCCGAACAGGTGACGCTGACCCTCGAGAGCAGCGCTGGCAGGCTGGTTATTTATGAGAACGGGAGCGGCACCGGCTACAGCGAGGAGAAAGCGACGGACATTCTCTCACAGGACGAGATTCACGCGATCTGCGACATGCATATGGGAGACTTCGACGCGTCAGCCTGGGGCTGTGACCTGACGCATGAATATGTCAACATCAATGCGGATTACAGAAGCTGACGGAAGTGTCGATGCAGACATTTATGCGGAGTGAACGATCATACAAGGGGAAACGGTCCTGAAGGGCCGGGCCTGAAAGGAAGGTATCGAGATGGAAAATATGGATCTCTGGATTCAGAAGGCAGATGTTCTTGTCGAGGCGCTGCCGTATATCCGGGATTTTTCAGGAAAGAAGGTTGTTGTCAAGTACGGCGGTTCGGCGATGAAGGACGCGGCCCTGAAGAAAAGCGTTGTCACGGACGTCGCGCTTCTCAAGCTGGTCGGTATGAAGCCGATCATTGTCCACGGGGGCGGAAAGGAGATCAGCAAATGGGTGAAGCTCTCCGGCAGAACGCCTGAATTCGTGAATGGTCTCCGCGTCACGGACAAAGATACGATGGAGATTGCCGAGATGGTTCTCAACAAGGTCAATAAGGGTCTCGTTCAGTACATGGAGGAGAACGGCGTGAAGGCCTGCGGTATATCCGGGAAGGACGGCGGCACGCTCCGAACCGTGAAGAAGACGATCGCGTCGGGAAAGGATCTCGGCTATGTCGGGGAGGTCACGGATGTCGATCCGACACTGATCGACACGCTGATCGATCAGGACTTTATCCCGGTCATTTGTCCGATCGGACTCGGTCAGGAGGACTATCAGTCCTACAATATCAATGCGGATGACGCCGCATGCGCGATTGCGTCCGCCGAGAAAGCAGAGAAGCTGGTGTTTCTCAGCGACATCGAGGGCGTCTACCGGGACCCGATGAATCCGGACACACTGATTTCCGAGCTGACTGTCGATGAGGCGAAGCAGTTCATCGCGGATGGCAATGCGGGCGGAGGCATGCTGCCGAAGCTCACGAACTGCATCCACGCGATCGAGAACGGTGTCTCCCGCGTCCATATTCTTGACGGGCGGATCATGCACTGCATGCTCCTCGAGATTTTCACGAACAGAGGAATCGGAACAGCTATTATCGGAAATGACAAGAACCGTTATTTTCACGGATGAGGATAAGAACTATGACAAAGGAAGAGACGATCAATCAGTGTGAGGAGTATGTTCTTCACACCTACAACCGTTTCCCGCTCGTGATCGACCACGGGGAGGGGACGACAGTTTATGACACGGACGGAAAAGCATATCTTGATTTTATGTCCGGAATCGGCGTGTACGCGCTCGGGTATCACTATCCGGGATACGATGAGGCGCTGATCGGACAGGTGCGGAAGGTACTTCACACATCGAATCTTTATTATCATGAGCCGCTCGCAGAGGCCGCGAAGAACGTGGTTAAGTCGACGGGAATGTCGAAGGTTTTCTTTACGAATTCCGGAGCGGAGGCGATTGAGGGCGCCCTCAAGGCGGCGAGAAAATACGCGTATCTGAGAGACGGAAAAAATGATCATGAGATTATCGCGATGAATTCCTCCTTCCACGGGCGCTCGATCGGAGCTCTGTCTGTCACAGGCAATAAGGCTTACCGCGATCCGTTCAAGCCGCTCATGGGAGGCGTTGTATTTGCCGACTATAACGACCTGGACTCAGTCAGGTCATGCGTGACGGACAAAACGTGCGCGATTATTATGGAGACCGTTCAGGGAGAAGGCGGCATCTATCCGGCAGATCCGGATTTCATCAGAGGCGTTGAGAAGATCTGCAGAGAGCGGGACATCCTTCTTATCCTCGATGAGATCCAGTGCGGCATGGGAAGGTCCGGATCGATGTGGGCATTCCAGCAGTTCGGCGTCACGCCGGACATTGTCACCTGCGCGAAGGCTCTCGGCTGCGGCGTTCCGGTGGGGGCCTTTGTCATGAACCAGAAAGTGGCGGAGCACAGCCTCACGGCGGGCGACCACGGGACAACATACGGCGGCAATCCGTTTGTCTGCAGTGCGGTTAATGCGGTCTTCAGACTGTTCCATGAACATGATATTGTCGGTCATGTACAGGTTATCTCCAAGTATCTCGCGGAGAAACTCGACGGTCTTATGGCGTCACACCACTCTGTCGTGGCGCACAGAGGCATGGGCCTGATTCGCGGGCTCGAGCTTGATCCGTCCTGCGTCCAGGCGGGAAAGGTCGCTTCGCTTGCTCTTGAAAATGGACTGATGATCATCACGGCGGGGCACAACGTCCTCCGCTTTGTGCCGCCGCTTGTCATCACGGAAGATGATGTGGACAAAGCCGTCGCGATTCTGGATGAGGTTCTGACGGAAGTCGAGTAAAACTGGTCTCCATTGAAAAGGTCCGGCACTTACTGCGCCGGACCTTTGGCTATTTCTCTTGTCTTTTTTGCCTGAATCGGATAAAATACAGATGTGCACGCTCCGGAACATTTTGCGGAGGTGCCCATGAAGAAAAATAACGCGATGTCCATGCGCGTCATGGCTTTGCTTCTCACATCTGTATTGGCCGCTGGCATACTGCTCAGCGGATGCGGCGCGACTTCCTATGAGGCCGTCTATACCGGACAGAGCAACCGATCCGGAGAGAACCCATCGTCCGCGGAGAATCTGACAGAAAGTTCATCCAAACCGACAGAAGGAACATCGTACGGAACTTCCTCCGGACATACAGTTAGTCCGTCTGTACAGCCGGCGACCGGCGGGGAGATATGCGTGTATATCTGCGGGGCAGTTGTGTCTCCGGGTGTGTATTTTCTCGGAAAGAATGCACGCGTCATTGACGCGGTGAATGCCGCCGGAGGTATGCGGGAGGACGCGGATTCTACCCATACGAATCTCGCGTCCGTTCTTCAGGACGGACAGCAGATTATAGTTCCGACTGCAGAAGAGGCAAGATCCATGCCGGCACCTGCCGGCACAGGTGCCGCAGCAGATCAGCCGGTCAACATCAACACGGCGGACGCGGAAGTCCTGCAGACTCTGCGTGGGATCGGGGCGGCGCGCGCAGCGGACATTATCGCGTATCGGAATGAGCACGGACCGTTCCGCAGCATCGAGGAGATCACGAATGTGAGCGGAATCGGCAGCACGCTCTTTGAAAAAATAAAGGACCATATTACGGTGGGCTGACCGCGGTTCCGGTTGAACGGCGGCTGGCGGAATGGAGACAGGATGGCTAAGAAGATTCTGGTCGTGGATGACGAAAAACTGATTGTAAAGGGAATCCGGTTCAGTCTTGAACAGGATGGATACGAGGTCGACTGTGCGTATGACGGAGAGGAGGCTCTCCAGAAGGCGAAGGAGACGGAGTACGATATGATCCTTCTCGATCTCATGCTCCCGAAGCTCTCGGGGCTTGAGGTGTGCCAGCAGATCCGTGGCTTTTCAATGGTGCCGATCATCATGCTGACGGCTAAGAGTGAGGACATGGACAAGATCATGGGGCTCGAGTACGGCGCTGATGACTATATTACAAAACCGTTCAATATTCTTGAGGTGAAGGCGAGGATCAAGGCGATTCTGCGCCGCTCGCCCAGAATGGAGACGAATAAGGAGCAGCCAAAGACAGTGGAGATCAATGGTCTCAAGGTGGACTGCGAGAGCCGCCGCGTCTACGTCAACGGGAAGGAGATCAACCTCACGGCGAAGGAATTCGATGTTCTTGAACTGCTTGTCTTCAATCCGAACAAGGTTTACCGCAGAGAGAATCTGCTCAATATTGTCTGGGGGTATGAGTACCCGGGTGACGTCCGGACGGTAGATGTCCATATCCGGAGGCTGCGCGAGAAGATCGAGGAGAAACCGAGTGATCCGAAGTATATCCATACGAAGTGGGGTGTGGGCTATTATTTTCAGGGATAAACAGGAGCGCGGCATCTGCCGCGCTCTTCTCATGCAGGGACTGCTGTTACTGTCCGTATGTTTTGAAGCGCTCTCTGGTCGACGCGAGCAGTTTATCGCTCATGATGTTCGGCTTGCCGATACATTCGGCCCGCCACTGAAGTTCTGCCGCAAATTCGATATTGTCGGCGAGAAGAAAGGCCTCGCCCAGTGAGCTGCCGCAGGCGACAAGGCCGTGATTCCCGAGGAGAACGGCCCTGCATGTTCCGGACGCCTGTACCGCAATGTCCGCAAGTTCCGGTGTCCCGAAGGTGACGGCAGGTGCGCAGGGAACCTTGTCCGCTCCGATATCGCATATGCAGAAGTGAATCATGTCGATCGGGCGGAGGAGACACGCGAAGGTCGTCGCGAAGACTGAGTGCGTGTGGACGATGCCGTGTGTTCCGGGCTTCTTCCGGTAAAATCCGGCGTGCATGCCCGCCTCGCTTGATGGTTTCCGTTTTCCCTCGACGATGCTCCCATCCAGGGTCATGATGACGATATCTTCCGGTTTTGTCTCGAAGTATCCGATGCCGGACGGGCTGATCGCCATGTATCCGGTTGCGGGATCATAGACACTCAGGTTGCCGCTGGTTCCTCTGGTAAGACCGGACCGGAGCATTTCTTTTCCATACTCGACGATCTGGTCGCGCGCGTCTTTCATTAACATAACCTGCCTCCATAGTCTGTATCTTTATGTTATGACTCCGGAAGGGCCGGCGGACTGGCCTGTCTCCTGCCTGGAGTCACATATAGTATCGCACATGGCGGCCTGCAGGTCAAAAGGTGTGAGAAGCCAGGCGGAGCAGGCAGAAAATTGTAATTAAAAAAAGGAGTAAGAAGCAGATGTATAAAGAGAGAATTGAGCGCGTTCTTGCGCGCATGAAGGCGGCCGGTTTCAGCCAGCTCCTCATATCGGATCCGAAAAGCATCTTTTATCTGACCGGGGTCAGTGTGGAGCCGTATGAGCGGATGTTTGCATTTCTTGTGAGGGAAGACGGGCACCACGTTCTCTTCCTGAACCGCCTGTTCAATGTCCCGGATACGGAATATGAGGAAGTCTGGTTTAGCGACACGGACGACTCTGTCGGTATGATCGCGGATCACATTGATAGAAAAGAAAGGCTCGGCATCGACAAGGAGTGGCCGGCGCGGTTCCTCATTCCGCTCATGGAGAGATGCCCGGAGCTGACGGCTCTGCTCGGATCAGACTGTGTCGACAAGTGTCGCGCGGTCAAGGATGAAGAAGAGCAGAAGCTGATGCGGGAGGCATCAAGGATCAATGACATTGTCAATGTCCGCGCGCGGGAATATGCGAGGGCAGGCATGACGGAGAAAATGGTCGCTGACTTTATCGATGCGAATTTTATAAAAGAAGGAGCGGAAGGTCCGAGCTTCACGACGATAGTATCTTTCGGCGCGAACGCGGCCGATCCGCACCACGAGCCGGATGAGACGGTGCTGAAGGAGGGCGACTGCGTCCTCTTTGATATGGGTTGCGTGAAGGATCGCTACTGCTCGGATATGACCAGAACCTTTCTCTGCGGAGAGACAGATGATGTGGAGTTCGGAAAAGTCTATGAGCTGGTGCGGCTTGCCAATGAGACGGCCGAGAACATGATCCGTCCCGGCATCCGCTTCCTGGACATCGACGCCGCGGCACGCGATCTGATCGCGAAGGCCGGCTACGGGCAGTATTTCAATCACCGGCTCGGTCACTTCATCGGTCAGACCGATCACGAGGCGGGAGATGTCAGTTCGGCAAATGACAATCTCACGGAGCCCGGCATGATTTTCTCCATCGAGCCCGGCATCTATCTGCCGGGGCGTTTCGGGGTCCGGATTGAGGATCTCGTGCTCGTCACGGAGGATGGTTGTGAGGTCCTGAACCACGTGGACAAGAACCTTCGCCACGTCTAATAGGTGGTTTCAAGCATCCCCGAGGTGTGGTAAAATGACAGTCAGATAAAGAGCGGTATTCCGGTGAGATGGATAGTTCCGGATAGGCCGCAAATTCCTGACAGGAAGGGGAGGCACGTCAATGAAGGACTTTAATGAACTGAAGGAACTGGTCAGAAAAAAAGGATTCGGAACGACGTATTACGGAAATATCAACGGCGATCCGGTTTATCTCTCGAAGGGAGTGCTGACGAAGTTTTTTGGTGATGACGATATTCAGAGCGTTATTACTGCCGTCGGTGAATTTCAGGACGGCGACTACGGGACGGCGGCAGAGCACGGAAAGACGCCGAGGCCAGGTCACGAGTACGGACGCTATGAGATCGGAGATCTCGAGGCCGGAGATGGTGAGGACTGCGCTGTGTGGATTCACAAGGCGGAGGATGCACTGATCGTCTATTTTAAGTTCGAGCGCTGATAGATATACACAGAGATAAGGAGGCTGCCGGGAGAAATCCCGGCAGTATTGAATTCAGGACAGTATTTGCGATGAAAACGAAACGAACAGGATTTTTCAGAAGTCTCCGGTTCAGGATTATGGTCACGCTGATCATTATCGGAATCGCTCCCGCCGCTATTACGTCTTTTGTGATTGTCCGCGGATATGAGAACAGAGCAATTGCGCTGCGCGCCAGCAACATCAAAAACCAGTGTGACGTGCTGGTTAATTCAATCGTCACGGAAAACTATCTTGAGGATCAGAGCTCCGATGTGTTAAACAGCGAGCTTAGTCTTCTGTCGACAGTCTACAGCGGTCGCATCCTCTTGATCGACTCTCACTTCAAGGTTGTGAAAGACACCTATGATCTCGATACGGGAAAGACTTCCGTCTCAAAGGAGGTTATCAGCTGCTTTCAGACCGGGTACGGATCGACGCACTACGATTCGGACAACGCCTATATTGAGATTACGGTCCCGATCAGGGACACGGATTCCGGTGAGCTTCCCGGTGTGCTCGTTGCTTCCATCTCGACGAATGAGATCGCGCAGACGGTTCGCAATCTTGAAAACATGGGGATTCTGTTCTCGGCGATTATCAGTGTCATTGTTCTTGTCGTCGGATGGATCATCGCAAATATACTCGTCCGGCCGCTCAACAAGGTCACAAAGGCCATCGAGGACGTCACGGACGGATATGACAATGAGGCGATCTCTGTCAACAACTACACGGAGACAGCAGCGATCACGGACGCCTTCAACCAGATGCTGCGCAGGATTCGTGCGCTGGACAACTCGAGGCAGGAATTTGTCTCCAATGTGTCGCATGAGCTGAAGACACCGCTCACGTCGATGAAAGTCCTCGCGGACTCACTGAACGGACAGGACAACGTGCCGATCGAGATTTACCGGGAGTTTATGAGCGACATCACGCAGGAGATCGACCGGGAGAACAATATTATTCAGGATCTGCTCACGATGGTCCGCATGGACAGAACTGCTGTCGATCTCAACATTGAGAAGACAGAGATCGGAGAGTTGCTGGCTCAGGTTATCCAGAGACTTAAACCGATCGCAGACAAGAAGGGCGTCGAGCTCACTCTGGATGCGACGGACAAGGTCGTCGCGGAGGTTGACGTGACGAAGCTGAGCCTTGCATTTTCCAACCTGATTGAAAATGGCATCAAATACAATGTTGATAAGGGCTGGGTGCGCGTCTCGCTGAGTTCGGACAAGAAATATTTCTATGTCACAGTCGCAGACTGCGGACTCGGTATTGCGGATGACCAGATTGATCACATCTTCGAGCGGTTTTACAGGGGCGACAAATCACATTCGACAACGATCGAGGGAACCGGTCTCGGCCTTGCGATCACGAAGAATGCAATCGCCATGCACCGGGGCATCATCAAAGTAAAAAGCGAGGTTGGTGAGGGAACGACCTTCATGGTGCGTCTCCCTCTGGTTCACACGGCATAAGGAGGTCCGGCAAATGAAAAAAATCTTATCTCTTTTTCTCGTGGCCGCCATGGCTATGTCGATTATGACCGGCTGCGGAAACACTTCCTCCGGGAATAAGCCGTCAGGCTATTACCTCTATTATCTGGACAAGGACGGAGACGGGCTCTATCAGCGCGAGTATACGCCTGAGGCGACTTCGGCAGAAGGCATGCTCAGAGAATTTATCAGTGAGCTTCAGGAGGTTCCGAAAAGGGCAGAATATTCGCCACTTCTTGAGAGCGGCGTCAGCATTCAAGCAGAGAGCCTGAAAAGCGGCCTGCTCACGCTTGATTTCTCTTCGGAATACAGCGACATGAGTGCGACCCGCGAGGTACTCGCGAGGGCGGGAATCGTCCGTTCCCTGATTCAGATCGAGGGGGTCAGCGAGGTGAAATTTGAAGTCGACGGTCAGACGGCGAAGACGCCGGACGGCGAAGAGATCGGTGTGATGAATGAAAACACCTTCGTCGATAATGCGGCGAAGCAGATCAATACAATCCAGCACACACAAATTGATCTGTATTTTGCGACTGAGGATGGTGCGCAGCTGCAGAAGGAATCGAGGTCGATCTACTACAGTGCCTCGAAGCCTCTTGAGTGGGCCGTTGTGGAGCGGCTGATCGCGGGACCAAAGGTGAGCGGGAACTATGCGACGCTTCCCGCAAACACACAGATTTTGAGTGTGACGAGTGCTGACGGGATCTGCTATGTCAATCTGGATTCGACATTTACGACAGACGCTCTCGCAGTCAATGAAAAAATTCCGATCTACTCGATTGTCGATACGATTGTCAAGGACTGCAGTAATATCAGCCAGGTACAGATCTCTGTAAACGGAGAGTCAGACCTCATGTTCCGGGGAAGCATGGATCTGAGCAAGCCGTATGAGGCGGACTTCTCCCTTATAAAAGATGCGACATCATCGGACGGATGAGACGGCATTGACGGCTCCGCGGACGGCGATGTAAAATGAAAGAGCAGTAATTCGGACAGGAGGACATATGCGGCGAAGGCCACTGTGCCTCCTGTGTCTTATTTTATGCGCAGGTTTCACCGCGCTTCACCTTCTGGGCGTTCCGCTTGCGGTGGAGCCGGCGGACGAGATACGCGCTTTGAAGATTCTCTCGGAGGCATCGGTCAGGCGGGAGGTGACCGGAGTTGCGGTGAGATCGGAGACACAGGACGGTTACTGCACACTGATTCTTAAAAAATCTTATCTGCACTGGAAATCAGAGACTTATTCCATTGGACGCGTAAAAATTACATACAGGGATGGCGGCCATATCCCGGCGGGAGTCCGCGTGCGCGCGGCGGGGATGCTCGCGGAGATTGAGGGGCCGCGGAACCCGGGCGGGTTTGACGCCGCTTCGTACTGGCGGCTTAAAGGCATCCGTTTTGCAATGAGCAGGGCCTCCGTCACTGTGACAGGCGGGGCGGTCAATGTTCCGGCCGAGACACTGATCTGCTTCCGTAGAAATCTGTCCGGCCACATTCGTGCAGCCTGGCCGGAGGATGTGGCGGATATCCTCTGCGCTATGCTGATCGGGGACAAGTCGGGACTTGATGAAGGCGAGCGAACACTCTGGCAGGCAGCCGGCGTCACGCACATGCTCTGTATCTCGGGTCTTCATCTCACGGTTCTCGGAATGGGACTCTTTGAACTGATCCGGAAAATGAAAGTCCGCACAGCGCCCGCAGGCATTCTTGCGATGCTCGTCATGGCGGCCTACACCGTGCTCACGGGGGCAACGGTCTCGACCTGCCGCGCCTTTCTTATGTTTGTACTCGGTATTACCGCGAAGATGATCGGGAGAACCTATGACTTCTGGACAGCACTCGCCGTCGCGGCGATGCTGATTCTCCTCGAGAATCCATATTACCTGTTCTACCCGGGCTTCCAGATGTCATTTGCCGCAGTCCTGATCTGCGGAGTTTTCCGAAAGAGAAGTAAAGGAATGGTTGCGCTCATGCTGTATCTCTGGATGCTGCCGCTCGTCCTCTCCGTGTGTTACGAAATCCCAATCTACAGCATAGCGGTCAATCTTGTCGCAGTCCCCCTGCTGCCGGCTGTTCTCGGGGCGGGTATTCTGGGAACTGCGGGAACTTATCTGCCGGGCGTGTGCACCGCTTCGGGGCCCGCAGCCGGATGGGCCGGTTTCTTTCCGGCCATGGAGAAGGTTCTTGCGCTTCCGGCCACCGGACTTGTCAGGGGACTGAACTTCCTGCTTGCGAGGGCG
Organism: uncultured Eubacteriales bacterium; assembly: GCA_900320615.1. Taxonomy (GTDB): domain Bacteria; phylum Bacillota; class Clostridia; order Lachnospirales; family Lachnospiraceae; genus Chordicoccus. The sequence continues at coordinate 19,337 of ONSX01000003.1, forward strand.
GGGTCACTTCCTTTCGCGTCGATCATCTGCGGGAAGCCGGCGGCCTGGCGCGTGGCCGCGTATATCATTTTTCTCGCGCTCTGGTGCGCGCTCGCGAAAGCCTGGCGCGCAGACAGGCGACGGATCGCACTCTTTTTCTTCGTACCGCTTTTTGTGGCGCTTCTTGTCGTGCGCATTCCGTCAGAACTTCTGATCTCCTTCATCGACGTCGGTCAGGGAGACGGGATAGCCATCGAGACTCCCTGTGGGATCAACTGTCTTATCGACGGCGGGTCATCGACGGAAATGAATGTCGGGCAGTACCGGGTTCTGCCGTATCTGAAGTACCGCGGGATCAGAAGGCTTGATTACATTTTCGTGACGCACATGGACAAGGATCATACAAGCGGCATTGAAGAGCTGCTCACCATGGTCGCGTCGGGACAGACATCGCTCTGTGTCGGCACTGTCGTCATGCCGTACCTGTCCAGGCGGGATGACGCATACAGAAAAATGGAGCAGCTCTCTGCGGAGGCGGGAGCAAGGATCCTCGTTGTGTCGGAGGGAGACGCATTCGCTTTCGGGGGCGTGAAGCTTGATGTGATGAATCCGTCTGCGGAATGTGAGAAGCGGGAGACGGATGCGAACGGCCAGTGCATCGTGCTCGCGCTCTCCTATGGAGAATTTGATGCGCTTTTTACAGGGGATGTGAGCGGAGAGGGTGAGATAAATGTCATGTCACGTCTTCGCGAAAACGGCCGCACATTTGACGTACTGAAGGTTGCGCATCACGGCTCGAAGTACTCGACACCGTCTGCGTTTCTTGATCTCATCCGTCCGTCAGTCGGTATCATTTCGGCGGGAGCTGGAAATCGCTACGGGCATCCGTCCCATGAGACACTCGGCCGTCTGCGGGCAAGTGGCGCGGACATATATGACACGATCAGCTGCGGGCGGATTCTCATCAGGACAGATGGGACTTCCTTCCGTGTGGAGCGGTGGCTCGGAGGAGAATGAGAAGGCGGCGAATGTTTCAGCTCTGGCAGGCGCTCGGGTGTGGAGCGATGGCTCGGAGGAGAATGAGAAGCATCGGTATTGGCGGCTGCGCGCGGACGGCAATGACAGCGCTGCGTACGGATCGAATGCAGCGGCATTTGTAGACGGATCGGGGAACGAATGCTAAAATAGCCGAAAGGAGGTAGAAGATATGCCGCAAAGAAAGGATGCGCTCTGGAGCGACCGGAAGAGAAATTTTCTCGGTCTTCCGTGGACGTTCACAAAATATACGCTGGTTCCTGACAGACTTCTGATTGACAGAGGATTTCTCAATTCCAGAGAGGACGAGGTCAGGCTGTACCGGATCACAGATCTCACACTCACGAGAAATCTGTGGCAGAAGATCATAGGGACCGGCACGATCCATGTCGACTCTGCCGATCCGACGCTGAAGAACTTTGATATCATCAACATCAAGGAGTCATATGATGTCAAGGAGCAGCTCTCACAGATCGTGGAGAAGTCCCGCCGCGAGGCACATGTCTACATGCGTGAGAACATGCAGCAGGCCCCCGGCGGGAATTTCGAGGATGACAGGGATGCAGGACATGACGGCATCCCGGATGATCCGGAGGAAAGCTGTCACTGATACCTCCGGTTGACGGGCCGGAGTGGCCGGCACTATAATAAAATTTCAGGCGCGCGTATATCGCGCCTGAAGTTATGACGCCGGGAGATTGGATAGCTCCGGCACATGACGCAGAAATCGTGCGGAGAGGAAATCCGCGCGGAGAAAAAATGGCATACGAGCAAAGCATCGGGCAGAAGGAGAGAGAACATAAATGGGAAAGATCATTTTAACTGGTGACAGACCGACGGGCAGACTTCATGTCGGACATTATGTCGGATCATTGAAGAGACGTGTCGAGCTGCAGAATTCGGGAGACTTTGATGAAATCTATATCATGATTGCGGATGCGCAGGCTCTGACTGACAACTGGGATAACCCGGAGAAGATCCGAACAAACATCATCGAGGTCGCCCTCGATTACATGTCCGCGGGACTTGATCCGTCAAAATGCCATATGCTGATCCAGTCCCAGGTCACAGAGCTGACTGAGCTCACCTTCTATTATATGAACCTGGTGACAGTCTCCAGACTGCAGCGGAATCCGACGGTCAAGTCTGAGATTCAGCTGCGCAATTTTGAGACGAGCATCCCGGTCGGTTTCTTCTGCTACCCGATCAGCCAGGCGGCGGATATCACGGCTTTTAAGGCGACGACGGTTCCTGCCGGTGAGGATCAGGAGCCGATGCTCGAACAGACGAGAGAAATCGTCCACTCGTTCAACCGGATCTACGGGGAGACGCTTGTGGAGCCGGAGATCCTTCTCCCGGAAAATAAATATCAGATGCGCCTGCCCGGAACAGACGGCAAGGCCAAGATGTCGAAGTCACTCGGGAACTGCATTTACCTGGCGGACCCGGAGGATGTCGTGAAAAAGAAGGTTATGGGCATGTTCACGGATCCGAACCATCTGCGGGTGCAGGATCCCGGAAAGGTCGAGGGAAACCCTGTCTTTATTTATCTCGAGGCGTTTTCGAAGCCGGAGCAGTTTGCGGAGTATGCGCCGGAGTATGCGAACCTTCAGGAGATGGAGGATCACTATCGCCGCGGCGGCCTCGGCGACGTCAAGGTGAAGAAGTTCCTTCTCAACGTGCTGAATGAGGAGCTTGATCCGATTCGGAAGAGAAGACACGAACTCGAGAAGGACATCCCGGCTGTCTACGATGTTCTGAAGGAAGGAACTGAGGCCGCCCGCGAGAAGGCCGGACAGACGCTCGCCGGAGTGAAGAGCGCGATGCGGATCAATTACTTTGATGATCCGGAGCTGATCCGCAGTCAGGCAGAGAAATACGCGTCTCAGGACAAGTGAGCTTTATCTAAAAAAGTGCTTGACACTTGTATGAAGGCCATATAAAATAGAATATGTGTGTTCCGTCCATGCCGCAATTTTCGTGTCTCTGGCTAAAGACGGAGCCTTAAGAAAATTGCAGAATTTATTTTCATGGAGGAGATCGATTTGGCTAACATCAAATCAGCAAAGAAGAGAATCATCACAAGCGCAAAGAGAGCTGAGCGCAACAAGTCCGTAAGATCCGAAGTCAAGACATCTGTCAAGAAGGTCACTGCGGCAATTGAGTCCGGCGACAAGACAGCGGCAAAGGCAGCTCTTTCCAACCTTCAGGGTGTCATGGGCAAGGCCGCTTCCAAGGGAGTCTACAAGAAGAACACAAATTCCAGAAAGATTTCCCGTATGTCCAAGGCTGTGGATGCGATGGACTGATCCTGACCCGGTCAGACCTGAGCATTGCAGCGGAGAACATTCCGTCAAATACAAACAGCAGAAGCAAGCAGCTGCCTTCGGGCGGCTGCTTGTTTTCTTCTTGCGAAAAGGATAACGCATGAAAAATCTGATAAGCGACATCAAGACGGGCGATTTTCGTCACGTCTATCTGCTCTGCGGAAGCGAGGATTATCTGAAGAGACTTTACCGCGGCCGGCTGATCGACGCGCTTATGCCTGACAGAAATACGATGAATTTCAATAACTATTCGGGCGAGGAGACAGAGGAGGGAAGCGTCATCGATCAGGCGGAGACCATGCCGTTTTTTGCAGACAGGCGTGTGATCTGCCTCGACCGGACAGGTTTTTTCAAGAAGTCCATGGCGCTTCTTCCGGGGTATGTGAAGCATATGCCTGACTATCTGTATATAATCTTCACTGAGTCGGAGGTCGACAAGAGAAACGGCCTCTACAAGGCTGTGAAGGCAGCGGGGCGCGTCGTTGAGTTCGGGGAGCAGCCGGAGCCGGTCCTCACTGCATTTGTCCTGAAGATGCTGAACGCATCGGACCTCAGGATCCGGAAGAGCGACATGGACTATCTGCTTCTCCGGACAGGCTCTGACATGACGCATATCAGCATCGAAGTCGACAAGCTCATCAATTATTGCGAAGGAAAGGGCATCCGGGACATCGGCCGTGAGGAGATCGGTGCGGTCGTGTCCGAGCGGACGGAGAATCGTATTTTCGATATGGTCGCGGCAGTCACAGGCGGGCGCAGAAAAGAGGCAATGGATCTCTACGCGGACCTCCTGGCCCTGAAGGAGCCGCCGATGCGGATTCTGTTTCTGATCGGGCGTCAATTCAACCAGCTTCTCATGATCCGGGAAATGAACAGTCAGGGCGTCGGTGTCTCTGAGATCGCGCAGAAGGCCGGCATGCCGCCCTTTGCGGTGAGGCGGAACCTGCCGCTTGTCCGCAGGTACACGGAGAAGCGGCTCAGGGACGCTATAAGGCTCTGCGTGGACGCGGAGACGGCCGTGAAGACAGGACTTATGGGGGATCGACTCAGCGTCGAGCTCGTGCTGGCACAGCTTGCGGACGGGAGCGCATGACAGGCATCCTGTTTACTTTGGGGGCCTCATTTGCTACAATCAGACTTGCATTGCAGAGCAAAGGAAACGAATAAAAGAGGGATTACATGGATCAGAGTCATATCAGAAATTTCTGTATCATTGCGCATATTGATCACGGCAAGAGCACGCTGGCAGACCGCATTATCGAGCAGACCGGCCTCCTCACGGAACGGGAAATGCAGGACCAGATTCTTGACAACATGGACCTTGAGCGGGAGCGCGGCATCACGATTAAGTCGCAGGCTGTCCGGACGATTTACAAGGCGGACAACGGCGAGGAATATATTTTCAACCTGATCGATACGCCGGGGCATGTCGATTTCAACTACGAGGTCTCGAGGTCACTCGCGGCCTGCGACGGCGCGGTCCTTGTCGTCGATGCGACGCAGGGCGTCGAGGCGCAGACGCTCGGCAATGTCTACCTGGCTCTCGACCATGATCTGGAAATTCTTCCTGTCATCAATAAGATTGATCTGCCGAGCGCGGATCCGGATGCGGTCGCGCAGGAGATCGAGGACGTCATTGGGCTTGACTGTGAGGGATGCCCGAGGATTTCCGCGAAGACGGGACTTCACGTCCACGATGTGCTGGAGCAGATCGTGTCAAAGCTTCCGGCTCCGTCAGGAAAGCCGGACGGGCCGCTCAAGGCGCTGATCTTCGACAGCGTCTATGACTCCTACCGCGGCGTCATTGTCTTTATCCGTGTCTTTGACGGCTCGGTGAAAGCTGGAGACCACATCCGCATGATGCAGACGGGCGCTGACTTCACGGTCACGGAGGTCGGCATCTTCGGTGCGGGCAAGTTTATTCCGTCCGATGGGCTCGGGGCAGGATCCGTCGGATATCTCGAGGCCAGTATCAAGGATCTCAAGGAGACACGCGTCGGCGATACGGTGACGAGCTTTGACCGGCCGTGCCCGGAGGCGCTCCCCGGCTACAAGGAGCCGCAGCCGATGGTTTACTGCGGCATTTATCCGGCGGACACGACGAAGTACCCGGACCTGCGGGACGCGCTTGAGAAGCTTCAGCTCAACGACGCGTCTCTTCAGTATGAGCCGGAGACTTCGACGGCCCTCGGCTTTGGTTTCCGCTGCGGCTTCCTCGGACTCCTGCATCTCGATATCGTGACGCAGAGACTCGAGCGCGAGTATGACCTCGATCTCATCACGACGGCTCCGTCTGTCATTTACAAGATCTATAAGACGGATGGCACGGAGATGGATCTCACGAACCCGTCCAATATGCCGGATCCGTCCGAGATCGAGCACATGGAGGAGCCGATGGTTGAGGCTGAGATCATGCTCACGAAGGAGTATATCGGTCCGATCATGACACTCTGCCAGGAGCGGAGAGGCGTGTACGAGAGCACGGAGTATATTGAGGAAAACCGGGCGGTTCTGAAATACAAAATGCCGCTCAACGAGATTATCTATGATTTCTTCGACGCGCTGAAATCCCGCTCCCGCGGGTACGCGTCTTTTGACTATGAGCTGTGCGGCTACGAGAGGAGTGAGCTCGTGAAGCTCGATATCCTCGTGAACCACGAGCAGGTTGACGCGCTCAGCTTCATTGTCTACGCGCCGAATGCCTACGCGAGGGGCGCGAAGATGTGCGAGAAGCTGAAGAAGGAGATCCCGCGGCAGCTCTTTGATATTCCGATCCAGGCGGCTGTCGGCTCAAAGATCATCGCGCGCGAGACGGTGCGCGAGGTTCGCAAGGATGTCCTCGCGAAGTGCTACGGAGGCGATATCTCCCGGAAGAGAAAGCTGCTCGAGAAGCAGAAGGAAGGAAAGAAGAAGATGCGCGAGATCGGCAGCGTGCAGGTCCCGAAGGAGGCCTTCCTCAACGTCCTGAAGCTGGACGACGGGGACTGAAGAGGGCACGCCCCGTCTTTAGCGCCTGGAGAAGCTATGGATGATACAAGTCTCGGGTTATATCTGCATTTCCCGTTCTGCGTAAAAAAATGCAGGTACTGCGATTTTCTGTCGTTCCCGGGAAACATGGACGCGATGCGCCTCTATGCAGCCGCCATGATCCGGGAGATGGATGCCTGTGCGGATCTCGCGCGGGATCGCCATGTGGTCAGCATCTTTCTTGGCGGAGGGACGCCATCGGTCATGCCGGCACGGCTCCTTCGGGAGATTATGAGCGCCCTGCGGAGAGAATTTCGCGTCGATCCGGACGCGGAGATCACGATGGAAATGAATCCCGGAACACTGAACGCGGCGGTGCTCTCATTTGCCGGAGACTGTGTAAACCGGGTGTCTCTCGGAGTCCAGTCATTTTCCGATTCCGAGCTTGCCATGCTCGGGAGAATCCACACGGCCGCCGAGGCAGAGCGTGGCTTTGCCATGCTCCGCGATAACGGAATCCGGAATATCAGCCTCGATCTCATGTCGGGCATTCCCGGGCAGACGGCGGAGTCGCTCGGCCGGAGCCTTCGGACGGCGGTCGGTCTTGGACCGGAGCATATCAGCGTCTACAGCCTGATTGTCGAGGAGGGAACACCGTTCTGGGATCTCCGGGAGAAGGGGCAGCTTCCTCTGCCCGGTGAGGACGAGGAGCGGGCCATGTACCACATGACAAAGAGAATTCTTGCGGAAAGCGGCTATCGGAGGTATGAGATTTCCAATTACGCGCGTCCCGGATTTTCGTGCCGCCACAACGAGCGGTACTGGAGGCGCGGAGATTACCTTGGATTTGGCATCGGGGCCGCCTCGCTCTTTGAGGAGAAGCGCTGGAGCAATACCCGCGATTTTCATGAATACCTGGAATGCAGCTCCGATCCCGCCCGGATCATCCGGGATCTTGAGACGCTTGATGCACGGAGCGAAATCGAGGAATTCATGTTCCTCGGTCTTCGGGAGATGGAGGGTGTCACGGAGCAGGATTTCCGCAGCTCATTCGGCATGGCTATGCGGGACATCTATGGTGACACGCTTGACCGCCTCGTCTCGGAGGGCGTCATGACCTCTGATGGAAACGGCCGCTGGTATCTGACGGAGCGCGGCATCGACGTGAGCAATATGGTGCTGGCGGAGTTCCTGCTGGACGATGATTGAAAGGAAAGAATGGATACTAAGAAATATATAAAGATCAGAGGTGCAAATGAAAACAATCTGAAGCATCTCGATGTCGACATCCCGCGGAACGAGCTCGTCGTCCTGACCGGTCTCTCCGGTTCGGGCAAGAGCTCCCTCGCGTTCGACACGATCTACGCGGAGGGACAGCGAAGATATATGGAGTCGCTGTCGTCCTACGCGCGCCAGTTCCTCGGCCAGATGGAGAAGCCTGATGTGGAGAGCATCGAGGGGCTTCCTCCGGCCATCTCCATCGATCAGAAGACGACGAACAGAAATCCCCGCTCGACGGTGGGAACTGTCACGGAGATCTATGACTACATGCGTCTTCTCTATGCGCGGATCGGTATTCCGCACTGCCCGAATTGCGGAAGAGAGATTAAGAAACAGAGCGTTGATCAGATGGTTGACCAGATTATGGTGCTGCCGGAGCGGCAGAAGATTCAGCTGCTCGCGCCGGTTGTCCGCGGGCGCAAGGGGCGCCACGAGAAGGTCTTTGAGTCCGCGAAGCGAAGCGGCTTCGTCCGCGTGCGGGTCGACGGAAACATGTATGACCTCTCGGAGTCGATTGAGCTCGACAAAAACCAGAAGCACAACATCGAGATCGTTGTCGACCGTCTGATCGTAAAGCCGGGGATCGAGAAGCGCCTCACAGATTCGATTGAGACCGTTCTGGGCCTCACGAACGGCCTGCTTTATGTCGATACGATGGACGGACAGATGCTCACTCTGAGCTCAAGCTTTGCGTGCCCGGACTGCGGGATCAGCATCGATGAGATCGAGCCGCGGAGCTTTTCATTTAACAATCCGTTCGGTGCCTGCCCGGAGTGCTCGGGGCTTGGCTACAAGATGGAGTTCGACCCGGATCTTATCATCCCGGACCGCTCGCTCTCCCTCAATGAGGGGGCGATCAAGGTCACGGGCTGGCAGAGCTCCGGAGATCGGAAGAGCTTCTCTCACTGCCTGCTCGAGGCGCTCGCAGCGGAGTATGGCTTCAGCCTCGACATGCCGTACGGAAAGCTTCCGGCCCGGATCCGGAAGATGTTGATCTACGGGACGAACGGCCGCGAGGTCACCGTGCACTACGAGGGGCAGCGCGGCGTGGGCGACTATCCGGTCGCCTTTGAGGGAATTCTTAAAAATACGGAGCGGCGGTACCGCGAGACATATTCCGACAGCGCGAAGGCGGAGTACGAAAAGTTCATGAGAATTTCTCCCTGTGCGATTTGCAGGGGACAGCGCCTTAAGCCGTCGTCGCTCGCCGTCACGGTCGGCGGGAAGAATATCATGGAGATGACGAATCTTTCCGTGGCGAAGCTCCTGAAATTTCTGGATCGGCTGAAGCTCACGAAACACCAGGAGGCGATCGGACATCAGATTCTGAAGGAGATCCGTGCGCGCGTGCAGTTCCTGAATGATGTCGGTCTCGATTACCTGACTCTGAGCCGGGCGGCCGCGACGCTCTCCGGCGGAGAGGCACAGCGAATCCGCCTCGCGACACAGATCGGCTCCGGTCTTGTCGGCGTCGCGTATATTCTTGATGAGCCGAGCATCGGTCTTCACCAGAGAGACAACGACAAGTTGCTTGCGACACTGAAGAACCTCAGGGATATGGGCAATTCCGTGATTGTTGTCGAGCACGATGAGGACACAATCCGTGCGGCGGACTGCGTGGTTGATATCGGGCCCGGCGCGGGCGAGCACGGCGGACAGCTGGTCGCGATCGGAACGGCCGGAGACATCATGAGATGTCCGGAGTCCGTCACGGGCCAGTACCTGAGCGGAAAGAAGTTTATCCCTGTCCCGGAGACGAGAAGGAAGCCGAAGGACTGGCTGAAGATCTGCGGAGCGGCTGCGAATAATCTGAAAAATATCGACGTGGACGTGCCACTCGGCGTGTTCACGTGCGTGACCGGCGTGTCCGGCTCAGGTAAGAGCTCTCTGGTCAACGAGGTCCTGTGCAAGCGCCTTTCAAGGGATCTCAATCATTCACTGGACGTTCCCGGAAAATGCAGAAATATCCGCGGGATCGATAAGCTGGACAAGGTCATCAATATCGACCAGAGCCCGATCGGAAGAACGCCGCGGTCAAATCCGGCGACTTATACCGGTGTGTTCGATATGATCCGCGATCTGTTCGCATCGACGACCGATGCGAAGATGCGCGGATACAAGAAAGGGCGGTTTTCATTTAATGTGAAGGGCGGGCGCTGCGAGACTTGTCAGGGAGACGGAATCATCAAGATTGAGATGCATTTCCTTCCGGATGTTTATGTGCCCTGCGAGGTGTGCAAGGGGCGCCGGTATAACCGGGAGACGCTGGAAGTGAAATACAGAGGAAAGAATATTTCGGATGTGCTTCAGATGACCGTGGAGGAGGCCCTTACGTTCTTTGATAAGGTTCCACGCATCCGGAACAAGATCCAGACGCTCTATGATGTCGGGCTCGGGTATATCCGCCTCGGGCAGCCTTCTACGGAGCTCTCCGGAGGTGAGGCGCAGCGGATCAAGCTGGCGACGGAGCTCTCGAAACGGTCGACCGGAAGAACCATCTATATTCTGGACGAGCCGACGACAGGACTTCATTTTGCGGACGTCCACAAGCTGATTGAGATTCTGCAACGCCTGACGGACATGGGAAACACGCTTGTCGTCATCGAGCATAATCTCGATGTCATAAAGACAGCGGATTATATTATTGATCTCGGGCCTGAGGGCGGAGAACGCGGAGGAACGGTCGTTGCGCACGGGACACCAGAGGAAATCGCAGATGTACCGGAGAGCTACACCGGGAAGTATGTGAAGCAGTTTCTTGACAAGGCGAAACGAATCAGGGAGGAGAACGCGTAATGGCATTTACGGATATCGCAATCGATCTCGGCACGTCGAATGTTGTCGTGTGGACGAAGGGAAAGGGCGTCATGATTCATGAGCCGACAATTGTCGCTTATGACAAGGAGACGGATAAGCTGCTTGCGTACGGTGAGGAGGCAAAGCAGCTCGTCGCAAGGACGCAGGGCAATGTCGTGGCCATACGGCCGCTGAAGGCCGGAGCTATTTCTGACTATAATGTTACAGAGAAGATCCTCGGCCACTTTATGCAGCTCGCGATGGGACAGCATATCTTCCGGAAGCCGAATGTCAGTCTGTGCATCCCGTCGGGCGCGACCCGCGTCGAGCGGCGTGCCGTCGAGGAGGCCGCCTATCAGTCGGGAGCGCGCGATGTGACAATTGTCGACGCGACGGTTGCCGCGGCGATTGGAGCGGGTATTGATATCACGAAACCGGTCGGGAATCTGGTCGCTGACATCGGCGGCGGGACAACGGACATCGCGGTGCTCTCCCTTGGATCGCCTGTCATTTCCCAGACGGTGAAGGTCGGCGGCGACCATTTTAATGAACTGATCGCCCGGCTTCTGCGCCGCGACCACAGCCTGTTTATCGGGGAGGATGCGGCGGAGGCCGTCAAGCGGAAGATCGGAACCGCGTATAGACGGCCGAAGATGGAGACCATGCAGGTGAGCGGCAGAAACGTCATGACGGGTCTTCCGAAGACTGTATCCGTCACCTCCGAGGAGGTGCGGGAGGCACTGCTCGAGGCAACTACGCAGATCGTTGATGCCGTCCATGCGGTGCTTGAGAAGACACCGCCGGAGCTTGCGGCGGACATCACGGGACGCGGTATTGTTCTCACGGGCGGCGGCGCCCTGCTCGATGGCATGACAGAGCTGATCGAGGAGAAGACGGGCATCAATGTCGTTGTTGCAGAGAATCCGTCTGACTGTGTGGCGATCGGCACGGGAATGTACAATGAGCTGATGGACAAACTCGGGAGAATGGAGTACTGACGGGCAGGATGGAAGAGAGCGTCACAGGAATCGTAGAGCACGTCATTTACCGAAATGAGGACAATGGATATACGGTCTTTACGATGACAGGAGGCGGCAGAGAGACTACTGTCGTGGGAACGTTCGAGCGCCTGAATGAGGGGGAGAGCATCGAGGTTTTCGGAAGATACACGGAGCATGCTGCGTATGGCAGACGGCTGCGTGCGGATCGGTACGAGGTGCGCGTCCCCGAGACGGCCGAGGCGATCGAGCGCTATCTCGGGTCCGGCGCGATCAAGGGAATCGGGAAGACTCTCGCGGCCAGAATCGTGAAGAAATTCGGTGATGACACACTCCGGATCATTGAAAATGAGCCGGAACGGCTCGTGGAGGTTCGTGGCATCAGCGAGCGCGGCGCGCGGGAGATCGGTGCCCGCGCGGCCAGTCAGGCGGGCATGCGGAAGGCCATGATTTTTCTGGGTAATTATGGCATATCGCTGTCGCTGGGTGTCCGAATCTACAAGAAATACGGCGAGGAGATGTACAATATTCTCCGGGACAATCCCTACCGCATGGCGGAGGATATAGACGGCGTGGGGTTCCTGACGGCGGACCGGATCGCGGCAGCAATCGGGATTGAGCCGGACTCGGAGTACAGAGTAAGAAGCGGCCTTCTCTATGTCCTGTCAAATGCCGCGGCCGACGGAAGCGTCTACCTGCCGGAGAACCTTCTGCTCAGCCGGGCGGCGGCGCTGCTCGGGACAGACAGAGAGGCCGCCGGCCATGCGCTTCTTTCGCTTGCGATCGACCATAAGATTGTTATCAGAAACAAACAGGCAGCAGGAGGACAACAGCAGGAAAATGAAGAGCGCATCGTCTACTCGGCGGGCTATTATCAGATGGAACTCAGCACGGCCCGTATGCTGCTCGATCTGAATGTGAGGAGCGGAGAGCCGGAGAAAGCGATCGAGGATGGAATTGCAAAACTTGAGGAGAGCGGGGACATCCATCTTGAGCCGGAGCAGCAGGAGGCTGTGCGGCAGGCGGCGAGGAACGGAATCCTGATTCTGACCGGCGGACCGGGCACGGGCAAGACGACGACCATCAATGCAATCATTCATTATTTCCGGCTTCAGAAAAAGAGCGTTGTTCTGGCCGCACCCACAGGACGCGCTGCGAAGCGTATGACCGAGGCAACCGGGTACGAGGCGTCTACCATCCACAGACTTCTGGAAGTCTCTTCAGGGGCGGATGAGGAGAGGTCTCAGGTGCGCTTCGAGAGAAATGCGGAGAACCCGATCGAGGGGGACGTCATCATCATCGACGAGATGTCCATGGTAGACATTTTTCTCATGTACGCTCTGCTCGAGGCTGTTCCCCGCGGAACGCGTCTGATTCTGGTTGGCGACGTGGATCAGCTGCCATCGGTCGGGGCGGGGGCTGTGCTGCGGGACATCATCCGTTCAAAGGCATTTCCGTGCATTACACTGACGCGAATCTTTCGTCAGGCCACTTCATCCGACATTGTTGTCAACGCGCACAGAATCAACCGCGGCGAGCAGATTCCACTCGGAAATAAGAGCCGCGACTTCTTCTTTCTTGAGCGAAATGACCCCAATCTTCTGATCAGCAATATCATCGAACTTGTCAGAGACAAGCTTCCTCCGTATGTACATGCGAAGCCCTTTGATATCCAGGTCCTTTCTCCGACGAGAAGGGGACTGGTCGGTGTTGAGCGTCTGAACCGCATCCTGCAGCAGTACCTCAATCCGCCTGACGATGGCAGGAAGGAGAAAGAATACGGAGACCGCGTGTTCCGCGAGGGCGACAAAGTGATGCAGACGAGAAACAATTATCAGCTGGAGTGGGAGATTCGTGGAAAGTACGACATTCCTTCATCGGAGGGAATGGGTATCTTCAACGGCGATATGGGAGTCATCCGATCGATTGACGAGTTTTCGAAGACCATGGAGGTTGTCTTTGATGACGGGAGAACGGTCGATTACCCGTTCTCAGACCTCGATGACCTGGAGCATTCTTACGCGGTTACCATTCATAAGTCGCAGGGAAGTGAATACCCTGCTGTCATTCTGCCTCTGCTCGGCGGACCTAAAATGCTGATGACGAGAAATCTGCTGTATACGGCCGTGACACGGGCCAGGTCCTGTGTTGTAATTCTCGGTCTGCGCAGAGTCGTCGAGGAGATGATCGGCAATGAGTCTGAGCAGCAGCGCTATACGTCTCTGAATGAGAGAATCGAGGAACTGTGCGGACTGGAGGAATAAAATATATCCGGAAGCTTGCGACCGACCTTTTATATCCGGCGAGGTGCCCGTTCTGCCAGGATATCGCTCCCTGGGGAAGAGATATCTGCCCGGAATGTGAGGCTCAGCTTCCCATCATTTTATCGGGGCGCTGTGCCCGCTGCGGAAAACCTGTCGAGGACGGGGATATTTACTGCAGGGCGTGTGGAAACGGCGAACATATCTTTGACGAGGGACTCGGCATTTATCCGTATACGGGCGTGTGGAAAACGGCCATCTCAGGATTCAAGTACAAGGGACGGAAAGAGTATGGCAGAACATTCGGGCGCCTTGTTGCCGGGAATGCGGCCGCCCGGCTTGACCGCTGGAGACCGCAGGTCATTGTGCCTGTCCCGGTTCACCGCGCGCGCCTTGCCGTGCGCGGTTACAATCAGGCTGAGGTCATCGCGCGGGAGGTGGCGGAAAGAAGCTGTATTCCGCTCTGTGCGGACGGCCTTGTCAGAACGGGTGAGACGCTGGCTATGAAGAACCTGGGGAGGGCAGAGCGCTTTGAGAACCTGCGGGGCGTGCTCGCCGTATCACCCGGCTTCCGTGTCCCGGAGAGAGTCCTTCTGATCGATGATATTTACACAACGGGCGCCACGCTGGACGCCTGCTCGGCTGTCTTAAAAGAGGCCGGGGCAGCGCGTGTGTTCTTTCTCACGGTTTGCACCGGTGGTGGCTTTATGGTACAATACTAAAAACTCCTGTGCCCTGCTTCATGAGGTACAGCGAAATTGACAAGTCCCGGCGGATTGCTTCGCTGCCTGGCAGTTTCCGCAATCCTACAGGCAACAGAGCTGAGAGGTGAATCCGATGGTGAATCCTATCCGTTTTGAACAGATGGCTTCGCTGGCAGACTTCGAGTCGGGCAAAGACGGGAAAATGCTCAGAATTGCCAGGTATTATAAGTCAGACTACATAGCGGTGCAGATGATCAAGACGTTCTTCCTGACAAGTATAGCAGTAGTTCTTGTTATCGGGCTGTTTGCGGCCGGAAATATGAATATGATTCTTGATTCCATTGATAACTGGAATCTCACCACCGTCGCGGCAGTCCTTCTGATCGCTTACATTGTGATACTGGCGGGTTATCTGGCAGTTACTTATCTGACAGCTTCCCGCAGATGGAAACGCGCGAGGAAGATTGCGGAGATCTATGAGAAGAAGCTCAGGGAGCTTGAGCTGACAGGAAGCAGCGAGGCTGTCCCTGCCGGAAAGTCGAAGAGGAAGGGATCATGAGCGGACTTGCTGAATTTGGTAAAAGAATGAAAATTTTCTATGCCAGATGGTCAGTGTATCTGGATATGCTGTTTAAGCTGGCGCTGGCACTCGCGTCTTTTATATGGATCAGGGCGATGAGCGGCTACAGCCCGCTGTTTTCGAATGTATTTCTCTTGCTGGTGCTTGCGATCCTCTGCATGGTGCTCCCGCTCACGGCCGTACCGGTTTTTGATGGCATTCTGATTGTGGGACAGGCCTTCAGCGTGGGACTTGATGCCGGAGCTGTCGCGATTGCCCTGTACCTGGTGCTTCTTATTTTATTTCTCCGCTTTGTTCCGGACGACGCGTGGGAGGCGGCGGCCATGCCCGTGCTCACGTGGATCGGTCTGCCGGTGTTCCTTCCGGTGTGGTGCGGACTGAAACGGAAGCCGTACGCGCTTCTTGCCGTTGACTCGGGAATTGTTCTGTACGGATTTGTCAGAGCGCTTCATGCAAATGCAGGCAAACTCAGGGAACTCGGTTCCTCTGCGTATGCGTCGCGACTGAAGCTGATTATCGGCGGAACTTTCTCCGACAGAATGGTTGTGCTGATATTCGCCGCGACAGCCGTGATTATCATGGTCTATTCGGTCCGGAATCTTCCGGCTGACAACGCGTTTCTGATTTCGGTTCCTGTCGGAGGCGCTGTTTATCTTGCATTTATTCTTCTCGGAAATGCAGTTCTTCACACCGGGATGGATCCGGTCACAGGACTTATCGGGGCGGTGGCCGCGTGCCTGCTTGCGGGACTTCTCGAGGCGATGGACACACCTCTCGATTATAGAAAGAGCGAGCGTCTTCAGTTTGAGGATGATGAGTACTACTATTATGTAAAGGCAGTGCCGAAGTTCGCGTCTGACCGTGGCCGGTCATTTCATGAGGTGGAGGAGCTGATGCCCGGTGAAAAGAGAAACGATGACGGGCCGGATAAAAATGCCGTCGATTACGAACAGAAACTGGAGGATTCTCTGAAGAATCTCTGAGGAACTGTCTTGAAGAAAGGGAGAAAGTCTCAGGAAGGGGTTAATAGCGTGTCCACAGTACTGGAAGAGGTCCGGACCTGGATGCAGGGCCTTTATTTTCCGAAAATTCAGGTGATCGATGTTGTTCAGATCCTGATTCTTGCCTTTCTGCTGTATTTTTTCATGGCGTGGATTCAGCGCACACGGGCGTACACCCTGCTGAGGGGAATTCTTATTGTCGTTCTCTTCATGGTGCTGGCGTATGTGTTCCAGATGTCAGCTATTCTCTGGATCGCGTCAAAGCTCGCCTCCGTCGCGCTGCTGGCACTGGTTGTTATTTTTCAGCCGGAGCTTCGGAAGGCGCTGGAATCGCTTGGAAATAAGTCGCTTCTCTCGGGCGTCGTCCCATTCGGGACGGCAACAGCAGGCGAGGAGAGATTTTCCGACAGGACGATCACGGAGATTGTCCGCGCAGTTAATGAGATGAGTGAGGTCCGGACAGGAGCGCTCATCGTGATTGAGCAGAATATTCTGCTCACGGAATATATTAATACGGGGATTAATATTGACGCGGATATCTCATCTCAGCTCCTCGTCAATATCTTCGAGCACAATACGCCACTGCATGATGGAGCTGTCATCATACGGGGAGACCGGATTGTCTCGGCGACCTGCTATCTCCCGCTTTCTGACAATGCAAAGATCAGCAAGCGCTACGGGACCAGGCACAGAGCCGGACTCGGGATCAGCGAGGTGAGCGATTCTTTCACGATCATCGTCTCGGAGGAGACCGGGCGCGTTTCGATCGCCTATATGGGGGTCCTGACAACAGGCGTGACGGCGAGCGGACTCCGCGAGCAGCTGCATGTCCTGCAGAAAAAGAGTGCCGGACGGGAACATCCGGAACACAAATTCAGAATCCGGAAAGGACGGAAGAAGCATGAGGGATAAGCTCCTCGAGCATCCGGGACTGAAGATTGCCTCACTTGTCCTTGCCTTTCTCTTATGGCTTGTGATCATCAACTTCAGCGATCCGGTCATTAAACGCACATATACGAATATTCCGGTCACCGTGACGAATGTTTCTTACATTGAAAGTCTGGGAATGAGTTATCAGGTGGCCGATGGGTTTGATACGGTCAGCGTCACGGTCAAGGGCAACCGGTCGGTTATCGACTCGCTGTCTTCGTCGTCGATACAGGCAAATGCGGACCTCACGCAGATTGTGAGCCTCAGCTCAGATCCGGTCATGGTTCCTGTCACGGTGTCGGTCGCGGGGGTTCCGCAGGACAGCATCTCCGTCAATCCTTCGAACATTGAAATTTCGCTCGAGGATATGGAGAGCAAGAGCTTTGTCATCAACGCGACGGCGGGGGACACGACTCCGGCAAACGGCTATGAGGTCGCATCACTCGTGGCAAGTCCGGACACGGTTACGATTCGCGGAGGCAAATCGCTCGTCGACAAGATTGACAAGGTTATGGCAGATGTGGACGTCAGCAATATGTCTTCCGACGGGACTCTGAATGCCGGCCTCAGCGTATACGACAAGAACGGAGACGCACTGGACAGCACGCAGATGTCCTATCTGACTTTCAGTGTCGACGAATCGGAAATTGCGGTGTCCGTGACACTGAACCAGGTTCTTTCCGATGTGGAGGTGAAAGCAGAGACGTACGGCACGCCGGCCGCGGGTTATCAGGTAGGGAAAGTCTCTGTCACTCCGTCTGCGCTGTCCGTCGTCGGTGACGCCGCATCGCTCGCTGCGTTCAAGGCAGAAGGAAGCGTGATTGATATCAGCAGTGCGTCAAGGGCAGTCGATGTCAGCGGCGCATCATCTGATGTCGAGATCAAGGTCGATATCAGTGATTATCTGCCCGACGGTATCAGTCTCGAGAGCGATCTGACGGACACAGTTGTCGTCTCGGTTAAGATCCTGCCGGAAGACAGTCAGTCCTATGAATTGACGACGAAGAATATAATGGTGAATAATCTCGGAACAGGTCTCAATGCTGTGTTCGCGGATCAGTCACTCGATATCCGCGTGAAGGGATCGCAGAGGGCGCTTTCGTCCCTCACGGCCGCTCAGATAACGGCATCGGTTGACTTGAGCGGAAAGACCGCCGGGACATATACGGTGCCCGTGAGCGTCAACCTTCCGGACGGATATTCACTCGTCGAGGATGTGGAGGCGGAAATTACAATTTCAAAAACAACACCGGCTGGTCAGACCGACGGCTCATAAGACGCTGCCAGGCAGGATATCAGGGAGGAAATTATGGTAGTAAAGACAGTGAAGATTACCAATACGACAGGACTTCATTTAAAGCCTGCCGCGCGCTTCTGCGAGGAGGCTCTGAAATTCCATTCTACAATTACGTTTACAACGGGCAATGTCACGGCAAATGCAAAGAGCGTGTTGTCCATTCTCGGGGCATGTGTCAGACATGGCGATGAAATTGAAATTGTCTGCAATGGAGATGATGAGCAGGAGGCTATGGCTCATCTCTGCAAATGTATTGCGGAAGGACTGGGGGATGAAAATGAAGCGCAGTGAGTTTCTGTCTGTACTGCGGAAAGCAGCTGTTTCTGTAACTCTTGCGGCGGCGCTGACGGCCGGACTGGCCTTCAGTGCCAGTGCAGCAACAAAAACTCCGACGCCGGCAGCTGTGTCGGAGTCCGTCTCGCCGACAGTATCTGCGACTCCGACTCCCGGAATCGGGGACTCGTCTCTCTACGTCACGAATGCCGTCAAGGGATGGCCGAAGGCGAGGGAGGACACCGCGAATGCAGCCGGTCTGTGCGTGATGGACGCGGATACAGGTGCGGTCCTTGTGGGCAAGAACACTGAGCAGGCGCTTGCACCGGCGTCCGTCACGAAGGTTATGACGTGTTACATGGCTCTCAAGTACGGGAACCTGGATGATCAGGTCACGATGACACAGGAGGCTGTGAATTATAATATCGCCGGCAGCTCAAATTTTGACACGAGGGTCGGTGAGACGTTTACACTTCGCGACATGCTCTACTGCATGATGCTGAAGTCCGCGAACGACATTGCGACACAGGTCGGCATTTATGTCGGAGGAGGCTCTCTCGACCACTTCTACGACATGGAAAATCAGGAGCTTGCTGCGATGGGCTGTGTGAATTCTCATTTTCACAGCGCCTGCGGCATGCCGGATGACAGTCATTATACATGCGCCTATGATCTGGCGCTGATCTCGAAGGCTGCCCTGCAGTATGATCTGTTCCGCACTATTGTCGGATCAAAGACATACACGATGCCCGCGACAAACATGCACGAGGCCCGTACGGTGGCGAATCATCATCCGCTCGTGAAGGGCGAGGTCAATGTCAAGTGCGACGGCCTGATTGGCGGAAAAACGGGATACACGGATGCCGCGGCCTGTGTGCTGTCGACCTACTGTGAGCGCGACGGGCGCACGATGATCGTCATTTCCATGCATGGGTCCGCTCATGATCTCGAGGCGGAGGATGCTGCTCACTACTTCAACTATGCCTACAAGAAATTCAAGGACGCTCAACCGGCCGGTTCTACACCGGTGATTTCCGGTGGGGCGGTCACGATTCCGAAGGATGCATCTGTCTATGATCTTGATCTGACACAGACGGCAGGTCAGGATCCGACCTATGGCGATGTTGTTCAGAACGCGTTCACCTACAACGGGCAGGCTGTCGGAAGTTCTGTGATGGCAGCAAGTGATGCACAGACTTTTGCCGAGTCTTTTTCTGCAAAGGCGGAAAAGGAAAGGGAGGAGGAGTCTGAGTCGGCTGCCGCGGAGTCGGCGACGTCAGGACAGTTTGCGGGAATCCTGCAACAATTCGTGTCGTCCGGGAAATATTCCGGCGAGAACCTGCTGCTTCTGGTTCTGACAGTCCTGATTGTGATCGGAATCATCGCGATTCTCGTCTCTCTTGTTCGCCACTCAAAGAACAGGAAGAATCCAACGGAAACGGAACAGCCCGTGCCTGTGAAGCGTACGCCGGCGGCTCCTGTCAGTCCAGCAGAGGGTGGCTCGACAATCGGAGGAAGACCCGCAAAGACGGAGCCTTCCAAGGAGGAGCCTGAGCCGAAGGCGGCGGAAGATGCGCCCGCAAAGACGGAGCCTTCCAAGGAGGAGCCCGAGCCGAAGGCAGCGGAAGATGCGCCCGCAAAGACGGAGCCTTCCAAAGAGGAGCCTGAGCAGCCATAACTGCATTTGATATCCGGACAGGGAATAAGACATGCAAATGCCCCGTGTCCTGCCGCATTCAGGCAGGACACGGGGCATTCTTTGGGTATAAAGCGCTGCGTTTTCTTATCAGCGGAAGAAATCGTTGACCGTCTCAATGACATGTTCGCACTGCTCGTCTGTCAGACCGTAGTAGAGCGGAAGGCGGACGAGACGTTCGGACTCCTTCGTCGTATAAACGTCTTCGCCGGAGAAGCGGCCGAATTTCCGACCGGCCGGGGAGGAGTGAAGCGGAATATAGTGGAAGACAGCGCACACACCGTGATCATGGAGATAGTGGATAAAACGCGTCCTTGTCTCAAGATCTTTCAGCTTCAGATAGTACATATGGGCGTTGTGTCCGCACTCCGCGGGGATGACAGGCTGCTCGACGAGACCGCGGTCCGCGAGCGGACGGAAAGCCTCGTTGTAGCAGTTCCAGGTCTGCATGCGGTCGTTGTAAATTTCCGAATAGACCTCGAGCTGTGCCCAGAGATAAGCGGCATTGAGATCACTCGGAAGATACGAGGAGCCGAAATCCTGCCACGTGTACTTGTCGACTTGTCCGCGGAAGAAGCGGCTCCGGTCAGTCCCCTTCTCACGGTAGATCTCGCATCTGTCGCGATTGTCGAGAGTCGGGAGAACGATGGCTCCGCCCTCGCCCATCGAGAAATTCTTTGTCTCGTGGAAGGAGAAGCAACCAAAGTCACCGATTCCGCCCAGATACCGTCCCTTGTAAGTTGAGCCGAACGCCTGCGCGGCATCTTCCACGACGATCAGGTGATGGCGCTTTGCGATGTCCATGATCGTGTCCATCTCACAGGAGACACCGGCATAGTGGACGACCGCGATGACCTTTGTCTTAGCTGTGATCGCGTCCTCGATCTTCGTCTCGTCGATGTTCATGGTGTCCGGACGAATATCGACGAAGACAAGCTTTGCTCCGCGCAGAACAAAGGCGTCCGCTGTGGAGCAGAAGGTATAGGATGGAAGAATGACTTCATCGCCCGGTTTTATGTCGCAGAGAAGAGCAGCGAGTTCGAGCGCGTCCGTACCGGATGTTGTCAGATAGGAGGCCGCATAGCCAAAGCGGTCACACATGAACTGTTCGCATTTTTTTGTGAATTCGCCGTCGCCGCAGAGCTTGTGATTGTCGACGGCCTTCTTCATATATTCAAATTCTTTGCCCGTGAAAGGCGGATGATTAAAATCTATCATAGACGTTTTCTCCTTTTCGAAGACAGCTCCGCGCGTTCCGGCGGATCTATGCCTTGTGACGATTCCTCATATTATACAACTGAATTTCTGCAACTGCAATCATGTAGGGAAGGTAAACGCCGTAAGCGATGATTTGCACGATGCTTGCGCCGTTCGATCCGAAGTGTCTGATGCACGGATAGACGAGAGCGCAGCAGAGAGCAAAGTCCGCGATCATGCCGATCAACATCCATTTCATCTGCCGCATGGCAATCAGAATTGACTGAAGAATGAAAATAAAGCCGATCAGAAGAGAGACCCACACGACGGGCATGAACAGACTGTAATGGCTCAGGATACTCTTTCCGAAGAGCAGCGCAAGGCCCCAGCGTCCGAGCAGCGCGGCACCCGCTGTGATCAAAGCGGCGATGCCGGCGATCAGAAGATAGGTCTTCCGCAGCATGGAACCGAAACGGTCGAAATTCCCGTCACGAAGATATGTCGAGAGCTTCGGGATGATCGGGCTGAAGGCCACAGTTGCAAACAACTGGATCACGAGCGTCGGGGAGGCGATCGAGGAGTAGATGCCGAGTTCATCGTAGCCAACGACGGCCTTCAGTACCTGCTTCGGGATCAGCATTTCGAGATTGAGAAGAAATGTAAACACCGTGATCGGAAGGCATTCCCCGAGAAGCTTCAGGACATGCCTGCTGAACATGACCGGCTTTATCTCCGCAAGGGAGGATGTCCGCACCCAGTCGTAGGCGAATGCAATGATGAGATTGACGGCCGCGACGGCAAGAAGCGTGACAAAGAGGTTCCCGGAGAGCTTCAGCACCAGGCTGAACAGCACGATCGAGGCGAGGCCGCGCATCAGATAGGAGCGGCAGATGTAGTCATACCGGCCCTTCTTCTGGTTTTCGCCGTGCAGGACATCGACAATGTCCTCGGCGATCCGGATCAGCATGAAGGCCGTGATGCACAAGGCCTGGAATACGGAGTTTGCGGCAAATGCATACACCGCGCAGCTGATGAAGGCGGCAAGACAGGTGAGAACACGGCTGCCGGCATACTCGTGCCTTGTGTATTCATGGCGCACGTCCGAAATCTGGAAGTTCCGCATGCTGAAGAGCGCGATGACCGCGAAGCTCGTCGATGTGTTCATGGCCAGAGAAAGGTAACCCGCCTGACTGTAAGAAGCCAGGTGGACGACAAGAATCGTCATCAGCCACTGACAGAAATAGTAGACGAGATTTCCGAGGGTGTTGAGAAAGATATTTTTCTGAAGATTTTCCGAAGAAGATGTACGGCCCATAGTCCTCCGATCGCAGTGTACTCTAAAAATAAAAGAATCCAGAGCACTATACCATGCGTGACGCGCTTTCGCAACTCCCGCGCAGGGGTTTACTCCTCGCTGAAATCGCGATAAGATATTAAGAAACAGAAAGAGAAGAGGAAAATTCATGCAGTCAGTTCTGGTTACGGGGGCATGCGGCTTCATTGGAAGCTATGTCGTCCGGAAACTGCTTGCCGGAGGCAGCACAGTTCTCGCCATTGATCACGG
The DNA here is from genome assembly GCA_900320615.1 of uncultured Eubacteriales bacterium. Lineage (GTDB taxonomy): Bacteria > Bacillota > Clostridia > Lachnospirales > Lachnospiraceae > Chordicoccus. The sequence goes on from ONSX01000003.1 coordinate 42,223, forward strand.
AAAAGACGGAGATGCGCTTACAAGGGCTGTCGGAGGCGGGGTGTCGGGGAGACTGCGGACGGCGGATCTTGATCTGACAGATGCGGAGGCCGTGCGCGCATTTGCGGAGGCGGCGCCGCATGTCGATGTGGTCATCCATCTGGCGGCCAGCCTTGCGATGACGGGAGACAGCAGCCTGATTGTCAACTGCCTGGGGACGAACCACGTTGTGGAGCTCACGAACCGTCTCGGCGCAAGGCAGCTGATCTACATGTCGAGCATCCCGGTCATCGGGACGCCGGAGCATATTCCGGTCACGGAGAGCCATCCGGTCGCCCCGAAGACGGTCTATCATATCTCAAAACTTGCCGGAGAGCAGATGGCAGCAAATCTTGTGGCGCCGTCTGTCCGGGCACTCATTTTCCGGATATCCTCACCGATCGGCGTCGGAATGAATCCGCGGAATTTTCTAACCTTTCTGATCAGACAGTGCCGGGAGAATGCGCCGGTCACTCTGTACGGGATGGGGGCGCGGGTACAGAATTATATTGATGTGCGCGACATCGCGGACATGATTGCGAAGACGGTCGGAACGGACGCGGAGGGGCTTTATCTCCTCGCAGGTGAGTCAGCATCGAATCTTGAGCTCGCCGGACTGGTGAAGCAGGAGAGCGGATCGGATTCGGACATCGTTCCGAGTGACAGGCCGGATCCGGAGGCGACGGACCGGTGGGTGGTCTCGACGGAGAAGGCACGGCGGGATCTGGGCTTTTCCCCAAAGCACACCCTTGCTGACTCTGTGCGCTGGATACTCGGCGCGTGACGGGGGATGACCGTCTTGATGTATACCCGGAGTGCAGAGCCGGCGGGGCGGCGCGTTACGGGCTTGCTGCACGGGCAGGGACAGCACAGGGCCGGCGCGCGGCGGGACGATCCGCGCTGCCGTCTGTGCGGGATACAGATGACAGAAAGGGAGAAACCGGGATGAGACTTGCTGTCTTTTCGGATATACACGGCAATATCTGGGGGCTTAAGGAGGCGCTCCGGCAGATGGAGAGGTATGCATTTGATCGGATGATCTTCCTGGGAGATATTTTCGGCTATTATTACAGACAGAGAGAAGTGTTTGAGGAGCTCCGAAACATTCCCGGCCTCATCTGGCTTCTCGGAAATCACGACCGGATGTTCCTTGAGGCGATGGATGGCAGGGCTGATGAGGCTCGCCTCATCAGCCGCTACGGGCACTCCTACGCGAACCTTGCGGATAAGGGGCTGGGGGACATCGCAGCCTTCTTCCGGACGCTGCGTCCGCGGGCTGTGCTCGATGCGGACGGCGCGCGTATCCTCTGCGTCCACGGGACGCCGTGGGACCCTCTGAACGGGCGTATGTACCCGGACAATCCGGTGCAAAGCCCGGAGAGTTACGCAGCGTTCGATATCGTGCTGCAGGGGCATACGCACTGCCGGATGAGGAGATTCACGGAGCTGGTGGATGATCCCGGCGCAGGTGGAAGCAACATGGCGCAGCCGGGCTTCTCCGGCCGCTTTGTGCCGGACGGAAACTCACAGGGATCGGGGGTCTCTGATCATTCCGTTCCGGCCTCTGTCGTCAGTCCCGAGTCGGACATAAGACCGGAAAAAGGGCAGACTCTGATTGTGAACCCCGGTTCGGTCGGGCAGCCTCGGGACGGGAGAGGGTACAGCTTTGCGATCATCGATACAAAGGAGCGCTCTGCGTCCTTTGTGCCTTTTGCAATCGACAGGCGACCTCTCTACGGGGACATAGACCGGTACGACCCGGATCTTAAGAAGCTGAAGGCGGTCCTTGAGAGAAGGGCAGTGAAATAAATAAGAGAAAGGGAGCAGACGTTGAGAAAAATACTGGTGACCGCGATCAGCGGAGATATCGGAAACGGAATTCTGAAGATTCTGAGGAGCACGGGAGATGAGCTCTACGGCTGCGACGTGAACCGCATCGCCGTCGGAATGGATCTTGTGAAGGTGTTCTGGCAGAGCAGCTATGCCGTCTCTGAGCAGTACATCGGAGAGCTCGCGGCAAAGTGCAGCGAGTACGGGATTACGCACCTCATTCCCGTCAATGAGCGCGAGATTGAGGTGATTGACAGAAACCGGAAGCCGTTCGAGGAGCGGGGAATCCGCCTTGTGATGCAGAGCAGCCGCGTACTTGGAATCTGTCTCGACAAATATCTGACGGCGGAGGAACTCCGGAGAAATGGCCTTCCTGCGCCGGCGACCTTCATCCGCCGCGCGGATCTTCCGGATTCCGAGGCGGTCTACATCGTAAAGCCCCGCAGGTCGAATGGCTCCAAGCACATCATGAAGAAGAAGGGCAGCGAACTCACAGATGAATTCGACGGCGCTTATGTCTATCAGGCATATATCGACAGCGATGACGAGTATACGCTCGGTGTCTTCCGCGACGGCGATGTGCTGAACACGATTGCGTTCCGCCGGCAGCTGAAGAACGGTTACAGTAACCTGGTCGAACTCGTGCATGACGAGGAGCTTGACCGGATTGCGGCCGCGTGCGCGAAGCTTTTTGACCTCAGAGGCTACATCAATATCCAGCTTCGGAAGAAGGACGGCCGGTATTTCATTTTTGAGATCAATCCGCGAATTTCGGGGACTGTGCGCTTCCGCTCGATGCTCGGCTTCAACGACGTCCTGTGGTGGCTCGATCTTCTGGACGGAAGGCACACGGAGCCGTACCACTGCGCGTATCATACGGCAGTCGGCATCCGCGAGCTCAACGAAAAAATGCTGATAAAAGAGTGAATATATCGGAAAGGCAGTTTGAAAATGAAAAAACTTCTGGTTCTCGGTGCCAGCTACACGCAGACACCGCTCTATGAACTCTCGAGAAAAATGGGGATCAAGACCGTGGCAATGAGCATTCCTGGCCCGTACCCGGGCTTTCAGCTGGCCGACGAGACAGATATGCACAATATCGCTGATCCGGACGCGGTGCTCCGCGCGGCAGAAGAACATCATGTCGACGGCATTGTGACGTGCGGACTCGATCTGGGCATGCGCGCGATCGGCGCGGCGGCAGAGGCACTCGGCCTTCCGGGACCGTCGAAGGAGGCAGCGTCGAAGGCGGCCAACAAGCTTCTCATGAAAAAGGCGCTTGTTGCCGCCGGCGTCCAGACCGCGCCTTTCTACTGCGTGCACAGCGAGGGCGAGCTTAAGGAGGCAATCGGCAGGCTCCATTTTCCTGTCATTGTGAAGGCCGTCGACCTCATGGGAGGCCGGGGCATCTACCGGAGCGACACGCCGGAGGAGGCGCGGAAGAATTACGAGAGGACAATGTCCGAGACGCATCAGGACTACTGCCTCGTCGAGGAATTCATCGAGGGAGAGATCTTCGGTGTCGAGTCCATGATCCAGAACGGAAAAATTCTCTATATGGAGCCGAATAATATCGTCACCTTCCGTGGCCCGACGCCCCTTCCGCTCGGCCATTCCGTGCCGTACCGCTATCAGGAGACGCTCGGGAGACAGATCCGGGAGCAGGTGGAGCGCGCAGTCGCCGCGCTCGGCCTCGATAACTGCCCGCTCAACTGTGATTTTATCCGCAGAGGAGATAAGGTCTATGTCATTGAGCTCACGGGAAGAAGCGGCGCGAACGGTCTTCCGGAGATGGTCGGCGCGTCCTACGGGATTAATTACTACGAGGTGCTGCTTCGCATTGCACTCGGTGAGGACGTCTCGCATTTCTTTGCGAAGAGACGCGAGGGAGCGGTTCTTGCGAGTACGGTCTATTCGGAGCGCGGCGGCACACTCCGGGAAATTCAGGACGATAATTTAAGGAGCGGATGGCTCCGGCAGGTTATGTTCAATGTGAGACCGGGGGATCATGTCAATGCGTACACGAACGGCCGCGACCGTCTGGGACAGGTTGTGATTACGGCGCCGACGCTTGATGAGGCGGAAAAGCGCCTCGGGAGCGTGCGGGAGAGAATCCATTTCCGTCTCGATGAAGATCTCCCGATTACAAGGACGCCGGTTTTCCGACTTATGCCTGCGCGCACGGGAACAGAGAATCCGGGGCAGAAGACAGAAGATTCCGGTGCGGAGCGCGAACTTTCACCGATGACCGGAAATGGGAACCGCATCTTTGTAAAGCGCGAGGACGCACTGCCGTTCTCGTTCGGCGGAAACAAGGTGCGCTTCGCGGAGGCCTACCTCGAGGACATGCAGGCGAAGGGGTGCGATGCGATGATTATGTACGGCGGGTATCACTCGAATTTTTGCCGGATTATGGCGGACGCCTGTGCGACGCGTGGGATTCCGTGCGCAATGATCGACAACATCGATGATGCAGAGCCGGACCCCTCGACAGGAAATGCACGGCTCGTCCTCGGCGCGGGCATCCTTGAGTACAGGTGCCACCGGGGTTCTGCGATCGCGTCTGCTGTGCAGAAGGCCATGGACGACCTTCGGAGTATGAATTATACTCCCTACTATATGCACGGCGATATCACGGGCCAGGGAAATGAGCACGTCCCCATGTCCGCCTATGTTGATGTCTATCGTGAGATCGAAAAGCAAGAGGAGGAGAGAGGCATTCATTTTTCGAAGATCTTCCTCGCATCGAGCACGTCGCTCACGCACAGCGGCCTTCTCGCCGCGCACCTCATGGACGGCGACGAGCGCGAGATCATCGGTATTTCGGTCACGCGGAAGTTGCCGCGCGCGAGGGAAGTTATCCTTGGAGACCTCGCAAAGTACAGAGAGAAGAAAGGCGCGGAATATCGCCTCGATCCGGAGAAGGAACTTCATTTTGAAGATGCGTACCTGTGCGGCGGATACGGGCAGGTCAATGAAGATCTGCTTGACTGTATCGCGGATGCGTATTATAAAGAAGGTCTGTGCCTTGATCCGTTCTATTCGGGCAAGGCCTATTACGGAATGCTGCGCTATCTCGATGAACAGCATGTCACGGGAGAGGACGTCCTCTTCCTGCACACAGGAGGAACACCGCTCTTTTATGACGCGCTGCCGGAAATTATGGAGCATGGCAGGAAGAGCCGGATTGTCATGAATGCAGACGAAACTCAGGCGTTGCTTTGAGCCTGAGCGCCATCAGATTGCGTGAAATCCCAGAGGCGTGCGGTTTGGCGGGGCACAGATCAGACATAAAAGGAGCAGAAAGAGTATATGCTTGTATCAATCGTAATTCCGTGCTACAACTCGGAGCATACAGTCGAGGAAATCGCTGACCTGACAAATGAAGAATTCTCACACATGGACAATTATGAGTGCGAGATCATCATGGTCAACGATTACTCGAAGGACAGAACGTACGAGGCGATTCAGCGCGCGGCGAAGAAATGGCCGAACGTAATCGGCGTCAATCTGGCGAAGAATTTCGGCCAGCAGTCCGCCATTATGTGTGCGCTCCACTATGTACACGGGGATCTTGTTGTCGGGATGGACGACGATATGCAGAATCATCCGTCCCAGATCCGGCAGTTTCTCGACGCCGCAGAAAAGGGAGCGGACGTCGTGTTCGGCGTCTTCAAGAAGCGCCATTTTACGCCGTGGAAGGATTTTGTCGGCTCCATCAGCCGCTCTCTTCTCTGGAAACTTCTCGAGCGCCCGGCCGGCATTCAGATGAGCAGTTTCTGGCTCGCCCGCCGCTACGTTGTCGAGGAGGCGAAAAAGTACAAGGGCAACAGCGCCTTTATTCAGGCTCTGTTCTTCCGCACGACATACAACATCGTGAATATCGACATCGACCATTTTGACCGTGAGTATGGAAAATCCAACTACTCCTTCAAGAAAGGCCTGAAGCTGTTCCTGAACTTCATGAATTATTCGATCCGGCCGCTCCGGTTTGCTACATATCTCGGTGCGTTCTGTTCGGCACTCGGCATTATATCCGCGATCATTGTCATCATCCGGAAGCTGATCCATCCGTCCATGGCCGCCGGCTGGCCGTCCCTCATGAGTGTCATGCTGTTCCTCTTCGGCATCGTTCTTCTGATCCTCGGCATCATCGGCGAGTACATCGGCCGGATCACACTGACGCAGAATAATACGCCGACCTATGTGATACGTGAGACGGTCAATGCAGACTTCAACGATGCGAAGAACAGACAGGCGGAGCGGGAGAGACGCGCCCGCGGCTATGTCGAAGACACGCAGGAAAATGCGGGGAGACCCGACATGAGCGTTCCGCGCTTCTCCAAGGATGGGAAAACGGAGGGGTGAGTCCGGATGTATTGCAAATAGACAGCCCCGATGCTATAATGTAAAGAAGTCTGAAAAAAATCACGCTGTGATAAAAAGATGAAAAGGAGAAAAGAATGAGAACCTACGTTGTAACCGGAGGTGCCGGTTTTATCGGATCAAACAATCTCGAGAACCTGAAAGACGTTGAGAACAGAGATAACTATACGTTTATCAGGGCGGACGTCTGCGACGCCGCGGCGATCAACAAGATCTTTCAGGAGAACGATGTCCAGAGAGTGGTTCATTTTGCGGCGGAGTCTCATGTCGACCGTTCGATCAAGAACCCGACAGTCTTCGTCGAGACGAATGTTCTCGGCACGCTTGTCATGCTGAATGCAGCCAAGGCGGCATGGGAGCTTCCGGACGGCACATTCAAGCCGGACCATAAATTCCTTCACGTATCGACCGATGAGGTGTACGGTTCTCTTTCTAATCCGAACGACTATTTCTATGAGACAACAAAATATGATCCGCACAGCCCGTATTCCGCATCCAAGGCGTCCTCAGACTTCATGGTCAAGGCCTTCATGGACACATATAAATTCCCGGCCAATATCACAAACTGCTCCAATAACTATGGCCCTTATCAGTTCCCGGAGAAGCTGATCCCGCTGACGATCAACAATGCACTTCACGGCCGCGCACTTCCGATCTACGGCGACGGAAAGAATATCCGCGACTGGCTGTATGTTGAGGACCACGCGAAGGGAATTGACATGGTACAGGAGAAGGGCCGCCTCTTCGAGACCTATAATATCGGCGGACACAATGAGCGCCAGAACATCCAGATCGTAAAGACGATCATCCGGACGCTTCAGGAGCTTCTTCCGGATGATGATCCGAGGAAGGCCAATGTGTCTGAGGATCTCATTACGTATGTCACGGACCGCAAGGGCCACGACAGACGCTATGCGATTGCCCCGGACAAGATCAAGAAAGAGGTCGGCTGGTATCCGGAGACCTGCTTCGAGGACGGCATCAGGAAGACTGTTAAGTGGTACCTCGAGCACCAGGAGTGGATGGAGCACTGCATTTCCGGCGATTATCAGAAGTACTACGAGGATATGTACAAGAACCGCTGATCCGGGGCTTGTGACACGGAAATTTCCTGAAAATCAAGGAGGAGATATCATCATGAAGGGAATTATTCTTGCAGGCGGTTCCGGCACGAGACTTTATCCGCTGACAAGAGCAATGTCAAAGCAGATGATGCCTGTCTATGACAAGCCGATGATTTATTATCCGCTGTCCACACTCATGCTGGCGGGAATCAGGGACATCCTGATCATCAGCACACCGCGCGATCTTCCGGTATTCGAGGATCTCTTCGGAGACGGAAGCCAGCTCGGAATGAATTTCAGCTACAAGGTTCAGGAGCATCCGAACGGACTCGCGGAGGCATTTCTTCTCGGCGAAGAGTTCATTGGAAATGACAACGTAGCCCTTGTTCTCGGTGACAATATTTTCTACGGCCAGAGCTTCACGAAGGTTCTGAGAAATGCCGCTGCCAGAACAGAGGGAGCGACGATCTTCGGATATTATGTCAGAGATCCGAGAGAGTACGGCGTCGTCGAGTTCGATGAGAACGGCAAGGCGATCTCCATCGAGGAGAAGCCGGAGCATCCGAAGTCAAAGTATGCGGTTCCGGGACTTTACTTCTACGACAACGATGTTGTCGAGATTGCAAAGAATATCAAGCCGTCGGCGAGAGGCGAGCTGGAGATCACGAGCGTCAACAACGCATACCTTGACCGCGGAGACCTCTATGTCGAGACACTCGGCAGAGGGTTTGCATGGCTTGACACGGGCAACCCGGACATGCTTCTTAAGGCTGCCAATTTCGTCGAGGCCATCGAGAAGCGCGAGGGACTCTATGTCTCCTGCATCGAGGAGATCGCATACAAGCGCGGTTTCATCGACAGAGAGCAGCTTCTTAAGCTGGCTGAGCCGCTCAAGAAGACAAGCTATGGCAAATATATGATCGACGTCGCCGAGGGACTCTGATACCCTCCGGCGAGGCCATGATCCTGACGAGGCTGCCAGTCTCCGACCGGCAGTCTCATTCATTGCACAGATATAAAGTGAGGAGAATGTTCAAATGGGAAAAATCAAGGTTGAGACATGCGACATTGAAGGGCTGAAGGTCATCACACCGACTGTCTACGGCGACAAGCGCGGTTACTTCATGGAGACATACAACTACAATGATTTCAAGGCTGCGGGTATCGACGAGGTCTTTGTTCAGGATAACCAGTCGAGCTCTACGCGCGGCGTTCTTCGCGGTCTTCATTTTCAGATCAATCACCCGCAGGATAAGATCGTCCGCGTTGTGAGAGGCAAGGTCTTCGACGTCGCCGTCGATCTCCGCGAGGGATCAAAGACATACGGCAAGTGGTTCGGCGTCATCCTCTCCGAGGAGAACAAGAAGCAGTTCTTTATCCCGAAGAATTTTGCGCACGGTTTCCTTGTCCTGTCCGATGAGGCGGAGTTCTGCTACAAGGTAACGGATTTCTATCACCCGAACGATGAGGGCGGTCTGGCGTACAACGATCCGGATATCGGTGTCGAGTGGCCGTTCGAGGATGGTGTTGAGCTCAACCTGTCTGACAAAGACACGAAGTGGGGCAGCTTTAAGGAGTACACAGCAAAGAAGCAGGAGCAGAAGTAATTCATGTCGAAGAAAAGAAAACTCTTACTGGCGGCCTTTGTTCTTGTGCTCGCCGTTCTGAATGTTCTGATTATCCGTCACCAGAGCAGCGGAAACAGCTATGTCTGGTTTCAGATGGATGCGTCCAGTGATGTCAGGAAGGAGAGCGTCACCGTCTATGACGGTATTATCCGCTATGACGCGAACTGGGACGTGAACCGCGAGAGCGACAAGACATACAGCTCTGACAGTGGGGAAGTCAGAACTCTGAAATATTATGTCCGCTCAGACATGAATTATGTCAGAGTTCAGTTCGGAGCGACCGCGGGTGCAACCTGGAAAATCAAGAGCGCTGAGCTCACGGGATGCGGCGCGACGGACAGCATCGATCTCGCAGAGGTCCTGAAGGACTCCGAGACGCAGATGAACGACATCGATGCCAGCGTGAAAGGCGATGTGCTGGTATTGAAGACCACCGGTACGAGTCCGATTCTTGTCTTCAAGGTGAACCATCCGAATGTGACAGCGGCCGCGGCGGCGTCTTCAGCCAGAAAGAACCTGATTCTCAGGGTTCTTGCCCTTGTGATCCTTGACGGCGTGTTCCTCGGGATCCTTCTGAAGGGAAGAAAGTTCCTGTCTCTGCCGATTGAGGTCTGGCAGAATAGAAAGCTCATCATGAAGCTCGCGAAGAACGACTTCAAGACGAAATATGCCGGATCTTACCTCGGCATCTTCTGGGCGTTCGTCCAGCCGGTCGTCACGGTTCTCGTCTACTGGGTTGTCTTCGGTATCGGCCTCAAGGCGGGCGCGACGGCTAATGTTCCGTTCGTTTTATACCTGACCAGCGGTATCGTGCCGTGGTTTTATCTCCAGGAGGTGCTGACCGGGGGAACGAACGCGCTGATCGAGTACAGCTATCTCGTCAAGAAGGTCGTGTTCAAGATCAGTGTGCTTCCGATGGTCAAGGCGATCTCCGCGTTCTTCGTGCATCTGTTCTTCATTGGCGTTGCCTTCCTGATCGCGGCGCTCTATGGCATCTATCCGAGCGTCTATGCCCTGCAGATCGTGTACTATTTCTTCTGCATGTTTATCTTCTCGCTCGGACTGATCTACGGGACTTGCGCGATTGTCATTTTCTTCCGGGATCTCTCGCAGATCATCAGCATCATTCTCCAGATCGGAATCTGGACGATCCCGATCATGTGGAATATTCAGATCGCTCCGCCCGAATACAGATGGATCTTTCGTCTGAACCCGATGTACTACATCGTAAACGGTTACCGCGATGCGATCTATAACCATCAGTGGTTCTGGTCAAATATGTCGCAGACCGTGTATTTCTGGGCCGTTACTCTTGTGCTGTTCGGCCTTGGAGCAGTTATCTTCAAGAGACTGAAGGTCCATTTCGCAGACGTTCTGTAATCAGGAATCAGGCAGCAGATGCTGCCTGACTCATTTCATCACGGAGACAATTTTTCATGAGTGAAAATGCATCACAGCCTGTGAGCACGGTGAGCGACGAGGTCGCGATCCGCGTCTCACACATTACAAAAATCTATAAGCTCTACGACAAGCCGTCCGATCGCCTGAAGGAGGCACTCGGTTTCTCGAAGAAGAAGCGCTACAAGGAGCTGAAGGCTCTCGATGACGTCAGCTTCGATGTCCACCGCGGCGAGACTGTCGGTATCATCGGCACGAACGGATCAGGAAAGTCTACCATTCTCAAGATCATCACGGGCGTCCTCAGTCAGACGAGCGGTGAGATTCAGGTCAATGGCCGTATCTCCGCTCTGCTCGAGCTCGGCGCCGGTTTTAACATGGAGTATACCGGCATCGAGAATGTCTATCTGAACGGCACGATGATGGGCTTCTCCCGCGAAGAGATCGACAGGAGAATGGACGATATACTTTCGTTCGCTGATATCGGCGATTTCGTCAATCAGCCGTGCAAGACTTATTCGAGCGGTATGTTTGTCCGTCTTGCATTTGCTGTCGCAATCAATATCGACCCGGAAATCCTCATTGTCGATGAGGCTCTGTCCGTCGGTGACGTTTTCTTCCAGGCAAAGTGTTACCACAAATTCGAGGAGTTTAAGAAGCAGGGTAAGACGATTCTCTTCGTCAGTCACGACCTGTCGAGTATTGCCAAGTATTGCGACCGGGTCATTCTTCTCAACAAGGGTGTCAAGAGAAATGAAGGCAGGCCGAAAGAGATGGTTGACCTCTACAAGAAGCTGATGGTCAATCTGGGCGACCAGCCGCTTCCGGCATCTGATGACGAGGAAGATCAAGAGAATGCAGAAGATGCTTCCGCTGCTGATCTGAAGGACAAAAAGCTCGGCGCGGTTGATGTAAAGACGCAGGAGAAGCTGCAGCGCGCGTCGAAGTCCGTGACGGGCATCCTTCCGAGAAATCCGAATACGATCGAGTACGGCGAGGGCCAGGCGAAGATCGTCAAGGTCACGACGATCGACGAGAACGGGAACATCACGAACAGTATCGAGAAGGGATCGTATTTTACAATCCGGATGGAGGTCCATTTTACGCAGGATCTCGAGGAGCCGATTTTTGCGTACACGTTCAAGAACCTTAAGGGAACGGAAATCTGCGGAACAAATACTATGTATGAGAATACGCCGATCGGCGCAGCTCATGCCGGAGAGACGATTGAGGTGGAGTTCCGCCAGAGAATGGACCTGCAGGGCGGCGAATATCTGATGTCGTTCGGCAGCACGGGGTACCACAAGGGGGAGTTCCGCGTGTTCCACAGGCTGTACGACGTCCTCAATGTCACGGTCGTATCCTCGAAGAATACGGTCGGCTTCTTTGATATGAATTCCGAAGTTACATTTACAAGAAAGAATACAGAAGAGAACTGAATTTGAAAGGACTGTTACAAGGGACACGCTGTGCCGGACCGGACAGACGGCCGGGGCCCTGTCTCCTGTGACAGTTCTTTTGCTTTTATTTGAAATATGGTATGATTACACAGGATTGTGGAGGCACAGAGTGCAGACACTCCGTGTGATGAATCTGCCAGAATCCAAGAAAACTGCCTGCCGGCAGAAAGGAAAACTGCACACATGACAGAAAAGATCGGAAATGTAAGTCTTGTGCTCGATGATTATCCGGGACGCGATATCTACTCGGACGGCGAGATCGAGGACGAGCTTCTCGAGATAGCGAAGATAACGGATCCGGATCAGTTTGACCGCGTCGTTGCGGAGAAAAAGAACTGGGCCGTGATGTACCATTTTTCGACGATCCGCACGAATATTCTGAGCTGGTATCCCTTCAGGAAGACGGACAGCGTTCTCGAGATCGGATCCGGCTGCGGCGCCATCACAGGAGCTGTCGCGGAGAAAGCCGGCCATGTCACCTGCGTCGATCTCTCAAAGAAGAGGAGTATGGTCAACGCGTACCGGAACAGGAACCGGGACAATGTCGAGATTCTTCTCGGAAATTTTCAGGATGTCGAGAAGAAGCTTCCGGCAACCTATGATTACATTACGCTGATCGGTGTCTTTGAGTACGGGCGGGGCTATATCAGTTCGGACACGCCCTATCTTGATTTTCTGAAAATCATCCGCCGTCATCTGAAGCCAGGCGGAAAGATTCTGCTTGCGATTGAGAACAGGCTCGGCATGAAATACTGGGCCGGATGCACGGAGGATCACAGCGGTGTTCTCTTCGAGGGTATCGAGGGATATCCGGACAATGACAGAGTGCGGACATTCTCGAAGCCCGAGCTTGAGAAGATTATGCGCCTTGCAGGTTTTGAGACCTGGAAGTTCTATTATCCGTACCCGGATTACAAGTTCCCGATGGCGATCTATTCCGACGAGTATCTGCCGAAGAAAGGTGATATCCGCGGCAACGTCCTGAATTTTGACAGGGCACGCGTCAATCTCTTCGATGAGTCGAAGGCGATCGACGCGATGGTCGATGATGGGCTGTTCCCGCTCTATTCTAATTCATTTCTTGTGGTCATTGACGGAGGTAGGACGTGATACTGTTTTCGAAATTTTCAAATGAGAGGCGCAGAGAGCTTGCGATCCGCACCGATATTATTGAGGAGAACGGAAGACGCGTTGTGCGGAAGTCCCCGTTTACGGAGGCGGCAAAGGATCATGTCCTCCGGATGGCTGAGCGGGAAGAGGAACTGAAGAAGCAGTATGCCTCGTCGAAATTTGTCCCCAATGTCTGCCATGCGGGTGATTCGTACGCGGATTTTGAGTATCTCGAAGGAAAGACGCTCGAGGAGGCGGCGGACGCTGCGCTTGTCGAGGGAGAGGAGAAGCTCCGCGAATTCTTAAGAAATTTCTTCGCGGAAGTAGACAAGACGGTCGACTGCAGCTTCCACGAGACTTCCGGATTCCGGGAAGTCTTCGGTTCCGCTGCGCTTCTCGAGGGGAGCGGGGCGTCGAGCCACGCAAATATCGATCTCGTCTTTGCCAATGTCATCACGATTGGTGATACATGGAATGTCATCGATTACGAGTGGACCTTTGATTTTGCCGTTCCGATTGATTTTATCAAGTGGAGAGTTCTCCATTATTATTCGCAGAGCGGAAAGAAGCGCGGACTTGCCGCAAACCGGGACATCTACGAGGCGGTCGGTCTGACACCGGCGAAGATGCAGCTCTTCAGCAGTATGGAGAAGCACTTCCAGAAGTGGGTCGAAGGAGATCACACGCCGATCCGTGATCTCTATGCGGACATCACGCCTGGCGTTGTGAGCCTTGAGGGGATGAAGCAGAATTCCGGTGAGCAGGCGAACCTTTCACCCGCTAAGGTCTATCTCGATGCGGGAGAAGGGTACAGTGAAGAGGTCGCAATCTCGATCAATCAGAATCAGGACGGGTCCTTCAGCCGTGAGATCGACATCCGCGGGGCGAAGAGCATCCGGATCGATCCGACCGAGAGCTTCAGCTATGTTCACTTTGACAGGCTTGCCATTGACGGCGAGGACCTGAAGATTCCTGAGCTGAAGACAAACGGTGTGAGTTCCGGACCGGAGACAATTCTCTTTGACACGGATGACCCGAAGATCTACATCGAAAATGAAGGTGGCTCTGCGGCGCGACTCGATATCGCGTTCCATGCGGTCAGCCTCACGCAGCAGGCAGCCTCTTTCATGGCGAAGGAACTCCTTGCAAAGGAGACAGACTGGTATGCCCGCGTCTATATAGACAGGGGAGATGGCTTCAGCGAGGCGGACGCGCTCCATATTTCCTATGACAAGGATGGAAATCTTGCTGCGGACATTCCGCTTGTGGGCGTCAGACAGGTGCGGATCGACCCGACGGAGGGCTGCGGCTATCTGAAGATCGACGGTCTCTACACAGATCAGGGCGCTCTTCCGGACGGAGGGTCTGTCATTTCCGGGACGCGGATCGCTCACCACGAGCATGTCTTCACGGAGCCTGACCCGTCCGTTCGGATTGTGAACTGGAGAAAGGGCTCCCGGATGCTGATTGTCCGGTTCCGCTTCAGCCCGCTCTCGAAGACTGCGTCTGAGGAATTTATCGCGAAGCGGAAGGAAGACGAGAACGAGATCAGCCGCCTCACGAATATCTCGATTCATCGTATGCAGCTCCTGAAGGAGCGCTCCGACATGTTGAACTACGCCGCGAACCTCCGCTCTATCCGCGCGTACCGGAAAATGTGTGCGATGAGGAAGAAGCCGGACCCGTTCGAGAAGGCGAGACCAGTGCTTCCGAATGATCCGAATGGCATCTGCTACAATATCGACAAGATTTCGTATCACAGGGACGTCCTGCTTCTCCGCGGCTGGTGTTGTGACAGGGACTACGGCATCGATATGCTCCGCATAGTGGATTCTCTCGGAAATGAAATTCCGATCCGTGTGCTCCGTGTGAAGCGCCCCGACGTCGCGGCTCACTTTGGCCTGCAGGTCGGAGGCGGATACGGCTTTACAGTTACGGTGAAATACAGCGATCTTGTGAATCTTCCCGCATTCCTTGAGATCGGTGATGTGAGGGGATTTTGCCGGGAGCAGCTGAAATATGAGCCAGATCTTTCGAAGCGGCCGAAGGAGACTGGGGCGGAGGCGTCTCTTGCTACAGATTACAATGACTGGGCAATGGACAGACGCGTATCCGACGAGGAGCTTAAGCGGCAGAGAGAGACTGAGTTTTCGTATGAGCCACTCATTTCCGTCGTTGTTCCGCTCTATAAGACACCTGAACACTACCTGCGCGAACTGGTCGCGTCCTTTACGGCACAGTCTTACCGGAAGTGGGAGCTCGTATTCTCGGACGGAAGCGGTCAGAACTCACCGCTCACCGGACTTCTTGACGAGCTGAAGAAGGAGGAGCCGAGGATCAGGACTGTCTCTACTGGAAAGCAGCTGCAGATCTCGGAAAACACGAACCAGGCTATCGCTGCCGCGAAGGGTGATTTTATCGCTTTCTGCGATCACGATGATCTGGTGACGAGTGACGCGCTCTTTGAAAATGTGAAGGTCATTAACGAGCATCCGGAGACGGAGATGATTTATTCCGACGAGGACAAGGTCAATGACGAGGGGTTCTACTCCGAACCGAATTTCAAGCCGGACTTCAATTATGATCTGTTGAACGTCAACAACTACATCTGTCATCTGACTGTCGTGAAGCGCACGCTGCTCGAGAAGGTTGGTATGCTGGATCCGGAGTTTGACGGGGCGCAGGACTTTGATTTTGTGCTCAGGTGTTCGGAGGCGACAGAACATATCCGCCACATTCCGAAGGTCCTTTATCACTGGAGGGTGTCCGGGAATTCGACGGCTGAAAATCCGGAGTCAAAGCGGTATGCATTTGACGCGGGAAGACGAGCTGTGGAGGCGCATTACCGCCGGACCGGCATTCACGCCAGAGTTATTGACGGATCGAGTCTCGGTATCTACCGTTCGATCTACCGGATCGAGGGGGAACCGCTGATTTCGATCATCATCCCGAATAAGGACCATACGGATGATCTTGACAAATGTGTGCGCGCCATCGAGACGAAGAGCAGCTACCGGAATTTTGAATTTATTATTGTCGAGAACAACAGCACCGATCCGAAGACCTTCGAGTACTATGAGAAGCTCAAGAAGGAATTCCCGGATGACATCCACATGGTGACGTACAAGGGAAGCTTTAATTACTCGGCCATCAACAACCTCGGTGTGAAGTCGGCAAAGGGCGATTATCTCCTCTTCCTCAACAATGACACGGAGATCATCAACAAGACGTGTCTCACCGAGATGCTCGGCTTCTGCCAGAGACCGGATGTCGGCGCTGTCGGCGCAAGACTCTATTACGATGACGACACGGTCCAGCACGCCGGCGTCCTGATCGGGCTCGGCGGCATCGCAGGCCACCCGTTCTCGAGATTTCCGAGAAATGCGACCGGTTACATGAACCGGATGGTCGTGGCCCAGGATCTCTCAGCTGTCACAGCTGCCTGCATGATGGTGAAGAAATCTGTGTTCGAGCAGGTCGGAGGCTTCTACGAGGGCCTTGCCGTAGCGTTTAACGATGTCGATTTCTGCATGAAGGTGACCAGAGCCGGCTACCGCGTCGTGTACAACCCGTTCGCGGAGTTATATCATTATGAGTCAAAGTCGAGAGGCCAGGAGAACACACCGGAGAAGAAGAAACGCTTCGAGCATGAAGTCGCGATGTTCGCGGAGAGATGGCCGGATATTCTGAAGAATGGGGACCCGTATTATAACCCGAACCTGACGCTTCGCCGCGGCGGCTATGAGCTGAAGGACGAGGATGAATGATGGATATAAAGACAGTCTGCAGAAAAGTATTCAAAAAGCGGAGCCGCGCCGATTATCTCCGGATTATTTACGGCCGGCTTGGGTTTGCGTATTTTATTGACCACACATTTTACGGAAAATACAGCGCGATCATCGAGGGCTGGATCGCCTCGAAGACCGGTGGGGACTGCGTGATCCGCGTCTATGACGCGTCAAATGAAAAGATTCGCGCGAGCGTCACGCGGTATTCGAGAAACGATGTCATCGCCTCGCAGCATCTTCCGGAGAACGCGCTTCCCGGCTTCCGTGTCGAGATCCGCTATGATGACGCGAAGAACCTTCCGCTGCGCCTTGTCGTGAAACAGGGCCGGCACTTTTTCCAGATTCCGCTGAAACTCGAGATGAGCTATGAGAAGCGCGTTGAGAGCTGGAAGAAGATGGGAGAAAGCGGGATCATCGTCGACATCGATTATAACGACTGGACGAGACTTGTCCGTCTCGACGAGATGGAGAAGAACCTGCTGGAGGAGCGGAAGACCGTTTTTCCGTATATGCCGCTTTTCTCCGTCGTAGTTCCGCTCTATAAGACGCCGGAGAAATACCTCCGGGAGCTCGCGGACTCGTTTATCGGGCAGTCGTATGCAAACTGGGAACTTGTCCTGAGCGACGGAAGCGGCCAGAACTCACCTCTTACGGGACTTCTCGATGAGCTTGAGGCGAAAGACCCGCGGATCCGCTCTGTGAGGAGCGGGAGACAGCTCCATATTTCTGAGAACACGAATGAGGCGATCCGCGCGGCGAAAGGTGATTTCATTGTCTTCTGCGATCACGACGACTTGGTAACGCGTGACGCGCTCTTTGAGAACGCGAAGGCGATCAATGAGCATCCGGACGTTATGATGCTGTATTCGGATGAAGACAAGATCAGCGACGATCATATTTATTCGGAGCCTCATTTCAAACCGGACTTTAATTACGACCTTCTGATGACGAACAATTATATCTGTCACCTGAATGTCGTGCGCCGCTCCCTCATCGATGAGACCGGCATGCTCGACTCCCGCTTTAATGGCGCACAGGACTATGACTTTGTTCTCCGCTGCATTGAGAAGACGGATCGCATCGTTCACATCCCGAAGGTCCTCTACCACTGGAGAATCTCCGAGAATTCAACGGCGATGAACCAGGACTCAAAGCGGTACGCCTTTGACGCGGGCCGGCGGGCTGTGCAGGCGCACTGGGACCGCGTCGGAATCCCGGCCATGACGGAGGACGGCGAGCGCCTCGGCCTCTATCGGACCCACTTCCTCTGGAAGGAGAAGCCGCTCGTCTCGATCCTGATCCCGAATAAGGACCACAGGACGGACCTCGAAAAATGTATTCGTTCGATTGAGGAGAAGAGTGCATACAGAAATTTCGAGATTATTGTCATCGAAAATAACTCTGACGAGCATGCGACCTTCGCGTATTATGACGAGCTGAAGAAGCGGTATGACAATGTTCGCATTGTCACCTATAGAGGCGGATTCAACTACTCGGCGATCAACAACTTTGGCGTGAAGGAAGCGAAGGGAGAGTACCTGCTCTTCCTCAATAACGACACGGAGATGATCGATGCAAACTGCCTCGATGAGATGCTCGGCTTCGCACTCCGTCCCGATGTGGGCGCTGTCGGCGCGCGCCTCTTCTACGACGATGACACCGTGCAGCACGCGGGCGTCATCGTGGGTCTTGGAGGGATTGCAGGCCACGCATTTTCAAGAGCGCCGCGGGAGTCGACCGGATACATGAACCGCATGATCACAGCGATGGACATGAGCGCGGTCACGGCTGCGTGCATGATGGTCAGAAGATCCGTCTTTGACGAGACAGGAGGCTTCAGCGAGGAGCTTGCCGTCGCGTTTAATGATATTGACTTCTGCATGAAGGTGACTGAGGCTGGATACCGGATAGTCTACAGTCCGTACGCGGAACTCTATCACTATGAGTCCAAGTCGCGCGGCTTCGAGGACACGCCGGAGAAGCAGAAGCGCTTTGAAAATGAGGTGCACACCTTCGAAAAGAAATGGCCTGATATTCTGAAGAACGGCGATCCGTGCTATAATCCGAATATGACGCTTCGCCATGCGGGCTATGAGCTGAAGGAATATGATGAGATTGTAAAGGACCAAAGCTCCGCGGAGGAGCAGAATGGAAAGGAGAACTGAAGATGAAAGCATTTGTCACAGGTGTTGGCGGCCAGCTGGGCCATGATGTCATGAATGAGCTTGCAAAACGCGGATTTGAGGGCGTTGGAACGGACCTCGCACCGGAATACAGTGGAATTCAGGACGGCACAAGCGTCGTGTCCATGCCGTATGTCCAGCTCGATATCACGGATCCGGACCAGGTGCGGAAGGTCATGAATGAGGTGAAGCCGGATGTCTGCATTCATTGCGCCGCATGGACGGCCGTCGACAAGGCGGAGGAGTTCCCGGATAAATGCAGACTCGTCAATGCAGGTGGCACGGAGAACATCGCGAAGGTCTGTGAGGAGCTGGATATTCCGATGATGTACTTCTCGACCGACTACGTCTTCGACGGCAACGGCACGCGCCCGTGGGAGCCGGATGACCCGTACGCACCGCTCGATGTCTACGGAAAGACGAAGGCGGAGGGTGAGGAGGCCGTTATCGCCCATGTGAAGAAATTCTTCATTCTCCGCATCGCGTGGGTGTTTGGAACGAACGGACACAATTTCATTAAGACGATGCTGAAGCTTGCGAAGACACACGATACGCTCCGCGTCGTATCTGATCAGATCGGTACGCCGACGTACACCTATGATCTCGCGCGTCTTGTCGTCGATATGATTCAGACGGACAAGTATGGCAAGTACCATGTCACCAATGAAGGCGGGTACATCTCCTGGTACGATTTTACCTGCGAGATTTTCCGCCAGGCAGGAATTACCAATGTGAAGGTCATCCCGGTGACATCTGAGGAGTACGGGGCAGCGGCAAAGCGTCCGTACAACAGCCGCATGAACCGCTCGAAGATTACGGAAAACGGATTTAAGCCGCTTCCGGACTGGAAGGACGCGCTTGCGCGCTATCTTGACATCCTGAAGAAGCAGGGTGAAACTGACTGACTGGAGTAGATATGGGCCGGAACCTGAAGCTGAAAAGAAATATACGAACCTAGATACAGCAAATCTCTATCTCTCGCAGTATATATCTATTGTCCGGAAAATGAGGAGCGGACAGTTCTCACTCTGGGACTCGACGAACGGCTTCGGCATCAATCTGTTCCAGCTGAACCTGACCAGTCCGTTTCTCGATGTCGTCTACATCGTCGGATATCTGAAGGGAACGGCCGCGCTTCCGCATGCGCTCTTTTGGACCTACATTGTGGAGATCTGGCTCGCCGGGGTTTTCTTCTATCTGTACCTGAGCCTCTTTGACCTCTCGGAGTACGGAAAACTTCTCGCGTCATATCTGTTTTCATTTAACGGGTTCATGATGGTCTGGGGACAGCACTACGTGTTCGCGTCTGTCTGCGTATTTCTGCCTCTCGAGCTTCTCATGACGGAGCGG
>ONSX01000011.1 GCA_900320615.1 uncultured Eubacteriales bacterium
GTTCTGCTTCTGGATCTCATACGCCAGCTTGCGCTTGCCCCACTCTTCTGTCTCGCCAACCTTGCCGCCAAAACGCTCGATATAGCCCTTTGCCTTCTCAACTACGGCAGCGCGTGCATCGTCATCAAGCTTTGCGCCGATAACTAAAGCAAGTTCGTACTTGTTCATTCTGTTAACCTCCTTGTGGTCTTCTGGCCTTTCCCCTTGTTTTCTGCGGGAAAGACAAGGAACAATTGTAAACTCTCACGAGGTTTCACTATACCATACGAACCGGCCGGATGCAAGCAGAAAATGACAGCCGGACGTCATCAGGGAGTCAGCCGGCTTCTATCTGTGCTCCATTCCGAAGTGGCGCACAATCGCGAATATACGGTCAGACCCTGATCTGCGAGAGCACTTCGCCGATCGGAGCCGCAATCACAAGATTGGCCATCCGGTCGCGAGATGTCGCCGACTTGTTAATCAGAACCAGACTGTCTCCACGGAAATAGTCAATGAGCCCCGCCGCCGGATAGACGACGAGAGACGTTCCGCCGATAATCAGGCAGTCCGCATTCGCAATCGCTGTCGCCGCCCCGTTCAGTACGTTCATGTCGAGGCCCTCCTCGTAGAGCACGACGTCCGGCTTGATCAGGCCTCCGCACGCATCACATCTCGGCACGCCCTCGGACTTTTTCACATACTCCGCGTCAAAGAACTTGTGGCAGGACATACAGTAATTGCGGTGAATGGATCCGTGCAGCTCATAGACATTCCGGCTTCCCGCCTTCTGATGAAGGCCGTCAATATTCTGCGTCACAACCGCCGTCAGCTTTCCCGCCTTCTCCATCTCCGCGAGCTTCCGGTGCGCCGCGTTCGGCTCCACGTCAGTGATCAGCATCTTGTCCTTGTAGAAGCGATAGAACTCCTCCGTATGCTCCATGAAAAATGTGTGGCTGATAATCGTTTCCGGCGGGTACTTGTACTGCATGTGATAAAGTCCGTCCTGCGATCGGAAATCCGGAATCCCGCTCTCCGTCGAGACGCCGGCTCCTCCGAAGAAAACGATACGGCTGTGCGTGTCGATCAGGTGCTGCAGCTCTGCAATCTGCTCCTCCACTTTCCTGTCCATATGTGCCTCCTGTTCCGGGCCATCCAGGTCCTGACCATGTCTGTTATTCCTATTATACCACTGCCGCAGGGCACATGTGACCGATACCGGCCCGATGCCCGCGGCCTGCTGCGGCTGAATTTATCAGCGGCAGCAGGCCAGCGGATGCTCTTTGCAAAGGAGCCTGAAGATTATTCCGGCTGCGCCGTCGACACGCATTTGCCGATCACCACGCACCGGCGGGAGGCGTCCGACGTACAGGTCGACAGGACGACCGTGTGGTCATTTTCCGTGAGAGGGACTGAATTTTCCACCTCGGAATTCTTCTGCATGTCCTGCTCCCAGGCGAGGAACTCCGCTCCTCCATCCGGATAAATCGTGTAGACCTCAGAGGTAACAGACGGATGGAAGATCGAGAAAATGTGATACCTGTAATTGCCGCCCGGCGTGAGAATCCAGAAATACGGATGCTTCTCGTAGACGGACTGGTCATTCAGGAATTTCAACATGCCGAACATACTGCCATTCTTCATGTTGTGGCCATAGACAATTGTGTCAGAATCCGTAAAATCCGGAGAATTGTGATAATCCGCGAAAATAGCCCCGGCAAAGAGTGACAGCCTCCGGAACGTATGGTGCAGGTAGTAGTCGTTATCCGTGGTCTGACAGATCGGATAGCTGATCGAGGGCTCGCCGTCGACGTAGAGCCAGCCGATAATGTCCGGATTGACCGCCTTAAGTGACGTCCAGTCCACCGTGAGCGGCGGCTCGGCGTCCTCGATCAGCGGTGTCGTCTGGCCTCCTTCGGCCGCGGCAGAGGAAGAAGCTGCCGTCTCAGACGGAGAGGCTGTCCCGGATGCGCCGCCGTCAGTAACTGGTTTCGTGTAGTCATCCGCCAGTCCCGCATACTCGTCCTTTGCCTCCCTGTACGTGTGCAGAATGCCGTACAGCCTTGTGCCCGAATAACAGAAGACGCACAGCGCCGCAATAATAATCACGATCGAAAGGACCGACCGCTTCTTGTTCTTCCGTTTATCCATCATTTTCTCCCATGACAGAAGAAAGCGGGCAGGGCCCGCTCTCTTTCTTTATCCAATTCTATCACGATCTCTTTCTCATGCTTCCCGCGCAAGCGCCGCCGGAAAAGTCCCATAAGCCAGTCACCTGGAGAAATCTCTATTTCGCGCTTTCTGCGCAAATGCCGTTCCGGAAGCAGCCGGTGACATCAGGCCTCTTCCAGCAGCTTGTCGATGCTGACGAGCTTGACGCTGACAATGAAGACCTGCGCTGCCTTTTTCAGCTCATCGAGCGGCGGGTAAGACGGCGCGATCCGGATATTTCTGTCTCTCGGATCCTTGCCGTACGGGAACGTCGCACCTGCCGGAGTCAGCGTGACGCCTGCCTCCTTGCATTTCTGTACGACCGCCTTCGCGCAGCCATCCATTGTATCGAAGGAAATGAAATATCCTCCGTTCGGCTTTGTCCACTCGCCGATGCCAAGTCCGCCGAGCTGCGAATCAAACGCCTCCTCGACTGCCTCGAACTTCGGGCGGAGGATCGCCGCGTGCTTTGACATATGCTCATGCATATTTGCCATATTTCCGAAGAAGCGGACGTGGCGGAGCTGGTTCAGCTTGTCGTGTCCGATTGTCTGCACCGACATGTATTTTCTAACATCATCCAGATTCTTCTTTGAGGATGCGAGGGCCGCGAGGCCGGAACCCGGGAATGTGACCTTGGATGTGGAAATGAACTTATAGACCATGTCCGGATGGCCTGCCTTGCGGCACTCCTCGAGGATCTCAAGGATCGTGTCCTGTCTTGCCGGATCATCATAGAGATGATGAATGGAGTACGCGTTATCCCAGAAAATGCGGAAATCTTCTGCTGCCGGATTCAGATTTGCGAACCGCCTGACCGTCTCGTCAGAGTAGCTGTAGCCCTGCGGGTTCGAATACTTCGGAACGCACCAGATACCCTTGACCGCAGGATCGTTGTTGACGTATTTCTCGACCATGTCCATATCCGGACCTGTCGGTGTCATCGGGATCGTGATCAGCTCCGCGCCGAAATACTCCGTCACGCGGAAATGACGGTCATAGCCCGGTGCCGGGCACAGGAACTTCCAGTTGTCCAGCTTGCACCACGGAGTACTTCCGCAGACGCCGTGCGTATAGGAGCGTGCGATTGTATCGAACATGATATTCAGTGAGGAATTGCCGAAGATGATCATGTCATCCGGACCGACTTCAGACATCTCTCCCATCAGTCTCTTTGCCTCCGGGATACCTTCGCCGACGCCGTAGTTGCGGCAGTCCGTTCCGGTCTCGTCGTTGAAGTAGCTGTCGGAATTAAGGACATCCATGAGCCCGTTGGACAGATTGAGCTGAGCTGTGGACGGCTTTCCACGGGACATATTCAGCTTCAGACCCTGTGCCTGGAAATCCTTGTACTGCTTTTCGAGAGATTCCTTCTCTGCGAGCAGCTCTTCTCTGGTCATCTCTTTGTATGCCTTCATAAAATGCATTCCTCCTTAGGATGAATCATAAGCAGTTATCCGCAATCCCACATATTTTACGTCCCCTCCCTGAAGCTGTCAATGCACCTAAATTGTATGAGAGTCATGCCCGATGCGTATTGTTACCGCATGGATTTCGGCAAGCGGGCCCTGCCGCACAGGTCAGGCGTGTATAATTGCAGCCCCTGACAGGGTCCGACCGCCTTGCATTTTCGGATAGGGCACGTTAGTATATTGGAAGATACTCGCATTTTTAAGAAAGTTGGTAACGATATGTGGACAGCTGACAACTGGAAAGATTACGAGGTTCTCGATACCTCTGAGGGAGAAAAACTGGAGCGCTGGGGCAGATATCTGCTCATCCGTCCTGACCCGCAGGTTATCTGGCAGACGGAGAAGACAAGACCGGAGTGGAGGAAACCGAACGGGCACTACCACAGGAGCTCAAAAGGCGGCGGCAGCTGGGAGTTTTTCGACCTGCCAAAAACGTGGCAGATTTCCTATGGTGACCTTGTGTTCAATCTGAAGCCCTTCAGCTTCAAACACACGGGACTCTTCCCGGAGCAGGCCGCAAACTGGGACTGGTTTACAGAACTCATTCGGAATGCGGGAAGGCCGGTCAAGGTCCTGAATCTCTTTGCCTACACGGGAGGCGCGACCTGTGCCGCGCTCGCGGCCGGCGCAAGTGTCACCCACGTCGACGCATCGAAGGGCATGGTCACCTGGGCCCGTGAAAATGCGGAGAGCTCCGGCCTCGCGGACCGGCCGGTTCGCTGGCTCGTCGACGACTGTACGAAATTTGTCGAGCGGGAGATCCGCCGCGGACACAAGTACGACGCGATTATCATGGACCCGCCGTCCTACGGGCGCGGACCGAAGGGGGAAATCTGGAAGATCGAAGATACAGTATACCCGCTCATTCAGCTGTGCAGGCAGCTTCTGAGCGACCATCCTCTCTTCTTCCTGATCAGCTCGTATACGACGGGCCTGCAGGCCGGCGTGCTCACGTATATGATGAAGAGCGCACTGAAGGGCCTCCACCCGGACCACGTCGAGTCATCGGAGATCGGCCTGCCGGTCTCCGGAAGTGACCTGGTGCTTCCGTGTGGATGCGCGGGCCACGCGTGGTGGGACTGACCCGGCCGCAGGCGGTTCATGAGCAGGAAAAATCAAAAAGGGCATCTCCATACGGAGATGCCGCTTTTTTTATGCCGGGAGTCAACTTCCGGTCGCACCTGCAGGTCATTTCATTTTCCGGTTCAGGATTCCGTACCGGACGCCTCTGCTCCTGTCGTCGTGTCTTCTTCGTCCGCGTCTGCTGTCTTTGTCCCGGCATGCGACGCATCTGTATCAGAGTTTACCCATGTGGAATAGACCCAGCCCACAGTTCCGTTGTAGCTGATCTCCATCCAGTTGCCCTCGTACGCGAGAACCTGTACCTTCTCTCCGGCCACAATCGTCGTGAGAACCCTGCTCTGCCCGCCCGCAGACTCACGGACATTGACTCCTCCATTCAGAACGCCTGTTGTTCCAGAAGCTGCTGCCGTAATCGTACCGTCACCAAGTTCAAGAGACGCAAGCTCATCCTTCGTCATGCCCACCGTATTCGGGTCTCGTCCCGATGTGACCGTAACTGCCGCCTGCTGCGCGCTGCTGGCAGCGGACTCCGCCTGACTGTCTGAAGACACCGTCGGACTGCTTGTGATCTCTGTCGCCTGAATTTCCTGTGCAGGGACAACACTTTCCGTTCCGGACGCTGTCGCCGTATCTCCTGCATCCGATGTCACATCACCGGTCGTGCTCAGGGCATCCGTCACCGCTGAAATTGCGGAGTCACTGCTGTCGGACACGGATGATGCAATCGGACTGCCGCAGCCGGTCAGTGAGACCGCCATCACGCCTGCCGCGACGACCGCGGCGGCTAATATCTTTCTGTATTTCATTGATAATCCCCTTTCACGTCCAACCCATTCTCAGGCCGATTCTAACATTATCGGCAGACATCGTCAACCGCACGACCTTCTTTCTGTGCATATCGACGAAAATCTGTCCAAAGTTCGGTCAACCTCGCAAGGAGACAGACATGTTTTCGCGCTTCCGGAAGTGGTCTCATTCGTCAGTATTCTTCCCGTAGCGCCGGTACTGCTCCACACGGGACTCTCCGAATTTCAGTGCCCTGTGGTACACCCTGTCCGTGAGCTGAAGCAGGGACAGCATCATCGCCGCCCCCGCTCCTTCACCGGTCGCCATGTCCGCACTGAGAACCGGCCGGAGGCCAAGCTCTTTTTCGATAATTTTTGCCGCCGGCTCTCTGCTTATATGCGACGGGACCAGAAAGTCGCGGACGCCCGGAAAGAGCTTGTCCGCAATATATGCACTGACCTCGCTGAGCACACCGTCCAGCACAACCGGCAAGCGGAAGACGGCCCCGCCGATGCACAGTCCTGCCATTGCGGCGAGTTCAAGACCGCCGAAGCAGGTTATAACGTGGATAATCCCGGCGACTGCGTCCCGATCGCCATGGCAGGGACAGTTGAACGCCGGATTTTCTTTCCTGCCATCTCTGTCCCGGGACGCGGTATTGCTTCCTCCATATCCATATATTTCGAGGCTCTCGCGGATAACCTCCGTCTTTCTCGAAAGGCCCTCGTCGCTGAGTCCGGCCCCCCGCCCCGTCACCTGCTCCGCAGTGAGACCGAGCAGTGCGGCGGCCATCGCCGAGGCTGCTGTCGTGTTGCCGATTCCCATTTCCCCGACAGCGATCAGTGTAAAGCCTTTGTCCCGGCACTCTCCGGCAAGGTCAATGCCTGTCTGGATGGCCCGCAGGGCTTCGTCTCTTGTCAGGGCCGGCTCCTTCAGAAAGTCACGGGTCCCGCAGCGGATGTTCCGATCGATCACAAAGGGCAGACAATGATCCTTCGTCTTGTGATTGATACCTACATCGACTGAAAATATTTTTGCGCCGGCCGCGCGAGCGAGCACGCCGGCAGTTGTGACACCGCGACCGATATTCTGCGCGCATATGGCGGTTACGCTCTGATCGGACTGGCTCACGCCCTCCGCTACGACGCCGTGGTCGCCGCACATGACGAGGAGCGCCGCATGATCGAAATCGGGGTTTTCATTTTCCTGAATAGAGGCGATTCCCGCGTGTATTTTTTCAAATGCACCCATGCTGTCGATCGGCTTTGCGATGTGATCCCAGTTCCTGCGGACACGCGCGTACATGGCCCGATCGGGCGGCAGGGCATGCCGCTCCTCGCGCAGGATCTGCCGTATATCTGAAATCTCTATCTTCACTTTTCCGCCTTTTCTTCCTCATAAATATGCACAAAGGAGATACCTGCGGAGAACGGTTGCCTCATGTCTCTGGCGATGCCGCCTCGCGCATGCGCCTCCTGCTCAGTTTTCTGCTCGCCCACATGCGGTCGGATTCTCCTCCCCGCAGATGGCGCGGATCAGAAGTTCATTTTCATTATGCGTCCGGACAGCGATCCGGTACCAGCCCGCGCCGAGGCCCTCGTAGTCGGAGCAGTCACGGATGAGAATTCCGCGGTCAAGCAGGCGCCGGTACAGTCCCGCCCGACCCGCGCGGACATCGGGCTCATACCGGAGCAGCAGAAAGTTCGCATCCGACGGGAAAACCGTGATGATATGCTCCCCGGATTTGCTGCATACAGCGGACAGTTCCCGAGAAAGAAAGGTCCGCTCGCGGAGAATCAGTCTGCGCGCCGCCGGCAGACTGCCCGCGGCGGCCAGACAGGCACAGCCGGCCTCACCGGCAAATACAGACAGGTTCCACTCCGGCAGCTGTCTCCGGACTTTTTCCGCGAGCGCGCCATCCGAGCAGACCGCGTATCCGAGCCGCACCCCTGGAATCGCAAAGCTCTTGGTAAATGCGCGAAGCTCAATCCACGGGGCGCGGGAGATAAAATCCCGGAGGACGAGCCCGCTCTGCACCGGTGCGTCCCCGTCTCTCACTGCGAGCTCCAGGAAGCAGGCGTCAAGCAGAAGCAGCGTTCCTGTCTGCGCGCACGCGTCGATAACCCGCTGAAGAAGCCCCGGCGGAATAAGAAGCCCGTTCGGGTTGTTCGGGTTCGTCAGAATAAGAAGGCTTGGCTTTTTCTCAAGGACCGCCCCGATGAGTCCCTCATCCGGAAGAAATGCATGTTTCTCGCGCAGCGCATACCGGAAAATCCGGCTGTCCGGCAGAACCGCGTAAAGCGCCGCCCGATAGCCGGAAAATGAGGGCGCTGTGATCATGGCGCTCTCCGGATGCAAGGCGTGACAGATAGCCATGAGGAGCTCGGAGGCGCCATTTCCCATCAATAATCGTTCCCCGGATACATCGAGCGCTCCCGAGAGCGCGCGGACCAGTCTCTCATGCCGCGGGTCCGGGTATTCTTCTGCGCGGCGGGCGGCCCTGATGAGAGCTGCCCGCACAGCCTCCGGCATGCCGAGAGGACTCACATTTACGGAAAAATCATGACTCACTGCCTGTCTGTATATATCGCCGCCGTGCATTTCCTGTCCTTTCTTTTTATATTCTGTGTCCGGTCATCGTCTGGCCGGCCGTTCAGTCTGCGGTCCGAATTCCTTATCAGATCGCGGCCGGGCGCAGCATGGCGTACACCGCCTTCATGTCCATGTTCGCGCGGATCATGTCCGCGAGCCGGTCGTACTGCGACTCCCTGAATGCCTGATAGCTCTCCGCCGGGTTCGTCAGTGTCACGCCCTTCCGACTGGCAAGCATGTCCGCGAGCCGGCTCGCAATATCCCCCTCATCAAAAATGCCATGGACGTAGGTGCCGCAGACATTACCGCGCCACGCGCCGTCGGGCCTTGCCTGCTGACCTGCCCCGATATGGCTGAATGCATTCCCCGGCTCTTGCCTCGTCTCTCCCATGTGGATCTCGTACCCCCGAATAGGCCGACCCGCAAGGCACCGGAAGAGGCCGCCGACATCACGGTCAATCGCGCCTGTAACCTGGGTGCGCGTCTTCGCCCTGCGGAGGACAGTCTCCGCAGGCAGGAGCCCCATGCCACGCACATCCCCGCCCTCCTCGACAGTGTCCGGATCATGGATCGCGCGCCCGAGCATCTGATAGCCCCCGCAGATCCCGAGCACGGGGCCCGTCTTTGCAAAGCGTATAATCGCCGCCTCGAGCCCACTCTCCCGAAGCCATTTCAGGTCACCGATCGTATTCTTACTGCCCGGAAGAATGACAAGGTCCGCGCCCTCAATCTCTTCAGGCCTTGAAATGTAATCCACTTCCGTCCCCTTGATGTGCTCAAAGACCGTAAAGTCTGAAAAATTCGAAATGTGCGGGAGCCTCGCGACACAAATCCTGACAGCCGCGCCATCCGGCAGATGCCTCTCGAGCCGTCCGCTCAGACTGTCCTCATCGTCAATCGAAAGGCGCGTGTACGGCAGAACACCTGTCACGGGCACGCCGCATTTCTCCTCGAGCATGTGGATCCCGGGATCAAGAATCGTCCGGTCTCCACGGAATTTGTTGATAATCAGCCCCTTCACGCGCTTCCGCTCCTCATCGTCAAGAAGCATCAATGTCCCGAGGAGCTGCGCGAACACGCCTCCCCGATCGATGTCACCGACCAGAAGAACCGGCGCGCCGACGAGGGCGGCAAGCCCCATGTTGACGATATCGTTGTCCTTCAAGTTGATCTCCGCCGGACTGCCCGCGCCCTCGATCACAATGATGTCCGCATTTCTTTCGAGTTCCCGGAAAGCGCGCGCGATGTCCGGGAGCAGACTCTTCTTGTACTGGAAATAGGTCCGCGCATCCATATTGCCGCATACCTCGCCGTTCACGATCACCTGCGAACCCATGTCGCTCGTCGGTTTCAGCAGAACCGGGTTCATGAGGACCGTCGGTTTCACGCCGGCCGCCTCCGCCTGCATCACCTGCGCGCGGCCCATCTCAAGTCCCTCCTCTGTGATAAATGAATTGAGCGCCATATTCTGCGACTTGAACGGCATGACACGGAAGCCGTCCTGCCGGAAGACGCGGCAGAGTCCCGCCGCCACCAGGCTCTTCCCTGCATTGGACATCGTTCCCTGAACCATAACAACCTTCGACATCATCTGTTCTCCTCTCAGCCATTGTTCCTGTACGCCCTGCATTTGCCGGCAAAGGCAGTGACAAATGCAGGAGCCGACGGATAGTAGAGATGCGGAAACCCGGCCAGGCCGCCGTTTACATGGTGCATGCACGGCCAGCTCCGTCCTGTCACCGGCTTCACTGCAAGGCACGCATCCCCATTGTCGTCCGTATCAAAATAGTGGAACTCGTGGCCGCGGATTTCAAGGCCGGATTCCCGGTCCCGGACCGTCACATAGCCAAACCGCGTGAGATGTCCCGTCCACCGGGCTGTTCCCGGAAAGACGCCGGCCATCGGCCACGTTTTGCCATCCTCCGTCACGAGGCTCTCACACAGGTACATAAACCCGCCGCACTCGGCGAGCGCGGGGATGCCTCCGCTGACCGCGTTCCGCACAGATAACCGCATAGACTCATTATTTGAGAGAGCCGCCGCACAGAGCTCCGGATAACCACCGCCGAAAAGAAGTCCGTCGAGACCGTCAGGAAGCTTGTCATCACTCACCGGGGAGAACGGGACGAGCGTAAAACCTGCCTGCGCAAGCAGCGCGAGGTTCTCCCTGTAATAGAAACAGAAGGCGCCATCGCGCGCGATTCCGAGCCGCAGGGGCGCCTCGCCCGGTCCTGGTTTCTGCGTACTTTCTGCGCCGCCGGCCGGAATCCCGTTTTCCCGAGCGGGATTCTCCTGTTCTCCTGCTGATTCCGCAATCTTCAATATCCCGCCTATGTCGCAGTTCTTTTCCAGACAGTCCGCAGCCTCGCCGAGCCTTCTCCTCAGATCCGCGATCTCGGACGGCATCGCGAGGCCCAAGTGGCGGCTCCCGATCTCCATATCCTTCTGCATGGGAAATGAACCCAGCACGCGCACATGGCACGTCTCTTCAATGAGCGGCGCGAGCATGTGCGCGAAGGACGGCGTCGTCCGGTTCAGGATCACGCCGCGGATAAGTCCCGCCCTGTCAAATGAAAGGAAGCCGCTGATTTCAGCGAGCAGTGACCGACCCGCTCCGCGGGCATCGACGACAAGAATAATCGGCACGCCGAGCGTCTCCGCCAGAAAGTAAGTCGAGGCCTCTTCCCGTATCCCGCCGAGCCCGTCATAGAGGCCCATGACGCCCTCAATCACGGAGATGCTTCCGCTGCTTTCTTCACGGAAAATCCGGCGCGTCTCCTCCGCGTCCGTAAAGAACAGGTCGAGACTGCCGGACGGAATGCCAATGACGGTCCGATGGAACATCGGATCAATGTAGTCGGGGCCGCATTTGAAGGCGCACGGCGAAAGCCCCCGCCGCTTCAGCGCCTCAAGCAGGGCGCACGTAATTGTTGTTTTTCCGCTGCCGCTCTTCGGCGCAGCGATGATGATTCCCGGTCTCTTCATACTCACCTCACGGCCTGCCTCCTGAATCCTCCCGCTGGTCTCCAGGCCCTGCGCTTGCTGCCAGCTCACTGATCTGCAAACCGGAACGACACGAGGAAGACGGGATTCTGCGCCTTCATCAGATGGTAGCGTCCGAGTTTCTCCGCGCGGCTCACCGCGATCAGACTGACAGACTCGTCCCTCACGGGCAGATCCTGAAAGATGCGCCGGATCTCCGCGACAGTCTCGAGACTCACTGCGTTCATCACGATCCGCACGGACGGATTCATCTTCCTGAGCTCCGAGAGAATCTCCTGAAGTTTTCCGCCGGTTCCTCCGATAAATGCGTGTGTCGGCGCAGGAAGGCCGGCAAGTGCCTCCGGCGCCTCGCCCTCCACCACGGTGACATTTTCTGTCCCGAAGCGCTCCGCGTTCTTTCGGATGAGATCCACGCCCTCCGGATTCCGCTCAACGGCAAAGACACGTATACCCGGCGACAGGGCGGCCGCCTCGACGGCAATCGAGCCGGTTCCGCTTCCGATGTCGAAGAGGACAGATGTCTCCGTCAGCGCAAGCCGGCAAAGCGTGAGCGCACGCACCTCCTCCTTTGTCATCGGGACCTTTCCGCGAAGAAAGGCTGCGTCACTCCGGCCCGGAGTCAGAATTTTCTCCTCAGGCTCCGGATTCCGGATGAGGACCGTGCACAGCCCCGGAATATCTGCATTTTCTGCTTCTTTCGCGGAAAATGAAACAATTCTCTCCTGCTTTGTTCCCATCGAAAAACCGGCCAGAATATGCACATGCGGAAGCATCTCAAGGACGCGCCCGATCTTTCGGAGATCTGATGCTCCCGACGTAATGCAGAAGGTCTTCCCGCGATGGGCTGCCGCGTCTCTTACCTGCGGAACCCACTCCTCTGCGGGGACACCGTGCGTGCTCAGGATAGCCGCATCCTGCCAGCTCGTTCCCGTCCTTGCCGCGAGCGCCGAGACCGACGAGATTCCGGGCAGAACTGTGACACGCGCGCCTTTAAGCTGCGCGAGCGCGTGTTTCATTTTCCCGGCGCCGCTGAAGAAACCCGTGTCGCCCGAAAAAAGAATAACCGCGTGGCTTCCGCCGGGAAGTGTCCGCAAGACGGGCAGGATGTCGCGCGCCAGATAGTACGGATAACTTTTTATCCCCGGGGCAAAGGGACGGATCATCCGCTCTGCTCCGAAGAGGCAGTCCGCATCATCGATAGCCTCCCGCACTTCCGCGGTCATCGTGCCCGGGTCTCCCATGCCGACGCCAGCGAGCGTGACGGTGAGGGCGGAGACATCGTGAGCCTGCCCTTTGCATACGCCGTGTGTTCCGGTCAGTTGAAGCAGCGCCTCCAGTACGTCGTCAAATGAACGGCCGTCTGCATGTTCCGTCGGTCTGTCGATTACAAGACACGCGGCCCCGGCCCGCGCGGCTGCCCGGAGCTTGCCGCCGCTGCCGCCGGCCCGCCCGCTGTCCTTCATGACCAGAATGGACGCACCGAGATCGCGCAGCATGACAAAGTCCATTTCCTCCGAGAACGGTCCCTGCATCGCAATGATCTGCGGCCTCCGGAGACCCGCACTGACGCAGGCATGAATCGCCTCCTCGCTCGGGAGCACCCGCGCCGTGATGCGCTCTCTCACCCGCGGATTTTCGCAAAACACCGGAAGCTCCTTGCTCCCTGTCGTAAGGAAAATTTTCCCATCCATCTCCGCAAGCGCCGCCGCGCACTCCTTCGATGACCGGAAATGGCGGCAGTTCTTATTTTCTTCTTCCGTCTCTGCCCGGAGGAGCCGGAAATATGGGATCTGCCCGGAAGATCGGAGACTCCCGCGGATATTTTCTGTCACAACGTCCGCGTACGGATGCGTCGCATCGACGACCGCCAGCGGATGCTCACGGGTGTACAGACCTTGCATTTTCTCAGGTGTAAGCCTGCCGATCCGCACCTCGATGAGCGGAGACTCCGGCATCACCTCGCTCCCGTATTCACTCGCGACGGACACGAGCGAGCGGACACCCCGCTCCGCGAGGCGCTCCGCAAGGAGCCGTCCCTCTGTGGTTCCGCCGAAGATCAGAATTCTATTCATAGCTTTCCCTCGTATGAATCACATAGCCGCGCGGCGTGACAAGTCTTCCATCGATCACTCTGGTCTGCGAGTTTCCGACAAAGACCGTTGTGAACATATTGACGTCCGCGTTCCAGAGTTCCTCCAGCGTACAACAGGTCTTCAACGTGCCCTCGCGTCCGATATTTTTCACATAGCCGCAGGCCCGGTCCGGCTTTGCGCCGGCATTTATGAGAATCGTGCACGCGCGCTGGAGGTAATCCTTCCGCTTGTGGCTCGACGGATTATAAATGGCGATTGCGAAATCTCCGAGGACGGCCGCCCGCAGCCGCCGCTCGATGACCGGCCACGGCGTCAGAAGGTCGCTCAGCGAGATCACGCAGTAATCGTGGCAGAGCGGCGCCCCGAGGACGGCAGCGCCGCTGTTCGCCGCAGTAATGCCCGGCACGACTGCGATGTCGATATCCGGGTAGTCCGCGGCCATCTCGAGCATCGGGGCCGCGAGCCCGTACACGCCGGCATCGCCGCTGCAGATGAGTGCGACACGGCGGCCCTCCTTTGCCAGCTCAAAGCATCGGCGGCACCGCTCAATCTCGTGCCGCATCGGCGTCGAGACGAATTTCTTTCCGGGAACAATCTTCGCCATCAGCTCCGTATACACGGTGTAGCCGACAATGACGTCTGCCGCCGAGACCGCCTCATACGCGTCCCCCGTCATCATGCCGCGGTTTCCCGGGCCCATCCCGACAATATAAATCATGCCTTCCATGGTCTGCTCCTTTCTGCTGAATCGTTGCCTGTCCCTGTCAAAGCCTCGTCCACTGCAGCCTCCTCACCGTCCGTCTTGCGACCGCCGCCGTGATTCCGTCGCCCGCCGTCTTCCGGATGATCAGCTCGCCGCCGTCTGCGGCCGCTGCCGCCGCCCGCTCACAGACATTGTCCACGCCGACCGTTCTGCTGACAAATGCAGAGCCCGCAAAGTCGCCCTTCATGTTCTGCAGCGTCTCCGCGGAAAATGTAAGGAACGGCACGCCAAGAAGAGCCGCAAGATCATAGAGCCCCTGCTCGTCCGCCTTTCTGTCAATGGATGCGATCGCAAAGACGTGGTCCCGGAGAACGTCCCGGGGAGCCACACGCGCCTCAAGAAATGCAAGCAGTTCTCCGGCCGTCTTCCCTCTGCGGCAGCCCATCCCGAGGCACCATGTCTTCGGAATGAGAACCAGTGAATCCTCCCGGCCGCGCGGCGCACTGTCATCCATCAGCACAATGAGGTCTGCCTCCTCCCGTCTGCACGGAATCAGCTCCTCCGGCATGCCGTTCCTCAGTGCGGCATCTCCCGCAACGAAAACATGCAGACTGCCGTCACGAAGAAGCTTCGCGGAGACGTGCCGGATGCCGTCCCGATCCGTTATGCGAAGACCGTTCATTTTCGCGAAGACATCGACTGCGAAGAGATGGTTCACATCGGTTGCTGTCGTAATCACCGGGTCCGCGCCGACAAGCCGCGCGATCTCAAGTGCGAGCGCATTTGCTCCGCCGATATGACCGGAGAGGATCGGGATCACATGACGGCCCTGCTCATCCATGACGAGGACCGGACTGTCGCTCAGCTTGTCGCGCACAAACGGGGCGATCGCGCGGACCGCGATCCCACAGGCGCCGATAAAGAGAATCGGCTTTTTCTCCGCAAATGAACATCCCGTCCATTTTCCCAGGTTCTCTCCCTTCTCCCTGTACAAAGGCCTTGCGCCTGGCCACGCAGCAAACAGCCTCTCCGCAAGCTCTCTTCCTCTGTCCGTAAAATACGCGGTGCGGATAATCCGGACAGGATGATCAGGTCCCTCCGGACCGGACTCGTCCGGTCCGCTCATCCGGCTCTCGTAAGAGGCAGGTTTTCCCCGCTGTTTCTCCGGACGATCCGGTCTGTCCGTGCAAAGCTCACCCCGCCCCGCCATAATTGCAACAGGATCTTCCTCCGGGCGATCCGGCCTGTCCGTGCAAAGCTCATCGTCTTTCGTCATGATCATCTTCTCCGCAGGTCTCATCCGTCTTCGCCTTCCGGAACTCCGTCGAGAAATCCGCCGCGTAGAGCCTCGAGTCAGCAAACCCCCTCCGCGCAATCGCATCTCCCACGAGAATCACGGTAAACTTGTGAATGCCCTGTTTCTCCGCAATCTCCGGCATCTGTCCCACGGTCGTCACATATGCTTGCTCATCCGGCCAGGTCGCCTTATAGACAAGCGCCGCCGGCGTGTCCGCGCTGTATCCGCCGGCAATCAAGCGCTTCGAGAGCTCCCCGATCATCCCTGCGCTTAAGTAAATGGCCATGCTCGCATGGTGCGCCGCGAAGCTCTCAATACTCTCCTTTTCCGGGACAGCCGTCCTCCCTGCAAGTCTCGTGATAATCAGCGACTGTGAGACGTCCGGCAGCGTGAACTCCATGTTGAGCGACGCCGCGGCGCCGAAACACGCGCTGACGCCGGGGCAGCTCTCATAAGAAATGCCGAGCGCATCGAGTCTCCGCATCTGCTCTCCGACAGCCCCGTAGAGGCTCGGCTCCCCGGTGTGAAGCCGCACGGTCATGAGGCCGTCCTCCTCGGCCTTCGCGCACACATCGACCATCTCATCCAGCGTCATGCGCGAACTGTCAAAGATTTTCGCATTTTTCTTCGCAAATGAAAGGAGCTCCGGATTCACAAGTGATCCCGCGTAAATTACGACATCCGCCTTCTCAATGAGCCGCATGCCGCGAACCGTGATCAGGTCAGCTGCCCCGCAGCCCGCTCCGACAAAATATACCATAGATATCCTCGTCCTCCCTCATGCGCGCGGCCACTCCCGGGCAGGCAGGCGATGAACCGCCTGACAAGCCGCAGCCACTTGAATCTTTTGTATCACGCCTGCCCGTTCCCCGTCAGCTCGCGCAGAAAGTCCTCCGCGCCGCTGCTCTCCGCGAGCAGACCATAAGCATTTGAGTACATCATACACTCAATATGCAATTCCGAACCGGCACGTTTTTCGAGATAATACTGAATTTTCTCCATCGCGTGCCGCATCGCGCCCTCCAGAATACCGGCCTCCGCAAGGAGACGCACGCCCTCCTCTGTCGTCACGGCGTCCATGACAGCCAGCGCGGTCTTTGCATCCGCACCGGCACGGAGCGCCGCCGCCGCGAGCAGCTCCATCCGCGCGTCCGCCTCGCGGGAGTGCGTGTTCATGATGCCGCCCGAGACCTTAATCAGCTTCCCGATGTGTCCCGTCAGCAGCATGCGGCGGAAGCCCTCCTCCCGCGCGATATCGATCGTATCTCCGATGAAGTTGCTGCAGGCGACGCTCCTTCCGAGGTCATAGCCATACGTCTGCTGCATGAACACTTTTCCGTAATTTCCCGGAGTCACCGCGAGGACCGGCTCGCCGAGCGTCCTCTTCTGATGAATTTCCACGCGGATCGTGTCGAGGAGCGCCTTTGTGCTCATCGGCTCGACAATTCCGGTCGTCCCCAGGATCGAAATACCGCCCTCGATCCCGAGCCGTGGATTGAAGGTCTTCCCTGCCAGTTCTTTTCCTTCCGGAACGGAAATGAGAACCCTGAGCGTGCCCTTAAAGTCCATGACGCGGCAGACAGAAAGCACCTCCCTCCGAATCATAGCGCGCGGCACGTGGTTGATCGCCGCCTGTCCCACAGGCTGATCGAGCCCCGGCTTTGTCACGCGGCCGACTCCTTCGCCGCCGTCGATGATGATCACGGCATCGTCCAGTTGCCGCCCTCCGCTTCCGGCAGATGGTTTCATTTCTTTTCCGCATAGTCCGCTCGTCCATGCAGCGTCCTGCCAGCCGTCCGCTTCATTTTCACATCCGCCGGTTTTCTGCAAAGCAGAAACCTCCGCGAAAATATGCGCCCCCGTCGTCACATCCGGATCGTCCCCGCCGTCCTTGAGAACCGCGCACGACACCGTGCCGTCGCTCCGGCGGATATCGACAAGATCCGCGTCAAACCAGATGCCCTTCGGCGTCCGAATGCTGACTTTTTTCTTATCTCTTCCCGTCAGCAGCATCCAGGCGGCTGCCTTTGCCGCGGCCGCCGCGCAGCTTCCCGTCGTAAATCCCTTTCTCACACGGACCTCCCGTCTTCTCACAGCTTGTCTTCTTCGATATCTGCGCCTTTTCACAAGTCCGGCAAATCTTATCCGTGCGCCTCCGGCTCCGTCAGGATGTAAATCAGCGCGTTACAGATCGCGGCGGCAACATTACTGCCGCCCTTTCTCCCGCGGTTCACAATATACGGGACTCCGTCCGTCATAATCAGTTCCTTCGCCGCGACAACATTTACGAAGCCGACCGGAACGCCGATGACAAAGTCAGGCTTCCACACACCTCCTCTGATCATGTCATGAAGGGAGATGAGCGCCGTCGGCGCGTTGCCACACGCGATGATCACCGGCTTGCCGATCTTTGAGGCGCGCTCCATGCTGACCGCGGCGCGCGTGACGCCTCTCGCCCTCGCCTCTGCCGCAACGTCCGGATCAGCCATGAAACAGTGGACCTCTCCGCCGAGCTTCGCAAGGGCCCGACGGCTGATGCCGGCCTTTGCCATATTCGTGTCCGTCACAATATCGGCACCGCCGCGGAGCAGCCCGAGCGCCGTTCCGACCGCGCCGTCAGAATACGTCAGTGTCGTCGCGTACTCGAAGTCGGCGCTCGTGTGAATCACGCGCCTGGTGATCTTATCCTGCTCCGGGTCGAGCACGATGTTCATTTTCCGGAGCTCCTGTCCGATAATCGCAAAGCTCCGCTTCTCAATATCGGCCGGCCTCACATATTCAATTTCCGCAAGATGATTCTGTTTCACAGCAAGTCCTTTCCCGGGTTTATACACAGGAGTCATTCCTGCGGCCCCGGCAGTAAACAGCGATTACTCT
Source organism: uncultured Eubacteriales bacterium (assembly GCA_900320615.1). GTDB lineage: Bacteria > Bacillota > Clostridia > Lachnospirales > Lachnospiraceae > Chordicoccus. The sequence continues at coordinate 18,097 of ONSX01000011.1, forward strand.
CTGCGCACGATTTTCCTCAAGGCCTCCGCGTACGCGCGCAGCTCCCGTTCCATTCCCCGATAATCCGGCTCGGGGATGCGGAACAGTTTGCCGGGCAGTCCGCCGTCGAACATATTCTCTGCGGAGATCGTCTGAATATTTCCCCCGTCGTCGAGAAATGCAGCCACATCGGACACGGCACTCACAAGCTCCAGCTCGTGGAGCGACAGAATGACCGCAATGCTTCGCAAGATCGCGATCCGGCGGATCGTCCTCAGAATATCGAGCTTGTAGTGCAGATCAAGAAACTGAGTCGGTTCATCGAGCACGAGGATCTGCGGCTCCTGACAGATGGCGCGCGCCAGCATGACCCGCTGCCGCTGCCCATCGCTCACCATGGAGAAATCCTGCTCTGCGACAGGCTCCGCGTGCACGGCGCGGATCGCCTCGTCTGTCTTCCGCCAGTCCTCCTGCGAGAGGATGCCGAGCGTCCCCGTGTACGGATATCTGCCCGTCGCGACAACCTCCCGGCACGTCATATATTCGGGGTGAATCCGCTCCGTCATGACCATCGACATCATTTTCGCGGTCTCCCGTTCCGGAAGGGCCGCCGCGTCCTTCCCCAGAAGGACGACAGAACCGGCAATCGGCGGAAGCTCCCGCGTGATCGTCTTAAGGAGCGTCGACTTTCCCGCCCCGTTCGGACCGACGAGCGTCACGATCTGTCCCGGACGGACCAGAATGTCTGCATGTCTCACGACCGCCCGCTTCCCATAGCCGGCCTCGAGCGCCTCCGTCTCCAGCGCGGAAGACAGATCGCACTCCGGATCTTCTCTCCCGGAATCTGCTGTTTGTGCCGCAGCCCGGTTTTCTTCCATCTGACTCTCAGCCCTCATCTTTTTCTCCTCACCATCATGGCAATCACGACCGGCACCAGAAAGACAGCTGTAACTGAGCTGATACTGACCTCCGTCGGCGCAAATATCGTCCGCGCAAGGCCGTCGCACAGGAGCGTCACGAGCGCCCCTCCGAGAAAGCATGCGGGCACCATGAGAAGCGGCCGCGCAGTTCTTGCGATGCTCCGCACGAGATGCGGCACCGCAATACCGACAAATGAAACAGGCCCCGCGAACGCGGTCACGCACGCCGACAGCATACTGGAAATAAGAATCAGAAGAATGCGAAGCCTTCGGATATTCACACCCATGCTCCGCGCATAGTTCTCGCCGAGGAGGTACGCACCGGCCGGCTTCGAGATCAGAAGGGCCGCCACCGTCATCAGCAGCACGATGACACAGAAAACCGGAACCTGTTTCCAACCAATGCCCGAAAGGCTTCCCTGCGACCAGTTGTGCAAATTGACAATATCGGAATCATCCGCAAAAGTCACCACAAAGTCCGTGATCGCCGAGCAGATATATCCGATCATGACGCCGCACACGACAAGCAGCGCCATATGTTTCACACGTGTCGAAATGAGCAACACAAATCCCATGGAAATGAGTGATCCGAGAAATGCCGCGGCAACCATGCCGAAAGAACTGATCGCAGCGCCCTTCGCGAGCAGACCGATCATCGCGAGCGCGACCATGAGCTTCGCACCAGATGAAATTCCAAGCACATACGGGCCCGCGATCGGATTGCCGAAGAAAGTCTGCAGAAGAAAGCCGGACACCGCAAGTGCCCCGCCGAGAACAACCGCCGCGATCATCCGCGGCATACGGATGTCCCGGACGACACGCACAAACATCTCGTCCGATGATCTTCCTGCCAGCACTGCCAGCACGTCCCGGAAGCTGATCTTCATGCTCCCCATCGCAAGATTCAGGATCCCCGCAGCGATAAGGAGAAGAAAAAGCGCGAGCATAAACACACCGTATCTCCGCATGCGCGTCCCCTCGCAGCAGGATGTCTCCTGCGGCTTCTCCCCTGTATCCTGTCTGTTGTAACTCTTCTGTGGCTTTCTCATCATTCTCCCATGCCGGAAATCCAGGTGCCCCGCATCAGGACAGCTTTTTCAGATACGTCATATCGCCCGCATTTCCGCGCAGCACATCGTGGATGTCCTGAATCAGGGCCGCCATATTCGTGCTCTGCTGAAAGCACTCCGGACCCAGGCTGTAGACCTCTCCGCTCTTCACCGCCTTGAAATTCTTGAAGAGTGCCTGTTTCTTCTCGAGCGCCGCAATGCTGTCAACCTCGCCCTCGATCGTTCCATTGTAAATGAGAACATCCGCGTCCCTTGCCCCGGCGTAGAAGTCCTCCATCTGCATATTCATCGTCGAGCGCGCATTCTCAGCCTTCCCGTCAGACGAATCGAATATATACTTCCCGCCGGCCATCGATATGATCCTTGAAATATAATCTCCCGGTTTGCGGACCGTCACTGACCCGTTGCCTGTCACAGAAAAGAAGGCGACGCTTTTTCCCGTGCTCTCCTCGTCCATGAGCGGTCTGATGCGGCTCACCTCCTTGTCAAAGAAGGCGTCCGCCTCATTCCTCCGATCAAAAAGAACGCCGTAGAGTCTGACCCACTCGAGCCGGCCGAGCGGCTCCGGCTCGTAGCTGGAGCGCTCAATCATCGTGGGAATGCCGAGCGATTTCAGCATTTCAAGAACGGATGGATCGTGGCAGATCATTGTATTTTCAATCGCGAAATTGCACCCGTTTCCGAGAAGAGACTCATAGTCCGGGGCACTGTATTTTCCGGCATAAAGAATATCGCCCTTCTGCATCGCGCTGACGGCTGCGGAGACATACCAGCCGCTCTGCCTTGTCCCGGAAAAACGAATATTGCCGATCGCCCCGATCGCCTGCACCGGATCCATCGCAGAGGTTGACACAAGATAGGTCCGGTCGAGCGGCTGCCGGAGCACCATGATATCGTCCGGGAGATCTGGCGGAACAGTCCCATCCTCCGGCACAAGGAGAAATATCTGGTCTGACCCGACGAAAATGAGCGCATACGCGTTGCTGTCCTCATCCATATACCAGTCGACCGCGAACTGTTTCGCGTACTTCACATCCATGCTGTCCGTGTATGTAAGTCCGTCAATCGCGATACTTCCTGCCTTGTGGTTCAGCGTCTCATTGACATAACCGGCAGTCTCATCCATATCCACAGAATCCTCGCCCGAAGAGGCTCCCGGACTTTCCGCGGCATCCCCGGCAGATTTGCCGGCCGCGTCCGAAGAAGTCTCCGGCACCGAGAAATTCAGCGTATAATTGATCTCGTGCGGCTCACTCATCGCTGTCGTATCTGCAACGACTGACATTTCATACGGAAAGCCCGCAACAGGGATCGTAAACGTCGAGTTTCCTGATTCCGCCTCATTTTCATATGTCACGCCGTCCACGATCATGTAGTCGTAGTACGGACTGCTCCAGACGATCTTCGCTGAAATCTTTCCGTCCTTCACAGTAATCTCTGCCGGCGACTCAACCGAGGCTCTTCCGGAGCCTCCGGTCAGCGTCACGGCAGTCTCATACGTTCCGTCCGCAAGCGACGGTTGAAGGCCCGTATCTCCTGAAGCGGCCGTTTCCGCCTGTGACAGGACGGTCTGCCCATCCACACCTGATGCGGCTGTCTTTGACGCGCCGCAGCCGCTCACAAGAAGCATGGCCGCAATGGCCGCCGCCAGAATCCGTTTCATACTATATCCTCCCGCAGACAGAGCGATCCGGAGCGGCTGCTCCGGACCGATGGTTGTTTCTGTGTACATGGCAGTCTTCTGTCCCTGCCAGACCATACCCCTCTTATCCTTCCATCGCAGCCTTTGTGTGGGCCACATAGAGCTGCTCGATGTCCGGGATCCCGCCGAGCCCTTCGATCTGGCATGTGATGGTTGAAAAATATCCCGATGCCGTGAACTGGCTCTTCCAGGACGTGCTGTCATCGCCGGCCATATCGTTGTTCGCGTGATCACCCGCAACGACCATGAGCGGACGCAGAATAACTCTGGAATAGCCCGCCGCATGCACCTTGTCAATGACCGCCTGGCAGGCCGTGTCCGCCGGTTTACCCTCGACTGTTCCGATGAAGACATTGTTGTAACCAAGATCGTTCATCTCCGTCTGCATCTGATCGTAGGTGACATTGGCCTCGTGCGATGTTCCGTGTCCCATGAAGACAAATGCCATCCCGTCTGACGCTGCCGCATCGAGACTGTCATATCCGGCCTCACTGACTGCCTGTGCCGTAATCGCCTTTGCGACAGCTTCCTTGTCCGCGTTGACAGCCGTCGTGTCCGATCCGACCTCGCCGAGAAGCGGCTCCGCAATCTTTACGGACTCAAACTTGCCTTTATATGCATTGACCGCGTTGCAGAGTTCATCGTACTCAGCGCCGTGCATGAGATGTGTCGGCTGGACAACAAGGTTCTTCACGCCGTTATTCACCGCTCTCTGCAGGGCCTGATCCATATTGTCGATCGATTCGCCGTCGCGGGCCTCTATATGGTTGATAATGATCTGCGCTGTAAATGCACGTCTCACAGACCATTCCGGATAAGCCGCCTGCAGGGCCTTCTCGACTCCGCCGATATCCTTTGCGCGGCTTGTGTTAAATGACGTGCCGAAGGAGACGACGAGCAGCTCATTTTCTCCAATGCCATCCTCATTCAGCGGATCGTCCTGTGACGCGTCGCCCGTGTCGCGTCCAAAATAATCCGGGTCTGCATTTTCACCATGCACAAGCGCCTTCTGGGTGTCCGTCAGCTGATCCCAGGCCGCCTTTGCGGCTCTGCACTGCGCATCGGTATCGTCAGTCCTCTCCTGCACGTAGATCGCATCGATCAGCGCCGCCACCTTGTCAGCTGCCGCCTGATCCGCATCTCTTGCCCCGGATTCCGTCCGGGCAGCGGATGTCACGGATGAATCCGTCCCTGAGCCGGCAAGTCCAGGCACCTCTCCGTTAAGAACCGGATCAGACACACTGACCTTGTGGTCGTACCACCTGCCCTTTGTGCCGACCAGCGCGAGATCGAACTCCTCACCGATTGCCGGGACCGGGACGTCAAAGCCGTAGACCTCCTCCGTCGTGCCGTCGCTGTAATGGATCATGTCGACCGTCGGCTGAAGCAGCCCGGCTCCGTCCTTCTGCGCATCCTCCGCGGTTCCCTCAAAGAGATTGACGATATTCTCCGAGGCGAGCGCGATATGGATCACCATCTTCCCGTCCTTCACCGTCAGCCGTCCGAGACCGCTGCACGCCTCATTGACATGGAACATGCTGCTGTCCGTCGTAAATTTTGCGCTGTAGACACCGTCCTGAAGCTCTCCGGACGACTCCGCCGATGCGACTGCGCTCACGGCTGAAGATGCAGATCCGCTCTTTGCGTCGCTGCCGCATCCGGCTGCAAGTCCTGCCGCCATCACTCCCGCAACAAGCACTGCCACAAGTCTTACGTTCGTTTTCATTTGCCCTCCTTCCGGCGTTTCCTGACGCCATCTGCCATTTCTGGTTCCTCATGACAATGGATACACCGCCGTCTGCCCGCCATGGCGGCTGCACACGACAGCCATGAGGACTGGCCGTAAAAAGGGTAACGAAAAAAAAGCTGTCGTGATTGCACGACAGTCGATGATACGCCTGTTGCCGGCGCCTCCTTCGTACTGCCAATTCCTCGTGGCTTTCGAATCTGTGTGCCTTCTTTCCTGTGCCTGTTTATCGGGCAGCCCCGTGTTTCAGCTTCCCGTGGAGCACGCAGATTCTGCGTACTGCGAAAGGCAGGTCTCCCGGCTTATCGATCAGACGCCTCCGGCCCCTTCCCGGTTTCCCAGTGGACATGGCTTTCGGCTCTCGAAATACGGTGACGAGATCGTGCAGGATTCTCACCTGCTTCTCTTTTCACCGGACATTACATCCGGCACCTCCCGCAACTCTTGTCGCAACTATTCAGCGCCCCCGCAGCGCAGAGCGCTTCGCGTTCCCCGCTGCAGGCGGAATAATTGCTCATTGTCAACGCTCATTCTAGCATACGCGCGCGGGCCGCGCAAGAAACATGTCAGACGCGATTCGCACAGCATAATCAGCAGCCCTGGTATACGCGCGCAGACCGCGCAAGAAACAGGAGCAAGAAGCCTCAGTCACACAGGAACCAGATCATGAGAAGTGTCAGCAGGCAGATGCCCTCGCACAGCATAGACGCCGCATACATGAGACGGTTTGCGCGCGGTATGTCCTCCGGCTCTGTCGGCCGCATCCTGTCCCCGATAAATGGCTTCTTCACGACTTTCCCGAAATAGCTCGCATCGCCCGCGAGCCGCAGGCCGAGTGCACCGGCGCACGCTGACTCTGTCTGCGCTGAATTCGGGCTCGCATGCTTTCTCCGGTCGCGAAGATAGATCCGCCTTGCGCGGGCCGCATCGTAATCCTTCCCACACAGATGGCAGGCCAATATCATCAGCCACGCACTGATCCGCGACGGCAGAAAATTCACAACGTCATCGAGCTTTGCGGCAGCCCGTCCGAAATCGATGTACGTTTCATTTTTATAGCCGACCATCGAGTCCATCGTGTTGACCGCCTTGTACATCCAGCCGAGAACCGGACCGCCGAGCGCGAAACAGAGCATCGGCGCAATCTCCCCGTCTGAGGTATTTTCCGCGACTGTCTCCACGGCGGCCATCGCGACATGTTCGCGGTCAAGCCTCTCCGTGTCCCTGCCGACGATCATAGAAACCGCATGTCTCGCATCCGCGAGTGTCCCGTCCCGGAGCGCAGTATAAACCTTCATGCTCTCCGTTCGGAGGCTCTTTGCCGCAAGCATCTGGCCGGTCATGAATGCTTCCGCCGCGCAGCCAAAAAACGGATGCAGATGGTAACAGACGACGAGGACTGCCGCAGCTGCAAGACCCGTAAGCAGGACAACCTCGATGACCATATACAGGCCGTACCGGCGTTTTCTGCGCCGGACACAAGATTCCCTTTCCCGCATCTCTGCAAGTGCTTCTTCCGCAGGGTTTATTTCCCCTTCCAAATCCCCGGCGAGAGACCTGGATACTGACTGCTCCGCCCGACCCGATGCACGTTCTGTCACGGTCGCTGCCTCCGCGCCTCTCCGCCGCTCCGGCGCGCTCTCTGCCTTCTTCAGATACCGGTTCGCCAGATGTGCGATCCCCGTCCCGATCCACCGGACAGGGTGCGGGAAGCCCTGTGGATCACCCAGCAGCAGATCCAGCAAAAAACCCGCAAATAATGCAAGCATATGATATAAAAGCAGCTGCTTCACACTCCCATCCTCCTCATGGTTTATCCATCATCTGTAGCAGGCAGTCGGTTCACTGCATGTCGAAAACTCCCTCAGCCTTTCTCTTCCGATTGTTGTCCGGCAGAGACTTCGCGCAGATTCCGCGGAACTCACCACTATTCCGGAGCTTACGGCACTGCCGGACACGTCTCTATTTCGCGCAGGTCCCGCGGGACCCACCCGCCGGCAGTTCTCTCAAGAAGAAATACATATCCCTCTCCATTGCCCGCGCGGTAAGAATAATAATCGCCGCCGAACAGGCTCTGAAGAACAGCCATGATCGTGCCGCCGTGGACGACCGCCGCGGCGCGGCAGACAGACACCGCCGTTGTCTCTGCCTCACCTGCGCGCGTTCCGCTGCACCACGTCTCCGGCTCTCTGCCCGCCTCGCTTTGCGGCCATTTCAGCATTGCGCCGTCATATGCTCCGCTTATCCCCCGCGGTTCCAGGTCTCCTGCCCGGCTTTCTGAGCCGGCGCCAGGCCGTTGCGCAAGCCAGTGCTCAATATCCTGCACCATCTCCCGGAACCCCGCCGCGGACCTGCGGATAAAGTTCTCCCGGCTCTCGCCTCCCGGAAATGCCATCTCCCCGTTCGAGTCGATCCACGCCTGATAGACCGGGTTTCCCGCAAGATCCCTGTAGTTCTTTCCTTCAAATGCGCCGAAGTCCGTCTCGCGAAAGTTTTCGATTGTCCAGACATTCTGCCCATCAAATAAAATCTCCGCCGTCTCAATGCAGCGCCGCATCGGACTTGCATAGAGCCGATCCGGTCTCCGGAAATGCAGACCCCGAAGCTGCCTTCTTCCTTCCGACGAGAGCGGCTCATCTGTGCGCGCCCCGATGTAGCGTTTTTCCGCATTTCCGGCCGTCGCGCCATGCCGGATCAAAGTGACAAAAATAACCGTTCCCTCAGGAACCACAATATCTCCTCCTGACCGGAATGAGCCTCCGTATTCTCCTGTACTTTCCTCCACCTGAGTCCTCCCGCAGACCACTCATTTGATTTGCTGCGGAATGCCGCAGTACACACGCCACACCGCATCCGCGCGGGCCGCAATCCCGCACAAAATCCGTCCTGTCTGCTCGCGCCATGTCCGCTCAAACACGTCCATCGGCACAATTCCGTTTCCGATCTCATCGCAGATGAACAGGCATGCCCCGCGTTCGTCCGCAAAATGAAGCAGTTCTCTAAGAATCTCCTCCGGTGTGCGGCCCTCCGTAAGTTCTGCACGGATAATAAGATGGAGCCTGTTCACAATGACCTGCCGGCTGCCTGCCTTTCCGTCATCGGATGCCCCGCGCTCGCCTGATGCGTCCGCTTCGCGGCATGTCTCCTTCCACGAACCGCCATCAACAACTTCTGCGCCAGGAAGCAGCGTCTTGGCAAATGCAAGCTTGCCCTGTGCTTTTCCGCCGATAATTAGTTTCATTTCAGGTCCTCCCCGCGTCACAGCATTCCTGCGATCCATCCCGCGATCATTGCCATAAGCTCCGCCATAGTCACAAACCAGCCCGCGAGATCGCCTGTGATGCCGCCGAATGTCCGGCGGCTCATGTCCCTGTACCAGACAAATGCAAGGCCAACGGCAAATGCCATGAGCCCTCCGCCCACGGGGCAGAGCCGCACCATGACAAGGACGCACAGCGCCGCCTCCGCACAGAGGCACCTCCGCACCACGCGCTTCGCGGCCGTCTGCTCCGAGGTCTTGAGCATGCCGTCCTTCTTCGCCGGTTGAAACGTCGATACACTAATCCCGCTCAGTGCGCGCGAAAGAAAAAATACACAGCAGAAGGACGCAAAAAGAGCGGTATCTCCTGAAGAGATCCGGCGCGGAACTGCCGCAAGCAGCATCTGCGACATCGCCGCAAATGCAAGCAGCCCGTACGCCGCAAGCGAGATCACGGCAAACGCGCCGATATGCGGGTCCTTCAGGATCTCGAGTTTCTTCTCCCGGTTCTGCCACGAGTGCACCGCGTCCATCGTGTCCATAAATCCGTCGACATGAATGCCGCCCGTCACGAGAAGCGGAATCGCGAGCGAGACGGCTGCCACCGCCGTATTTCCGATCCCAGCCGCGAGACACAGCATAAGCCAGATCCACTCGAGAAGTCCGATAACCGCACCGACCAATGGAAAAAAAATGAGATGATATTTCATATCGCCTGAATTCCATGTAAATCCCGGCATCGGGATCTTCGAGTACATGGAAAATGCGACATCTATTGATTTCAGAATCTGCTTTAATATGTTCACCATTTATAAAAGATATCGGGGCAAAGGCCCCGGATTCACCATCGCCGCAAGGGGCGGGCGCCTCCGGCCTCTTAAGGAGACCGGTGTAATTACTTCAGCCTGACCGGAATGCCCGCGACGACCTCCGTCACACGGTCTGCCATTCCGGAAATTTCCTGATTAATTCTTCCGAGGGCGCGGATATACGCCTCCGTCCCCTCATCGTATGCGGTTCCATCTGAAAATACTGCATTCGTGACGATCACAAGACAGGCCGTGCAGGCCCTGAGGCGGCGGATTCCCGACACAATATTCCGCACGACCGCATCCTCCGCAAGCACCTGCGCGCCGCGGAACATCTCATTTGCCACAAGGTTAGACAGGCACTCGAGCAGGACGGCGGATCCATCGCCGCGGATCCGTCCCGCAGCTTCCGCCTGACCTGGAACCGAAGAAGCGCATCCAATCACATCTGCGGCCTTCCCGATGTCAACCGGCTGCTCAAGCGTGAGCCAGCCGCGCCCCGCGCGCATGTTTCTGTGCCGCGCGACCTTCTTCTCCATTTCCTCATCGAGCACCCGCATAGTCGCCAGGTAATATACGCTCCCGCAGCCGGCCGCGAGCACTTCCTGCTCCGCATAAGCGGATTTCCCGCTCCCGCTGCCGCCGATCACAAGTTCCGTCAACAAAGTTCTCCTCTCCTGAACCATCGCGGGACGCCCCCGCGATACCGGAAATTCCGCCCGCTGGAGAGTTTCCGCAAAAGCCATCTTACTTCCACTCCCTCGCGATGTCGAGGAACTCCCGCTCACCGCGGATATACTCCCGGAAGACGATCTGCGGGTCCACGTTGTGGAATGACGCGCAAATCCCGCACATATCGCAGTCATTGATGCAGCGGTACCGCGCCTTCACGTACTCGCGCCTCTCATTTTCCGTTGAACTTGCAATATCGGGCGGCCCGCATAATATTCCATCCATAGTCTTACCCTCCGAGTCTCTTCTCAAGTTCATACGCAGACGCCTCCGGTCTCCAGCCGTATTTTGCCAGATCGACGCGCCCGTTCCTTACCTCGATCCCCTCACTTTGAAGGCGCCTCGCCTGCTCCTCCGCGCCTCCGAACACAAAGGCTTTCGCGAGCTCGCCTCTGCTGTTTAAAACCTTGTAGCACGGCGTCTTTGCGCCGTCCGGATTCCGATGAAGTGCATTTCCGACCGCGCGCGCAAGAAACTTATCGCCGAGGACAGCTCCAATCTGCCCGTATGTCGTGACGCACCCATATGGGATTCTCCTCACGACCTCGTACACCTTCTCGTCAAATGAACAGCTCATACAATGTCCTTTCTTCCGGCCCGACTAAAGTCCTGTCGGTCGATGCCTCCCGCCGCCCGCAGATGCGGGCATCTCCGGTCTTTGCGTGCGCAAAATCCCGCTATGCCCCTCCCGCGCTCGGAAGCCGTCCTTTGTACTATACCGCATATCCGGTTAAAATAGAATATGAAGCTTTTCGAGCCGCCGGTTCCGATCCGCGCCGCAGCTCACCGGCGTGCCTTGGCCCGGTTGCGGTTGATCATGACGATATCATCCATGATATTACACCGCATCGTCTGATTTTCCCCTCTCTGTAAAAAATTTTAGAAAAATTAGCACTCACCTATTGACAGTGCTAGCAGCTAGTGTTATAACACAGTTGTAACAAGAAAGAGGGAGTTGAAAAGAGAGATTCCCGGAAGGCAGGAACATCAGATGAGATGTTCCGGAAGGTTACAGCCCCGCGGATCCCGAAAATGAGATTCCCGGAGGGCGGATGAATGATGAAACCACTGATGGTTCGCCGTTCATTTGCCGGATCACATAAACAATATTTATCAGGATGCTTCAGACAACACCCGGACATTGAAAGGAGTAATGACTTATGATGTATATGCCTGCACTGTTCGAGGATGATTTTGATACGATGATGTGATATTGATCTCCCGGGCTTCAAGAAGGAAGATCTGACAGTTGGCCTGAAGGACGGTTATCTGACGATTTCCGCCGAGAAGGGCATGAACAAGGATGAAAAGAACAAGGCCGGCAAGTTGATCCGTCAGGAGAGATACGCCGGCAGCCTTGAGAGAAGCTTCTACGTCGGTGACGATCTGAAGCAGGAAGATATCAAGGCTCACTACGAGAACGGTGTCCTCAAGATCACAATGCCGAAGCCGGCTGTCAAGAAGGCTGCGGTTGATGAGAAGAGTCGCATCGCGATTGAATAACCATTGACAATCCTCTCAAAATGATTTTTGCTTCTGCAAAAGGAAGAGCCGGTACCCCGTGACAGGGTACCGGCTCTTCCTTTTTTATAAAATGCCATCCAGAAAAACCATCAGTTTTTAGACCGTGGGATAATGGCGTCAGGATTGAAATCGTAAAGCAACAAGTAAAACATCTGGCGGGGAAAGATTACCTCCGTCTCGCACATTCCCTTCATCATGCGGGGCATGACATCATTCGAGGTTCAGCTTCCGGTCGAGCAGAATCCATGTAATGAATCCGCACACGGCGATGCCGGCGAGGCACATAAGAATTGCCACAACCTCCGCGCCAGTGAACGCCATCACCTGACTGAGGTCATTCCATCTGTCCGACTGAGACACGGCAATGCCGGTCGCGCCCAGAAGAATTGCCTCGACAATTCCCATTGCGATGTAAGCAAGCGCGGATCCGATGATCCGATGGTCCGACCAGAGCTGGCCGATCGCAATCGCCGCATAAATCTTGACAATACAATAGGCAAGGTATGCGATGACAAGCAGCACAGCAAGAATGATATTGGAGCGGTACGGAGCAATCGCTTCCATCAGGGCACTCCAGCCTCCATTCCTGCCCATATCTGCGAGCTCGTCCACCGTGCCCGGGTAGGCGAGCACAGGAATCAGGACCGCAATAAAAGCCACCGCGGTGCTGAAGAAGCTCCAGATAATCGAGGAAATGACCTTCGCCCAGATGAGCGTTCCTGTCCCGGTCGGCAGCGAGAACATGAGATATCCCTCGCGGCCGAGAAGGTTTGTGTAAAACCGGCCGACGGACAGCACGACGGTCACAATGAAGATAGCCATGATCAGCAGTCCGAGGAACAGAATCAGAGCCATCCCGAATGCATTCTCCGGCATCTTCGACCCCGAGAATGCATTCAGCTCGATCCCGACCAGGAGTGAGAGAACAATCGCGACTCCGTAGAGCGGCAGAAGAATCCTGCCAAATGCCTTCATTTCATATCCGATCAGTCTGCTCAGCATGCGAACACCTCCCTGA
>ONSX01000024.1 GCA_900320615.1 uncultured Eubacteriales bacterium
ATGGCAGACAAATACGCCAATTCTTTGCATTGTATTTCTCCTTTACTTTGTATACTTGCGGAATGCGCTGACCAGAGCCTGCTGCGGCAGATCCGGGTCGAGCTTTGCCGGAATGTCGTCCGGAACGAGGTGGTTCTGGCCCTGCTTGCGGATCACCGCGAGGCGGATCGCCTCGACGAGTTTCGCAGGCTCAACCTGGCGCGGGCATCTCTCGATGCAGGCCATGCAGGACATGCATTTGTAAATAGACTTGGATGCCATGAGCTTGTCGATCTCGCCGCGCTCAACCATGAGGACGAACTGGTTCGGATGATACTCCATCTCGTCATAGGCCGGGCATGTGCCGGAGCACTTGCCGCACTGCATGCACTTGAGCGGGTTGACGCCGCTGATCGCCAGAATTTCATCTTTCGTAACTTCGTAATTAGAGGCCATTATACTTCCTCCTTTACGCCGAGTGCCTCGGCAAGAACTTCCGTGAAATATCTCACGGTGACGCCCGTGCCTTCGGAATGCTTCTTCAGATTGTAGTAGCAGAGCGGGCACGCTGTGATGACTGTGTCAGCACCGTTTGCCTTCGCATTGCTGAGGATTGCCTTCGCGCGCTTTCCCGGAACGGAGCTGTCCTCCATCGTAAGATACGCTCCGCAGCACTCGTTGCGCTGTGCGTAAACAACCGGTGTCGCGCCTACGGCCTTGATCAGGTCCTCAATGATGGTCGGATTCTCGGCATTGTCCATCGCCATGACCTGTGACGGGCGAAGCAGGAGACATCCGTAGTACGCGCCGATCTTCTGGCCCTTCAGCGGGTTCTTGACAGCCGCCTTGACTTTGTCGTAGCCGATATCATCGCGGAGCAGCTCCAGAAAATGAATGACGCGCGTCTCGCCGTGATACTCAATGCCGTCTGCCTTGAGATAGTTGTTCGCGCGTGTCGAGACGTACTCATCATTCGCCATGTCATTGTTCACCTGCTTGATGACGTTGTGGCACGCAGAGCAGATGGTGACCAGATCATGTCCGGCGTCTCTCGCGGACGCGAGGGCACGAACAGACGAAAGCTTGATCGCGATTTCGTCGTGGCTCAGCGGATATACGCCGCCGCAGCACTGCCATTCCGGAATTTCTTCCAGCTCGGCACCGAGTGCCTTCGCGGACGCACGTCCGTACGCGTCCAGGTCTTTGGCTTTGTTCTTCAAAGTGCAGCCTGGAAAATAACTGTAGACCATAGTTTGATTTCCTTTCTACAATTTGGTTGTCTTGTGTATATAGAACGCATGTCATGCAGCGCATGATACGGGGTTCTCTATGAAACAATCCGGCGCCGCCGGACTAGTCCCGCGGCGCCCGGTCAGGGCTTACGCCATATTTTCCGGATGGAAAACCTCATCGAATTTTTCTGGTGTCAGGAAGCCGAGCTTCACGCACGCCTCCTTGAGGGAAATGTTCTCCTTGAACGCCAGCTGGGATGTCTTCGCAGCCTTCTCATATCCGATGTACGGGTTGAGAGCCGTGACAAGCATCAGCGAATTGTGGAGATTATCGTGCATCTTCTGCCTGTTCGCCTTGATGCCGACGACGCACTTGTCCTTGAAGGATGTCATGGACTCGGCGAGGAGACGGCAGGACTGCAGGAAGTTGTATGCCATGACCGGCATGAAGACGTTCAGCTCGAAGTTACCCTGCGATGCAGCCATACCGATCGCAACGTCGTTGCCGATAACCTGGACAGCAACCATCGTGACCTGCTCGCACTGTGTCGGATTGACCTTGCCCGGCATGATCGAGGATCCCGGCTCATTGGCAGGGATCGTGATCTCGCCGAGGCCGAGGCGCGGGCCGGAAGCGAGCCAGCGGACATCATTTGCAATCTTCATCATATCGCAGGCCATCGCCTTGACCGCGCCGTGCGCAAACACAACTTCATCCTTGGATGTCAGCGCGTGGAACTTGTTCTCCGCCGTATAGAAATCCTTGCCCGTCAGAGCGGAAACTCTCTCCGCGACAAGCTTCGCGAAACCTGCCGGTGCGTTGAGGCCTGTGCCGACAGCCGTGCCGCCGAGTGCCAGAGCCTTGAGCGGCTTCAGTGCGAGCTTTACAAGCTCGACATCTTTCTCAATGGAGGATCTCCAGCCGCTGATTTCCTGCGAGAACTTGATCGGAACAGCGTCCTGCAGATGCGTGCGTCCTGACTTGACGATGCCTTCATTTTCCGCCTCAAGTTTTTTGAATGCGTCGATCAGAGCCTCTGCGGACGGAAGCAGCTTGTCCTCGAGTGCAATGACAGATGCGATGTGCATGGCCGTCGGGAATGTGTCGTTGGAGGACTGACTCATGTTGACGTCATCGTTCGGATGGCAGAGTTTCTTGCCCGCGATCTCATTCGCGCGATTCGCAATGACCTCGTTCGTGTTCATATTGGACTGTGTGCCCGAGCCTGTCTGCCATACGACGAGCGGGAAGTTGTCGTTCAGCTCTCCGGAAATGACCTCGTCGCATGCCTTCGAGATAGCGGCGAGCTTCTCATCCGTCATTTTCTCCGGCTTCAGGCTGTGGTTAGCCTGCGCTGCCGCCTTCTTCAGGATGCCGAAGGCGTGTGTGATCTCACGGGGCATTGTCTCAATGCCGACGCCGATTCTGAAATTTTCGTGGCTGCGCTCGGTCTGGGCGCCCCAGTACTTATCTGCCGGCACCTTTACCTCTCCGAGTGAATCATGCTCTAAGCGATAGTCCATTGTTCTTCTCCTCTTTGCCTGAATTGACAGTTCATATACCGCTGCGAGAGTTTTTCTGAAAATGAAAACACTCTCCCTCTATGTCATGTCTGTCCCAAGAATATCACAGCGTCATTTAGTTAAACAAGACAAACATGTGAAAATATCGATATTGCATTATCGATTAAATCCGACTATTTCAGTACAGTTTTTGCCGACCATGCTTCGTTTTTGTCCTTATTTACTGGATTTTCCGGCACTTTCGCTCACTAAAATAGAAAAATGCGGAGTGCACCATTTGGTGCGCTCCGCATCTGCCCGCAGGGCCTGTGCCAAAAACAACAGAAAATAATTTTCTCCGCTACTCAATCCAGCTGTCTCCCATCTCATTTGCAAGTCTCAGATGCTGCGACAGCATCGCCAGAGAGGACGCAAGGTCTTCATTTTGCACCAGCACATAGTCCGGCACCTGCAGCTTCACAAACGCAAAATTCCAGATCGCCTGGATTCCGCCGTCCACAAGCCGGTTCGCCACATCCTGCGCGGCCTCCGCCGGAACGGTGATGATTCCGATCTGTATGTTCTGACGAAGGCAGTAATTCTTGAGTTTCGCAAGCGAGTAGACCTCGACCCCGTCGATTTTCTTGTGAATCAGGCTCCGGCGGACATCGAAGGCCGCCACAATCTTCAGCCCGTACATGTCGAACTCCCGGTTCCGGAGCAGGGCCTTGCCCAGGGATCCCGCCCCGACAAGGACGGTCTCCTTCGTCGTATGATATCCCATGTACTGCTCAATATCACGGATCAGCGTGCAGACATTGAAGCCGGCCTTCGGCCTTCCGCCCGTTGAGCTCACCGCCGCGATATCCTTGCGCACAAGCACGTCATTGAGCTGAAGCTCCGCGGCGATCGCTGAAGCCGAGACATACGTCCTCCCCTCCGCCATCGCCTTCTTCAGATACTGCAGATAGTAGGGCATGCGCTGCAGCGTCTGTATGGTAAGATAACTGTTCTTCGCCGGTGACTTGTCTTTCATATTTATTCTGCCATCTCCATCAACCAGTCTTTTTTAATTATTATTGTAGCATAAACCGGCTCGAAATTGCAGTCGCATGGCACCCGTGATATACTGCTAAATGTATACACCATTATACAGCACCTCTTATCAGGAGATCTTTTCATGGGACTTTTTCACGAATCAGACCAGTATGATCAGGGCGACAGTGCCAATGCCGAGCACAATCCTGAGCTCCGGAACCGCGAGAGTGAGCAGAAGGACCCTTTCTCCGACCCGTGGAACGGTTCCTTCTTCAATCCCTATTCCGAGTCACCCCTCGGCGACTTCAACGGAACCGGCCACTACGAGCAGGATCCCCGCCGCTTTGACCCGGAAATCCGGAGAAATCATGAGCCGAACGGGATGGCGAGGGCCGCGCTCCTCTGCGGCATCTGCTCTCTGCTCGGCATTATATTCGGAATTTCCATATTCCTCGGAGGTCTCGGAGTCATCTTCGCGCTTCTCTCACGCCGAAGAAAGCTCTGCCCGATGGCGTCCGTCGCGCTCGCCCTGAATGCGGCCGGCATTATCCTGTCCGCCGCTATCATCGCCGTCAGCGCCGCCACGCTCGTATCAACCGGAGTCTGGGAC
The DNA here is from genome assembly GCA_900320615.1 of uncultured Eubacteriales bacterium. Taxonomy (GTDB): domain Bacteria; phylum Bacillota; class Clostridia; order Lachnospirales; family Lachnospiraceae; genus Chordicoccus. The sequence continues at coordinate 4,363 of ONSX01000024.1, forward strand.
TACGCTGTGAAGGAGGCGCAGGTGACCGATTTCTCGGATACCGACTCCGTATCGGAATTTGAAGCAAATGTCGAAAACCGGCTGTACAATGCGCTGACCGGACAGTCGGGCGGGAATGCTGACCAGTCGGACAGGAGTGTGGTTTCTTCCTCAGAACATGCAGCCGAAGGCGCGGATTCCTCCCCGGAGAGCTCTTCCAAGAGCCGCGCCTCTTCCGGTGAAGACAGCTCTTCCCAGGGAGGAACATCTCCATCCGGTCTTGACGGACTCGGCAAGGATGCCGGACTTGTCTGAGACCGGCGCAGCTCGCAGGATTGCAAAAGGAAAGGTACAGGCAGTAATTATCCGATGAAAACAGACAGCATCAGTCATTTAAAAGAACAGAGCCGCGGCGCGCTGGAGGGCCGCTGGGGTGAGAGCGTGGCCTACCCCGCCGTGCTGATTGCGCTGCACATGATCGCAGCAGCTGTCCTTGCGGCCGTGATGAAATCCGCCGGCGTTGCAGAGGTCATATCAGGTGCTGGGATCGCATTTATCATGCAGGTCCTGATCTCGCTGTTTATCTGGGGAGCCGATTTTCATTTTCTGCAGATACTGCGCGGAGAGGAGACCTCCTTCAGCTCACTTCTGGCTGTCTTCCGGATGCAGCCGGATCGGTTTGTGCTCTTTGGCATCATCCGGGGCGTCGTGCAGATTCTTCCCATCGTTCCCCTGCTGATCGCACTCGGTCAGATCAGGAGGCACCCCATGACTGCAGTCATTCTGGCCGTGACCGGAGCCGCATGTCTCGTCGCGGCGCTCATCTTCCTTCTGACATACGCCATGGCAGGGTTCGTTCTTCTCGATTTAAGCGGTGAGATCCCTCTGCATGAGGCAATGCGTATGTCACGCCTTATGATGCGGGGACGAAAGGGAAAGCTCTTCTTCATCTGTGCAAGTTTCATAGGCTGGATACTTCTCGCCGTGATTACGCTCGGTCTCGGTCTTTTGTGGATCATTCCCTATGTTCTGACAACCCTGTGTTCCTTTTATGAGAGTATAAAAAAAGGCCCGGATCTCTCTCGCTGAACCTGCAGTGTCTGCAGATCCCGGGAGACAAGTCCGGGTCTTCTTCTCATATCATTTCCAGTCATACGGCACGCAGACAGGCCGAACATCAGTCTTGTCTGTAGAGAACAACGGCCTCATAAGCCCTCAGATCCAGCGTCAGAATACCGGCGATGACATCATGCTCAACGGGTTCCTCGGACACGCCGTCCCTCCACGTCGTAAGAAGCTGCGTCATCTTCGTATTGGCCGTGCGCATAACGCCGGTCTCCCAGACCGGAATCTCCAGCGCAATCGGCTGCTCGCCGGAATTCACCGCAATCACAAACTGTTCCTTATCGGAGAACCGTCCGTAGACAACACTGTGATAACCGCTGCACAGGTCCTTCGTGGACCCGTCGGAGAGCGTTCTGTACTTCTTGTGAAGACGGATTGCCCGCTTGTAGAAGTCGAGCATATCTTTGTCTTCGTTGCCCCACGGATATGTGCGCCGGTTGTCCGGGTCCGTGAAGCCGACGACGCCGGCCTCATCTCCATAGTAGACGGTCGGTGCTCCGACGAATGTCATCTGCATCAGGACTGCCTCCCGCATGATGGCGGGATTGATATTGACAGATGCGGCCTCCGCACCGAGATGATTGACACGGCCGACATAGTGGTTCGTCCTGGTGAGAAACCTCGAATGGTCATGGTTATCGAGCTCATTCATCGCGCACTGAATCGACGGCGCCATGAAGCTTGCCATGTGGTACGTCATCGCGTCGCGGAATGCCTCGCCGTTCCCGAGAAGGTCCTCCCGGAACTGATCGCTGTGCTTCTCCATGCCTGTCAGGAACCAGGAGACAGGTTCCATGAACGCATCATAGTTCATGACGGTGTCCCACTCGTCGCCCTTCAGCCAGTCATAGGTCTCACCGTAATGCTCGGCAAGAATAATCGCGTTCGGATTTGCCTCCTTGACCGCCTTCCGGAACATTTTCCAGAAATGATGGTTGTACTCGGCACTCATGCCGAGGTCGGCCGCGACGTCAAGTCTCCATCCATCAGCGCTGTACGGCGGGGAAACCCATTTTCTGCCTATGTTCAGAATGTACTCGACGAGCTTCGGGCTGTCCTCATAGTTCAGCTTCGGCAGCGTCTCATTTCCCCACCAGCCGTCATAGAACTCGTTGTATGGCCATGCGTGCTCATTATTGAACCGGAAAAATGTCCGGTATGGGCTGTCCGCATCGATGAACGCGCCTTTCGCGTATCCGCCGTGCTGCTCGTAAATGCGTTCCCGATCCATCCATTTGTTGAAGGAACCGCAGTGGTTGAAGACTCCGTCCAGAATGACCTTCATCCCGCGTCTGTGAATTTCCTGACACAGGTGCGCGAAGTACGAATTTGACGCGTCGAGATTGATCGGATCAGTCACGCGCTGAATGTACATCGTCGCGTCTCCGTTCGACGTGTCTCCGTCCTTCAGCGGCTCGCCTCCGTCCTTGACAATGCACGCAAAATGAGGATCCACATGGTCGTAGTCCTGGATATCATACTTGTGATTCGACGGAGAAACAAAGATCGGATTCAGGTAAATGACCTGCACTCCGAGATCCTGCAGATAATCGAGCTTCTGCTCGACTCCGAGGAGGTCTCCGCCATAGAAATTGCGCACATCCATGTTGGACGGAACCTGATTCCAGTCATCAACATGACGCGCGTAACCGCCGAGATAAAAATACTCGTTGTCAACAACATCATTTGCCGGGTTGCCATTGTAGAACCGATCCGTGTAGATCTGATACATGACTGCTCCGCGCGCCCACTCCGGCGTCGAGAAGCCAGGGCAGATCCTGAATGAGTTTCTCGTGGAGAGATCTCTGGTAATCCCGAGCTTATTGTAATAGCAGGCCATATTGCCGATACGCAGTTCGAAATAGTAAGAGACCGGATCCTCCCCGACCGGAAGCGTATATTCATAGTAATCGAAGCCCTCGCTCGTCTCGCCAACGTGCATCCGCTCGCGCATCGCGCCGCTGATAAACCAGACCTCATCTACATTATTCCGCAGAGTTCGGATCCTGACCGTCACATTATCGCCCGGTTTCGGTTCAAATGGTGTCCTGTAAAAGCGGCTCTCGTCACTGAAAACCGCTCGTTTCTTGAACAGGGGCCGCATCAAGGACACATACTGCTGTACTTTCGATGCGCCGTCATCTGCCATATCCATGCCCATGGCACTCCTTTAACCAATTTCGATCAATTCTGAAACAAAGCCTCAAATTCTTCTCTTCCAATCTTCTCTTTCTTAAGAAGCAGCTCCGCGCTTGCATCAAGAACATCCCTGTGCTCACTGACAATCCGCTTCGCCTCGGAATAGCACTTCTCGAGAATCTTTCTGACCTCGTCGTCAATCTCCTCCGCTGTGTGCTGGCTGTAGCTCTGTGTCTTCTCAAAGTCCCGTCCGATAAAAACCTCACCGGAATCATCATAAGAGACCGGGCCGATCACGGACGAAAAGCCGTACTTCATGACCATCTCCCTCGCCTCCTGCGTCGCCTGCTTGAGATCCTGCGACGCGCCGGTCGTAATGTCGTCAAAGATCAGTTCCTCGGCGACGCGGCCGCCCATGGAGACCATGATGTCCTGCATCATCTTTCCGCGGGTGTTGAAGATCTCATCGCGCTCCGGCAACGGCATTGTGTAACCTGCCGCGCCCATTCCAGTCGGAATGATGGAAACAGAGTAGACCGGTCCGACGTCCGGAAGAAGGTGGAACAGAATCGCGTGGCCGGACTCGTGGTAAGCGGTAATCCGCTTGTCTTTCTCGGAAATGACCTTGCTCTTTTTCTCTGCACCGATTCCGACCTTGACAAATGCGGCCCTGATATCGTCCTGCCGGATGAACGGCCGGTTTTCTCTCGCGGCCCCGATAGCTGCCTCGTTCAGAAGGTTCTCAAGATCCGCTCCCGAGAATCCGGCTGTCGTCTGCGCGATCTGCTTCAGATCAACGTCATCGGCAAGCGGTTTGCCCTGTGCGTGAACGGTCAGAATCTCCTCTCTTCCCCTGACGTCGGGCATGCCGACAGAGACCTTGCGGTCAAAGCGGCCGGGTCGCAAGATCGCCGGATCCAGAATATCGACCCGGTTCGTCGCAGCCATGACAATAATTCCCTCATTTGCCGAAAATCCGTCCATCTCGACGAGCATCTGGTTGAGCGTCTGCTCGCGCTCATCGTGCCCGCCGCCGAGACCTGCGCCGCGCCGTCTTGCCACTGCGTCGATCTCGTCAATGAAGATAATGCACGGGTGGTTCTTCTTCGCTTCCTCGAACAGATCGCGGACACGGCTCGCACCGACACCCACAAACATCTCGACAAAATCAGAGCCTGAGATCGAAAAGAACGGGACACCCGCCTCACCGGCGACCGCCTTTGCAATCAGCGTCTTGCCTGTCCCCGGAGGACCCACCAGAAGAACTCCCTTGGGAATTCTCGCGCCTACGTTTGTGTACTTTGCCGGGTTCTTCAGGAAGTCAACGATCTCCTCGAGATCCTGCTTCTCCTCCTCGAGTCCCGCCACATCCTTGAAGGTGATCGGATTCTGCTTTCCGTCCATCCGCTGCGCACGGCTCCGCCCGAAGTTCATCATCTGGGCATTTGCGCCGCCCCCGGCCTGCGCTCTGGACATCATGACGAAAAACAGGATCATGAAAATGACAACAGCTGCAACTGATATCACGGTCATAAGGACCGGAAAGTCGGACTGGACATCCTCGACGTACACAGATACATCGCTGTAGTCGCTCTCGAGCATCTCCTTGACCGAGTTGACGTCCGTGTCATAGAAACTGCGGCTGCGTCCGTCCGAGAGGACCGCGGTCACCTGACCGGTCGGCACCTCAGAGTTCGGCCGGATTGTGACAGAATCAACATCTCCGGCCTCAAGTGCCTTCGCGAACTGTGCATAGGTGTAATCTGACGTTGATCTCGTGCGTCCTGAGAGATAGAAAAATCCCGCCAGAAAAATGAGGATCAGCGCCAGATACAGCGCGATACTCCTGGAAGGTCTTGTCTGGTTCTGGTTCTGATTCAATTCATTTACTCCGTTTCAATAACTCCGATATATGGAAGATTCCTGTACTTCTGCGCATAATCCATACCGCAGCCGACGACAAAGAGGTCATCGATCCGGAATCCCTCATAATCCACCTTTACATCTCTGATTCTTCTTCCCGGCTTGTCCAGAAGCGTGCAGAGCTTCACGGACGCAGGCTTTCTCTCTGCGAGAAGATCCATCAGGTAAAAGAGTGTATGACCTGTGTCAATGATATCCTCCACAATGATCACGTCCCTGCCCTGGATGCTCTCATCAAGGTCCTTCGTGAACTTGATGTGGCCGCTTGACTCCGTTCCATTTCCGTAGCTTGAGACCTGCATAAAGTCAAACGTCACGGGAATATCCTCCGCGATATACTTCGACAGTTCCGTCATGAAGTACGCACCACCCTTCAAGATAGAAATCATGTGGATGGATTTTCCCTTGTAGTCCTCACTGATCCGGGCTGCGATTTCTCTGATCCGGGCATCGACCTTCTCCGCGCTGATCAGGACTTTGATATTGTCGCTCATATCGAAGATTCCTCTTTTCTTAGATTTGTATTCTTACTCCGCACGGAATCCGCCGCTGTGAAACAGCTGGCAAAAGCCGCCGGATTTTGTAAAACCGATTTCAGTCGGAACTCTCCTGCTCCGCCGTGACCACAAGTACGTTCGTTGTCTCCGGCCTGACGCGGAACCGGTAACCGATCCGCATGCCGACGATCCAGATAATCTCCTTCCCGTCCGCGAGAACAGGGATCCTGTCTCTCATCCGCGCCGGAACCTTCTCGTCCGTAAAATAATCGGACAGTTTCTTCCGGCCCCCTTCCGCGTTCACCGTCAGGAAATCGCCAGGCTCCCGATAGCGGAAGGTCATAGAGAACGTGTTTATTGTATCATAATCAAACCATTTCGTATATCTTTTTTCCGGGATCGCCCCGCCCTTCCGCGAAATCACCTCCGCTGAAAACAAGTACCCGCCGAGCCTTCCTTTTTCTCCGGGAACAAGGGAAAAAGCATGTTCCCGCGCTTCCTCCCTCTCCCGGGCATCCGCTGAAGAGATCCCGTCCGGCCTTCTCTCCCTCTTCCGGAGATGCACGCAGCTTTGTTCTCTCTCCGCCACAATCCCATACGGCAGATCGAGAGCAGCTCCCGCATCATGCCCGAGGAGCCCGTCGAGCTTCCCGATATGAACCCGCGCGATGTCCTTCAGCGATCCTGCCAGACGGCAAAGAACCTGCCGGATGATCTCCCTTCTGATGATGTCCGGCTCCCTCAGAATTTCGTCGGAAATGAAGGCAGAAGACACCGTCTCCGCGGATATTGCCCCAATGGATACAAATTTCTCTGTATCAGGGGATGTGATCTCCGCTGTGCTTTCCGGAAAGTCCGGCGCGCAGTCAATGCGCCTTGCTGCTCCGAAAGAGACATACTGCGATGCCCGGCGCACAGCCTCTCCATGAATAAACTCAGCCGCCTCCGCGCAGTCCGCGGCCTCCGCCGCGAGATGGGAGATGGTTCCCGCATTGACCTCTCTGACCATGTATGGGATCACGTCGTGCCGGATCCGGTTCCTTACAGCATCGTTGTCCGCATTTGTCGAATCCTCACGCCATGCGATCCCGTTTACGGTCAGATATGTGAGGATCTCCTCCTTTGTCACGGCAAGAAGAGGACGGATCACATTGCCACGCACCGGGCGGATCGCCGCCATCCCGTCGAGACCGCAGCCTCTCGCCATCTGAAAGAGCATCGTCTCCACGGCGTCATTCTGATGGTGTGCCAGCGCAATCCGCACTTCATCGTCCCCACCGAGCCGCCTGGCCTCCGCACGGAATATTTCATACCTGGCGCACCGCCCTGCCTCCTCAAGCGTCATTTTCTGCCGGAGAGCATATGCCGGAATGTTTCTTCTGCAAACTGTCAGCGGGACGCCGTGCTCCGCGCACAAGTCCCTCACGAACTGCTCATCGCCGTCCGCCTCGGCGCCCCGGATCTCATGGTTGACATGAACGACATGGAGGTGAAAGCCGTACACAGACTCCATCTGTTTCAGGATATAAAAAAGGAAAACCGAATCTGCTCCGCCCGATACGCCGGCAACGACGTACCGGCAGTCCCGGAGCATACCGGTTTTCCTGATCAGCTGTTTTACCTTTGCTCGCGCAGGGACTCGATGCTCTTTGTCCGCTCCTTCTCGGCCTTGATCTGCGAGTTTAACCGGACATTTTCCGACTCGTTGGCATGAATCTGCTTTCTCAGATGACAGCTCTGCACAGCCAGAACAATAAACAGCAGAAGGACCACACCGGTAACGATCAGCATAGTGATCCTATTCTCCCTTGTGACGCGCATGCGGGAAGAACGTTTCCTTCCGTTCTTCCTTGTTTTTCCGGAAGCCACGCGCCTGCGCTCCGTACCTTTCGTCCTGCCCATATCAGACGTACCTGTACATATCGGCAGCATTTTCCTTCTTGGTCGTATCCTGAATATCCACGACTGCGACGCGGACCGTCTTCTCGCCGAAGCGGATCTCGATCACATCCCCCGTCTTCACGTCATAGGAGGCCTTGACCGGCCTGTCGTTGACCGTCACGCGGCCGGCATCACACGCCTCATTTGCCACGGTGCGCCGCTTGATCAGTCTCGATACCTTCAGATATTTATCTAATCTCATGTCTTTCTCCCCACCGGCCGGAGTCGTCCGCACTGCGGTTCTCTCCGGTTTATATTGCTAAAAAAAGAGCTGTCGTCACAGGCGGCAGCTCTTTGCTTATTCTATCTCTGACTTACTCGTTGACAGCGTCCTTCAGTGCCTTGCCGGCCTTGAACTTGGGAGCTTTGGAAGCCTTGATCTCCATGGATGCACCTGTCTGGGGATTGCGTCCCTCACGGGCTGCCCTCTCAGAGATCTCGAAGGTGCCGAAGCCAACCAGCTGAACCTTGCCGCCCTTCTTCAGCTCTTCTGTGACGACATCAACAAATGCCTTGACCGCAGCCTCTGCGTCCTTTCTGGAAAGACCAGTCTCATTGGCAATCGCCGCACTTAATTCAACTTTATTCATAATATATTATATCCTCCTGAATAATTTCATCATCTCTGACAGATAATAACAGACTCTATATTTATATCGCACGACCCCCACACTGTCAAGCATTTCATCCGCGTTGCAAACGGGGCTGCCGCATCGCGGCAGCCCCCGAAAATTCTGCATTTTCCATACTGTTCGGAATACTTTTTTCAGCTGAGAAGCGGTCCGATTGCTTTCGTCAGCTTGTCCTTTTCGGCCTGAGCTTCCTCAAGATTCTTTCCAAGCGTTGTGAAGTACGTCTTGATCTTGGGCTCTGTTCCGGACGGACGGATAACAACCGTCGCGCCGTCCTCCAGACCATAGGTCAGAACATTGGCCTTCGGAAGACCTGTCGTCTCCGGCTTCGAGTAGTCCGTGACAGACACAACCTTGTCGCCCGAGAAATCCTTCGGCGGATTCCTGCGGAGATTGTCCATGATACTCTTCATCTTATCCATACCGGAAAGTCCCGGGAACTCATAGCTGTCGACCTTGTTCAGATAGCGGCCGTACTGCGCATAGATCTCCTCAAGTCTCTGCTTGATGGAAGATCCGATACTTCTGTAGTACGCAGCCATCTCGCAGATCAGCATGGAAGCGACAACCGCATCTTTGTCGCGGACATACGGTCCTGCCAGGTACCCGTAGCTCTCCTCGAATCCGAAGATGAAGCGGTCAACCTCGCCGTTTGCCTCGAGTCCGGCGATCTGATCGCCGATCCACTTGAAGCCCGTGAGCGTATGCCGAAGCTCGACGCCATAGTGCTCCGCAACCTTGTCAGCGAGCGGTGTGGAGACGATCGATTTGACCGCAACCGGGTTCTTCGGCATGGTTCCCTTCTCAATTCTGCCTGCGCAGATATAGTCAAGAAGAAGGACACCCATCTCATTGCCTGAAACCAGCTCATAGGAGCCGTCCGGGCACTTCATCGCGATGCCGACACGGTCTGCGTCCGGATCTGTTGCAAGCATCAGGTCCGCGCCTTCCTTCTCTGCCAGCTCAAGTCCCTTCTCAAGTGCCTCAAAGATCTCCGGGTTCGGATACGGGCACGTCGTGAAGTAGCCGTTCGGATATTCCTGCTCCGGAACGATCGTTACGTCTGTGACACCGATATCCTTGAGGACATGCGTAACCGGAACAAGGCCTGTGCCGTTCAGCGGCGAGTAGACGAGCTTCAGTCCGGCCGTCTTCGCAAGTCCCGGGCGAACCTGGCACTTCTCAATGGCCTCATAGAATGCTGCCTTGCAGTCGTCTCCGACGAAACGAATCAGTCCGCGCTCGACGCCCTCTGCGAAGCTGATATATTTTGCTCCCGTGAGGACATCTGTCTTCTGGATCTGGTCATAGACAACAGCTACTGCATCATCTGTCATCTGGCAGCCGTCCGGACCGTATGCCTTGTAGCCGTTGTACTTTGCCGGGTTGTGAGACGCTGTCACCATAATGCCGGCATTGCATTTGTAGTAGCGGGTTGCAAAGGAGAGGGCCGGAACCGGCATCAGCGCATCATAAATGCGAACCTTGATACCGTTAGCTGCGAGAACGCCTGCCGCGTCCTTCGCAAATGCAGATCCTTTCAGGCGGCTGTCGTAGCTGATGGCAACCGTCTGCGTGCCGCCCTGTGTCTTGACCCAGTCAGCAACGCCCTGCGTAGCCTGACGGACTACCCAGATGTTCATGCGGTTCGTGCCAGCGCCGAGCGTACCGCGGAGACCTGCCGTGCCAAACTGAAGCGCTACAGCGAAGCGGTCCTTGATCGCGTCATCATCATCCTTGATCGTTTCAAGTTCTCTCTTCAGGTCAAAGTCCTCGAGGTCTGCGGCAAGCCAGCGTCTGTACTCATCCTGATACATATTGATTACCATCCCTTCTGTGTGTAGTTGTTGTGAATTTTCAACGACAGTCCCATAGCTGCACGGACTTTTCGTATGCATAATCACCTGATTAAACTATACGTTTTGCGCCACAGGATGTCAAGGTTCCCGTAAATAGCACGCGCTGTCAGCCTTCTGCGTGTCACGGTTCATGCGCATCCCGGGCCGCGCGCGGCTGCGAATATCCGGGCAATATCGAGCGGACTCCGCTCTCACTCCCAGCGCAGACGATGCAGGTTTCCCTCTGTCTGCATGCCCGGAAATCCGAGCTGGCGCAGCGCCTCGAACAGCACGATGGAGACAGAGTTCGACAGGTTCAAAGAGCGCTCACCCGGCATCATCGGAATCCGGACGCAGGAGTCCGGATGTGCCGCCAGAATTTCCTCCGGGATTCCTGCGCTCTCCTTCCCGAACATAAGAAAATCGCCGTCGCGGTACGAGACATCTGTATAGGACTGTCTGGCCTTCGTCGTCACATACCAGACTCTGGCTCCGGGATGCTCCTCCATAAAGGTTTCGTAGTTCATATAGCGTCTCACGCTGAGCCTGTCCCAGTAATCCAGTCCTGCCCTCTTGATATACCGGTCCGTCAGATGAAATCCCAGGGGCTCGATCAGATGAAGCGCAGTGCCGCTGCACACGCAGCTCCGCCCGATGGTTCCGGTATTCCCCGGCTGCTCCGGCTCATGCAATATTACATTCAGCATATCGATTATTTCGCCTCCTCTGCCTTCTTCGCATCACCTGTTTCAGCCGCGTAGTGGCAGATGTCACGGAGACAGCACCTGTCGCACTGCGGACGCCGCGCGATGCAGACCGCCCTTCCATGGTACACGAACCGGTGGCAGAGATCGCTGCCCTCCTCGGGAGGAACGATCTTCCAGAGCTCCCGCTCCACCTTTGCCGGTTCTTTGATACCGTCGACCAGTCCGATCAGATTACAGAGGCGGATGCAGTGTGTATCTGTCACAATCGCGGGCTTGCCGAAGACATCTCCCATGACGAGATTGGCACTTTTTCTCCCGACTCCCGGGAGCGCGAGCAGCTCCTTGAACGTGTCCGGACAACGGTCATTATATTTTTCATGGAGCACACGCATACACGCGGAAATATCTCTCGCCTTGGAGTGTCCCAGACCGCAGGGCTTCACAATCGCCTCGATATCCGCCGGATCTGCTGCCGCGAGGGCAGCGACCGTCGGATATTTTTCGTACAGCTTCGGAGTGACCATGTCGACCCGCTTATCGGTGCACTGGGCCGCGAGCCGCACGCTCACGAGGAGCTGCCACGCGTCGTCATAGCTCAGTGTGCACGGAGCCAGCGGATATTCCTTCTTCAGCCTCCGGATCACCTCGAGACAGAGCGTCTTCTTTTCCAGGTCTCTGTCTGCCTCCTGCTTTGTGTCTCTGACTCCCATTTCAAATCCTCCATTCTCAACTGCCTCTTCCCCCTCAGATTTCTGCGTTCCTGAACGCCGGGCATAAAAGGCGGACATCTGATAAGTTACGCCCTGAGGATCTGCCCGACCCGCTGCCTGGCATACATCATCAGAAGCTCGCGGTCATTCATGGCAGGGTTTCGGAGCACGCACATGAGGCATGCCTCGAGAATACTGCCCACCTCTTTGCCGCGGATTCCGATTTCCGTCAAATCCCTGCCGTTGATCGCAAGATCCCGGATGCTGAGACAGTCCCCGTTCTCTATGATCCGCCGGTACACATCATAGATCCGGCCAAGCTGTTGGAGCGCCTTGTCGCGGATATAGCTGCTCTTCGCCATGTCGTCGGCCCACTGCACAGCCAGGAAATCTTCGAAATTCTCTGGACCGACCGTATACATAGTCCGCCTCACGTCGGCAGGCTCCGGTTTCGGCCGCAGGTCATGCCAGCGGATGAGGTTCACGCATTTCTTTCGCGTATTGTTGTCAAACTTCAGCCTGCGCAGAATGCCGTCTGCCATCTCCGCGCTCACACGCGCATGTCCCTTGAAATGGTCTCTCCCGAGGCTGTCCGTCCATCTGACAGTCGGCTTTCCGATATCATGAAGCAGCATCGTGATGCGGAGCACGGTGTCCGCCGGCACCTCGCACATGGCGTGCACGATATGTTCTCCGACATTCCAGATGTGATAGATCGAGTTCTGCGGCGTGTTCATGCATGCATCGAACTCCGGGAGAATCACGCGAGTCATACCGAGCTCGTAGAGATCCATGAACCGCTCCGGGTGATCAGAAATGAGAAGCTTCACCAGCTCCACGCGGATCCGCTCCGCACTCACCTTGTGAAGATCATCCGTGTGCGAGGCAATCGCGTCATAGGTCGCGCGGTCAATGCCAAAATCGAGCTGGGCCGCAAAACGAACCGCCCGCATGATGCGGAGCGCATCCTCATCGAACCGTTCATCGGGATTTCCGACGCAGCGGACCACACGCTCCTGCAGATCCTTCATGCCGCCGTAGAGATCGACCAGTCCGTTCTCTTCGTTGTAGGCCATGGCGTTGATCGTGAAATCGCGCCTTCTCAGGTCATCCGCGAGCCGACCGGTAAAGGTCACGCTGTCCGGATGCCGCCCGTCGGAATACTCGCCGTCGATCCTGTACGTCGTGACCTCGAATGATGAGTTGCCGACGAGAACCGTCACCGTACCATGCTGAATGCCTGTGTCGACTGTACGCCGGAAGCACGCCTTGATCTGCTCCGGAAGCGCCGATGTCGTGATATCCCAGTCATTCGGCTCCTTCGCGAGAACGGAATCGCGGACACAACCGCCGACGACATAGGCCTCATATCCGTTCTGCCGCAGAATGTCCAGTATATATTTCACCCTGGCCGGTAATTTCAATTTCACTTTCTCTTCCCTCCGATGACATCTGTCACGGGCGAACTACCCGGCCACTGAGTGGCCGATGATTCCCGCGCTGCAATCCTGAAAAAATCCCGCCGCACGAGCCGCCATCTCTGGCAGCCGATGCGGCGGGATTTTGCGGGATCAAACGGAGCACCGCATTAGTATGCCTTGCCCCAGTAAACCATCTTTTTCGCCGGCTTTCCGCAGCAGACGCATCTCGCGCCGTCCTTCGGGACCCGGCTGTCGCCGAACGGAATGCATCTCGATGTGACAGCGAGATCTTCCTTAATCTTGTTCTCACACTCGACATCCCCGCACCATGGCGCGAAAATGAAGCCCGGCTTGTTGTTCGCCGTATCGACGAACTCCTCATAGGTATCCGCCTCGTAGATGTGCTCGTCGCGGAACTTCTTCGCGCGTTCGAACATATCGTGCTGAATCGTATCGAGCAGCTGCGCGGACGCAGTCATTGCATCCTCGATCCTTACAACCGTCTTCTCACGGGTATCGCGGCGGACAAGAACACACTGATCCTTCTCCATGTCCTTCGGGCCAATCTCGATGCGGAGCGGGAAGCCTCTCATTTCCTGATCAGCGAACTTCCAGCCCGGTGAACGATCCGAGTCATCCAGCTTTACGCGGAGGCCCGCCTTCTTCAGCGCGTCAGCGATTTCACCCGCCTTGTCCAGAATTCCCTCTGCGTTCTGGCGGATCGGAATCACCACGACCTGCGTCGGAGCAACCTTCGGCGGAAGAACGAGTCCGTCGTCATCGCCGTGGACCATAATGATCGCGCCGATCATTCTAGTCGTCATGCCCCAGGATGTCTGATAGACATACTTCAGCTTATTGTCCTTGTCCGTGTACTGGATGCCGAATGCCCTCGCGAAACCGTCGCCGAAGTTGTGGCTCGTGCCGGACTGAAGTGCCTTGCCGTCGTGCATCAGCGCCTCAATCGTATAAGTCGAGACAGCGCCCGCAAACTTCTCCTTGTCTGTCTTCTGACCGCGAAGTACCGGAATCGCAAGGAAGTCCTCCGCGAAATCCGCATAGAGATTCAACATCTGCACAGTGCGCGCCTCAGCCTCCTCAGCCGTCGCGTGCGCCGTGTGGCCTTCCTGCCACAGGAATTCTCTCGAGCGGAGGAACGGACGAGTCGTCTTCTCCCAGCGGAGAACCGAGCACCACTGATTGTAGACCTTCGGAAGATCTCTGTAGGACTGAATGTCCTTTGAATACAGGTCGCAGAACAGCGTCTCGGATGTCGGACGGACACACATTCTCTCAGGAAGCTTCTCGAGACCGCCCTGCGTAACCCATGCGACCTCGGGAGCAAAGCCCTCAACGTGATCCTTCTCCTTGTCAAGAAGGGACTCCGGAATCAGCATCGGAAGATAGACGTTCTGAACGCCGGTCTCCTTGAACCGTCTGTCCAGCTCATTCCGGATGTTCTCCCAGAGCGCATATCCGGCAGGCTTGAACACCATGCATCCCTTAACAGATGTGTAGCCTGTCAGCTCCGCCTTCTTGACCACGTCTGTGTACCACTGCGCGAAATCCACATCGCGAGCGGTAATCGACTCGACCATTTTTTTGTCTTTTGCCATTTTGAAAAACTCCTTATGATTTAGTGACCTCCACACCTGATTCAGGAGGCCCTTGTATGGAAAGCCGCGGATTCGCGGCAGACATACCCTTTTGAAAAATGAATAGTCCTCAGACCGTCAGCCTGATCTCTCTTCCGGTCCTCGTGTACTGATAGTACCGGACCCCGGCCGCGTCAAACATGCGCTTCGACGCGATCGTGCTGTCTTCATTTTTGTACTTGTCGCTGTCATAGACGACTGTCCGGATCCCGGCCTGAATAATCGCCTTCGCGCACTCATTGCACGGAAACAGCGATACATAGAGCTTCGCGCCCTCGAGACTGCCACCTCTGTAATTCAGAATCGCGTTCAGCTCGCTGTGGGTCGTGTAAAAATATTTGTTGTCGAGCGGCGCACCCTCTCTGCTCCACGGAAATTCATCGTCGGAGCAGCCCTTCGGAAAGCCGTTGTAGCCCATCGACAGAATCTTGTTGTCGCGGCTCACAATACAGCAGCCGACCTGCGTGTGCGGATCCTTCGACCGCATGCCGGACAGAAATGCAACACCCATGAAATATTCATCCCAGCTCAGATAATCCGTCCTTTTGTCGCTCATAGACATATCCCTTCTTAGCGCCTCCCGCACCGCGGAAGAGCGCGCCTCGTCCGGATTCCGCCGATACCTGCCGGGCGGAATCCGGACAGACCGTTTATTTTGTTCCGAAAATACGGTCGCCGGCGTCTCCGAGACCCGGGACGATATACCCGTCATCATTCAGATGGTCATCCATCGCGCCGATGATGATATCAACATCCGGGTGCTCCTTCTGAAGCCTCGCAAGTCCCTCCGGTGCCGCGATGATGCACAGAAATGAAATTTTCCGGCAGCCGTGCTTCTTCAGCTGCGCGATCGCGTCGCAGGCGCTTCCGCCGGTCGCAAGCATCGGGTCAACGACAAATACGTCTCTCTCTTCGATGTCAGCCGGAAGCTTGCAATAATACTCGACCGGCTTCAGTGTCTCCGGATCCCGGTACATGCCGATATGGCCGACCTTCGCAGCTGGAAGGAGAGCCTGCATACCGGAGACCATGCCGATGCCGGCTCTCAGAATCGGAACGATCGCGAGCTTCTTGCCCGCCAGTTCCTTGACAGTCGTCTTTGCGATCGGAGTCTCAATCTCTACATCCTCGAGCGGCAGATTTCTCGTCGCCTCATAGCACTCGAGCATCGCGATCTCAGAGATGATCTCGCGAAACTCCTTTGTGCCTGTGTTCTTGTTTCTGATAATGCCAATCTTGTGTCTGATCAGCGGGTGATCCATAAATGTAACCTTTCCCATACGCTCTCCCATCTTAAACTTTGATAAGCTTCTGTCCGGCCGCTTTCTTCAGCCGGTTCATGATCGCCATTCCCATTCTCGGAGTCTCAAATGCCTCCGAGAAAATGACATCCACTCCGTCGTCATCAAACTGGCGGAGCTCTGCGAAGAGATGTCTGGCGATTGTCCGGTCGTCGTCGCGTGTTCCGATGTCGCGGATGTCAACGTTTCCTTTTTTCTTTCCTTCCACAGGATTCCGGGCGCTCTGCCTTGCCTCTTCGCCGTCTTCAGCAGACGGATCTGCAAAATCCGCGTACGCATTCTCCCGTTTTCCTGCCGCCAGATACGGCCGGAGAGCATCCGCGTAGCGTCCGCCCGTCGCGTCAGTTGCAATGATGCCGACCTTCTTTCCGGCCTCCGCCGCCTCGCGCGCAAGAGATGCGATCTTCGCTACAACTGCATCTTCTTCGCCCTCTACAATCGTCATGTCAGCCTTCGGCGCATAATGCCTGTAGCGCATGCCCGGAGCCTTCGGCCGGATGCCCTTGTTCGCACTGGCATCAAGAATGCCCGGATCAATCCGCACTTCTCCGAGCACCTGCTCCAGCATGTCGAGGTTAATATATCCCGGCCGCAGAATGGTCGGAACGCGGTCTGTAAAATCAACGATTGTTGACTCAACTCCGATCTTTACGACACCGCCGCCGTCGATGATCATATCGATTCTTCCGTCGAGATCATCGATGACATGCCTGGCAGTCGTCGGAGACGGGCGTCCTGACGTATTCGCACTCGGAGCTGCAATATAGCCGCCCTCCGCGCGGATAAGTGCTGCCGCAATCGGGTCGGACGGCATACGGACGGCCACTGTGTCAAGGCCGCCCGTCGTCTCGTAAGGCACAATCGCCTTCTTGTTGAAGATCATTGTGAGCGGTCCCGGCCAGTAAGCCCCGGCCAGACGCCGCGCGTTGTCAGGGACAGTCTCCGCGATCGCCTCCAGATGCTCCATGTCCGCAATATGGACGATCAGCGGGTTGTCGGACGGTCTGCCCTTGGCCGCGTAGATCTTTCTCGACGCATCCGGATTCAGAGCGTCTCCTCCGAGACCATAGACAGTCTCCGTAGGAAATGCAACCAGGCCGCCCCGCTTCAGAATATCCCCCGCGTGAGCAATCACCGCCTCATCGATAGCCTTCGGATCAATCTTTACAATCTCCGTCTTCATGGCAGCGCCTCAATTCACAGCGCCGAAAGACGTGATGTCGATTGTCTTGCCGTCATTATCAGGAGACGGCTTGTCACCATTCTCTGCGCCTCCGTTCTTCTTCGCGTCAGTATTTTCTGTGTCGTCACTGTCGTCATCCAGATCAAGCTCATCCGCTTCTTCATCGAGGTCATCCAGGCTGAATCCTGTGCTGATCGCACGAAGATCCTCGTCGCCCTCGTCGTCGAGATCCTCATCATCCAGGTTCGCATCATCAAATGCCTCCGGCATGCTGTTGATGATCTCATGGACCTCCTTGTAGGACTGCATGAATTTTTTCTGAATCTGATTGAACATCCGGACAATGTCGTTCATCTCGTCGTGAACCGCGCTGTAACGCTTCCTGCCGTCCGTCAGCTTCGCGTCAATGACGCTCTCGACAGACTCAACGCGGCGCTTTGCCTCCGCGTCCGCATCGTCGAGCTTCTTCTTCGCCCTGCGGTTCGCATCATCGAGGGTCAGCTTCGCGCGAGAATCTGCCTCCTCGACCGTCTGCTTTGCCTTTGCGTCCGCATCCTTCACGGTCGTCTGCGCCTTCGCGTCCGCCTCGCTCACGGTCTTCTGCGCCTTCGCGTCCGCCTCGCTCACGGTCTTCTGTGCCTTCGCGTTCGCGGTATCCAACTTTTCCCGGGCCTCATTTTCTGCGTCTGCGCGCATCTTGTTGGCCTTGACCGTCGCGTCGCTGACAAGCTGCTCCCCACGAATCTTCGACTCGTAGACGAGGTCGCTGATCTGATTGTACGTCTCAATATACTTCTTGTACTTCGTGTCAATCTCGGCTTTCAGCTCCTCAACCTGATCGTCCTTCAGGATGATGCGCGTCTTCAGTTCCGAAATAATCTTGTCGCGCTTGCTGATCTCCTGCTTCAGAGACTCCTCCTTCGCAGCCATCTCCTCATCCTTCTGACGGATATAGCTGAGAACCTCGTCCTTGTCAAACCCCTTGAACTGCTGCTTGAACATCGTATAATCTGCCACTTGGCAACTCCTTTCCGCCGGGCCGTTCAGGCCAGATAATTACTTATAATCTCCCAGATTTCCTGTTTCTCAAGGCCGAGCTTCCACTCCGCCACGCCGGCACAGCCGGCCTCCTGCACGGCCTCCATCTTAAGGCCGATGGACTTTTCATTTTCAAGCCACATCTGATACTTTGTATCGCCATTTGTCTGCTCGCAGTACGTCTGCCCCGTCTTATCGTCCCATTTCTCGGACATATTCATGGACGAGACGGCATTCTCTGCGTCCGTCATACCGTAGGCCGTACTCGTGACCTTTCCGTTCGTTGTCGTCCACAACCTCGTAAAGAACGGGATCGCAACGATCGTCTTCTCAGCAGGGACAGCCTCCAGCGTGTCTTCGATCCCCTTCTTCACGAAGGCCAGCGACGAGACTGATCCGGCTTCCTCGGAATCCGTGCTGTGTTCATCATAACACATTGTAACAATATAGTCGCATACTCTTGCCTGTTCCGCACGGTTCATATATCCCGTAAATGTAGGAACATAGTCATCGACAGAGAGCGCGAGCCCCGCGTTCCTGCACTCGACTGAAAATTCACGCACGAGTTCAAGAAAATCGTTCACACTTTTTTTCGTCACATGCTCCATGTCGATGTTGAGGCCGTCAGCGCCGGACGCCTTGATAGACTTCATAACCGTATCAACAATTTTTGACCGATATGTGTCCGTCGAGAGGGATGCTGCCGTATCGTCGGATGAAGCGACATTTCCGTCGAAATCGTTGAGAACCGCCCACACCTTCATGCCTGCGCTGTGCGCAGTCGCGACATAGTCTGCGCTGGAGAGATCCTGAACGCCTCCCTCCTTGTCATCAAGGAAATACCACGTCGGAGCAATGACATTGACACCCGTCACGTTCGCGATTGAGTTCGCCAGCGCACTGTTCGACGCCTGACTTGTCGTCTGGTGGAAGACCATGTTGATTTTTCCGTCAAATCCGACCGTCGTGTAATCCCCGATGCTGCTCGTATGGTTCTCTGTCATTTCCCGTATGTTCGTGATATCCGAGTCGCTGATATATCCGACATACCCGTCACTTGACTCAACCTTTGTGAAACCGTCCCGCTTGCCCTCGCTCGCGCTGCCGTCGGAGCCGACGTCGAGCAGCTGAACGGTATCGCCGGATGACACATTCTTAATGATCGGTGCCTTGATGTCCGCCGACTCACGGATAACCGTGTCTTTGGAGACATCTCCGACCGGACAGGTCCACGCCGACTTGATCAGGAGACGCGACGGGCTGTCATACTGCGTGACCTCCACATCTGCCCACTGCTTTAAGAAATCCACAGAAACATAGACGGTTCCGTCCAGAATTTCCGCCTCCTTGTCCGAAGACGAGCCATTCGTCAGATCCAGTGTCTTCTTCTTCGTTGGCGTCGTGACGACGAGAAGCTTTTCATCTTCTTCATAATAAAAAGAAGGATCGACTCTCTCTGCGATGATGTCTTCAGAAATGTAGGTCGTGCCGTCATAGACGACCGCTGCATCCTTTATCACTTCGCCCCCTGCGGTAACCGCCATCGAGGTGTCTGAGCCTCCGAAATATTCCCTGGCACTCAGATGCCTTTTTGACGGAGTCCTGCTGTCAATATAATAATAGACGCCTCCGGCGACGGCGACGATCACTGCCAGCAGGAGAACAGGCAGAATCGGCTTCTTTTTCTTTCTGACTGCTTTCTGCATATACTTTATCTATAACCTCACATTTGGAATCATTATACCAAGGATGGGACCTTTCGTAAATAAAAAAGGAACCGTGTGGAGGCATATGCACGCCCCGGAAAGATTTCCTTGAAAATCCTTTCCACACGATTCCAACTGTCAGTCTGCCTTCATGCGGCAGTCCTTTTATTATGTATGAAGTTATGTGTTGCCCGCAGTAATTCTTACAATGTCTGTTTTTGTGTTATAAAGCTGGAACCAGCAGGCTCTGCCCTGTTATTCCAGGTTGATTCTCTGAAAATGTATTCCGACCGGCCTCCCTTTCTGATCGTAGACTGTATCGCGCATGTAGGTCGCTCTCAGGTCCGTCGCCATCGTTTCCGCCATCTGTTTCGGCGTAATCTCCCGGTCGCCCGGATAATAAAGCCTGCATCCGCCGTCCCGCAGTGATTGCAGCTCTCTGCGGTACTGCCTGTACGATCCCTTTTCCTGATGATTTTGTTTTTCCATGGTAGTTCCTCGTGTGAGTTTACAACTGCCCTCTCCGCTGCGCTGCCACGTATCGGGCACGCGGAATGAAATCTCCGCCCCTTGCCTCTGCGGCGCCGCCGGCCGTGCCGCGCCGCTTGTCACAACAGATGCGCTTCTGTGTCTTGGATTATAGCGGATCAGGGATATTTGGCAATGGATTTTCCGAAACTCCGATGGATCCTGCAAAAAGTTCTGTGGATTTTGACAAGATCGCACCTCATTTACAAGGAGACCTTCCCGGCGTATAATTACGGGCATGAAGATAGAGAAAATCAATGATAATCAGATTAAGTGCACATTGACCAGCCAGGATCTGGCGGATCGGAGCATCGATATCGGAGAACTTGTCTATGGCTCTGACAAGGCAAAGCAGCTTTTCCGTGACATGATGCTCGAAGCCAACCGCCGCTTCGGATTCCGCGCCGGAGACAATATTCCGATTATGATCGAGGCAATTCCCGAGGCGGAACACGCGCTCACGCTCATCATCACCCGTGTCGATGATCCGGCTGAGCTCGACAACCGCTTCTCCAGATTCTCTCCGACGAGCATAAAAGCCGACGAGAACATTGACTGGAATGTCGAGGGCGCCGACGATATGATTGACATCTTTCACAGACTGCTCGATGCAAAAAAGGCAGGCACTAAGGCTAAGAAAGGAATGCCTGCCGACAGCGCTCCGCAGTCTGCGGGCAGGACCAGAACGGAATCTGTCCAGCTTCTGCGTCTTTTCCGTTTCAGAGATCTCGATTCGGTAATCGCGGGCTCCCGCGCACTGCGCGGCTTCTTCAAGTCGGACAGCGCGCTGTACCGGATTCGGAAATCCGGTGAATACCTGCTCGCGCTTCATCAGGGAAGCCACACGCCGGAGGACTTCAACAGGGTCTGCAACACGCTGTCCGAGTACGGCGAGAGCGAAGCGCTCACAGCTGCCGGCGAGGCGCATCTCCGGGAGCATGAAGAGATTGTCGTCGCGAAAAATGCAGTCGAAAAGCTGGGGGATCTGTAACTTTGCTTGCATCCCACGGTTAAAACCATGGGCTTTCCCGCTTACTTGATTGTAATTCCGACAGAAAGAAAGAGGACCGGTGCAATTACCGGTCCTCTTTCTTTCTGTCTCACGCTTATATCAGCCCTGGGAGATAGCGCCTGTCGGACATGCTGCTGCGCATGTACCGCACTCAACGCACTCATCCGGATTGATCTCGTAATGAGAATCACCCTCAGAAATAGCTCCTACCGGGCACTCACCTGCGCATGTGCCGCAGCTGACGCATTCATCAGAAATAACATATGCCATAATTTATTACCTCCTTGAGTTGTGCATATATGCTATACCGCTATTCTAATCCCTCTCTACAACAAATGCAATCAAAATAAATCCTTGCAAAATGGTCTGGTTTAGGCTTATACTGACACTATCTATCGACGAAACCTGCCTGTCCCGCATTTTCTGCGAAGGACAGCGTATAAAACATGATTCCGGAGGGATACTTATGGCACAGCACATCACAAAAGATATGACAATCGGCGACATTCTTCGTGTCGACATCAATATTGCACCGCTTCTCATGAGCATGGGCATGCACTGCCTGGGATGCCCGGCGTCCCAGGGCGAGTCCCTGGATGAGGCCGCTATGGTCCACGGCATGGATTCCGATATTGTCGAGAAGGCCGTCAACGACTACCTTGACTACAAGGAGACACATCCGGAGAACGGCGCTGCAGAGGATGGCGCTCCGGCAGCAGAATAAGCCCGGCAGAAGGATTTTGATCCGGTAAAGCTGCCATTGCACCGATCCGGCCGAAGCAGCCGGGATTTATCCGCTGACAGAGCATAAAAAAGGGATTGTCGCATGGACAGTCCCTTTTTTTATGTCACAAACCGACAGAACCCGGGCATCCACTCCGCATTCCGGGAATGGTTCCTGCCCTGCTCTCGTCAGCCATTTATATTCCGGCCTCGGCACAAGAAATTTCCGCCGGGGCAGAATCTGCAGCCGCATTCTTCTGCGGTACCGGATCCGGCATGAACTTCTCGTAGTACTCGTCGTACATTTTTTCATTTTCCGGAGAATGATGCTTCTTGATGTCGTGCATGTAACCCTCGCCCGACGAGGCCGTCGCAATGCGCAGCACAATGGCGGCAATATTCATGCTGTGGTCAGCGATTCTTCCGCAGCTGTACAGAATATCATTGAAAATGAACCCCTGCTCCGCTGTACATACACCCGTCTCCAGGCGCTCAATATGGCGCTCCTTCAGTGATTCGCAGATGACGGAGACCACATCCTGCAGCGGCTCGATTCTTCTCGCCACGCTCAGATCCTGCTTCTCATAGCACTGAACTGCGAGCATGTAAATCTCCTGGACCGCCTCGAGAAGCTTCTTCATCTCTATCTGCGCCTGCGGCGAGAACTGGATCCTCTTGTCATTCAGCTCCTCAGCGGATTTCGCCATGTAATGCGCGTGATCCGCGAGACGCTCGAATTCCCCGATGCCGTGAAGCATCGTCGATGCCGCGCGCTTGTCAGCCTCGGACAGATGCTGTGTCGTCGTCAGCTTCATGAGGTAGGCGCCGATGTGATCCTCGTAGGAGTCGATCTTCTTCTCATTTTTTCCAACAAACTCAAACTTCTCCTGGGCGTAGCCATTGCGCAGCAGATCGATCGCCGTGTCAAGACCTTTGCAGGCCTTTCTGACCATCTTGTCCATCGCGTTCTGACACTCTGCGACAGCAATCGTCGGTGTCACCATCAGGCGCTCATCCAGGAAAAGTTCCTGTTCCTCCTCCGTGTCCTTGATCAGGATATGCGCGAGTCTGTCGAGCTGCCTCTGGAACGGGAACAGAAGAAGAATCGTCAGCAGATTGAAGATCGTGTGACTGATCGCAATGCCGACTGGATTTGCCATGCTGTCCAGAATCGCGAAATGGAAGATTGCGTTCAGGATCTCAAAGACAACCAGCCAGAAAATCGTGCCGATGATCTTGATTGAAATATGAACCGCCGCGACGCGCTTCGCCTTGCGGTTGACTCCGATCGAGGAGAGAATCGCCGTCATACAGGTTCCGATATTACATCCCATGATGATCGGAATCGCCACCTTGTAGGAAATGAGCCCCGTCATGGACAGAGACTGCAGGATACCGATGGACGCCGCAGAACTCTGAATGATGCCGGTAATGACCGCGCCGATGATGACGCCGAGCACCGGATTGCTGAACGCAACGAGAGCGCTCTGGAATTTCGGGTCATCCGCGAGCGGACTCATAGAAGAGCTCATCATCGACATGCCTGTCATAAGGATCGCGAAGCCGATCAGGATGGTGCCGAGGTCCTTCCGCTTCTGCTTCTTCGATACCATCAGCATGAGAATGCCGATGACCGCAAACACAAGAGAGAAATTCTCCGGCTTCAGCATCGAGAGGAACGGACTCGCCGAGTCGTCGATGCCGGTCAGCGAGAGAATCCACGCCGTCAGTGTCGTGCCGATATCGGATCCCATGATCACGCTGATGGTCTGGTGCAGCTCCATGATTCCGGAGTTGACGAAGCCGACCAGCATGACCGTCGTCGCTGACGACGACTGAATCGCGATGGTTATGATTGTGCCGACAAGAAGTCCTTTCCACGGGTTGTCAGTCGCCTTTTTGAGCAATTTTTCGAGCTGACCGCCCGTCATTTTCTCAAGTGAACCGGACATCAGTGTCATTCCATACAGGAAAAATGCGAGACCGCCGAAAAGCTCGACAAAATTCAGAATAGACAAGGTCTGTTCTCCTTTCCAGACTCCGGAGCCTCTTTGCCCCGGATAAGTTCCATACGTTTCCACCTTCCTTGAAAAACGGGATCTGTGGCAGGGACTGCTTTACTCAAATATTATATATCACGTCTCTATTTTACATAATGGAAAATTTAATTACCATAGATTTTACACATCCTTTACATTCATGTTACATAAGGGAATAAAAAGAGCCGGAAAGACGGCTTCAGACCGTCGCCCCGGCTCACACGGCGAAATGCCGCCGTTGTTTTAGAATGTATATTTGCTTTTTCATTCTTCAGGGAGCTGCTTTGCCTCCTGCGCGCAAGCTCCGTCTCATGCCGTCAGTATCTTGTCCAGACCGAACGCATCGTGAATCGCATTCACAGCTTTCTCTCCGTCCTTCCTGCTGATAATGCAGGTAATCCGGAACTCCGAGGTCGATATCATCGAGATATTGATCTTCTCATTGTAGAGCGCCTCAAACAGCTTCGCGGCAACTCCCGGCCGGCCGATCATACCGGATCCGGTCACCATAACCTTGGCCGTGTCTCTGTCGACATCTATTTTCGTGAACGGAAGCTTTTCCCTGCTGTTCTCCAGCGTCTCCACTGCCTTTTCCACCTGGTCCTCCGGGCAGGTAAATGAGATGTCCTCCGACCCGTCATGGCCGAGAGACTGAAGAATCTGGTCCACATTGACCTGTGCCTTTGCAAGAATGTCAAACAGGCGGTACGCGACGCCCGGCTCATCTCTGAGACCGAGAACCGATACGCGGTCTGTCTTCTTGTCCAGCGCGACTCCGCTGATCAGGTTTTTCTCCAACACAGTCTCCTCTCTGACAATCGTTCCCTCCGTCCTGTGCTCCAGTGAACGAATCACAAGTGGTATCCCGTACTGCTTCGCGCGTTCGACGCACTCGGGCTGTATACTTCCCGTACCGAGTGTCGCCAGATCCATCATTTCACCATATGTCACGTCCCGGAGCACGCGGGCCTTCGGACATATAGAAGGATCAGCCGTATAGATGCCGTCGACATCCGTATAGAACTCGCAGCTGTCCGCCTTCAGGGCTCCCGCGAGCTCGACGGCCGTTATATTGCTGCCGCCCGGGCCCAGCGTTGCCAGATCATGATAGGCATTCACGCCCTGATCACCGGCTGCGACAACAATAGTCCGGTCGCCCAGCTCATCCAGAATACGGCTTCCGTCAATTTTCTTTAGGCGCGCCTCTCCGTATCTTCCCGTCACGTGAATGCCCGCCTGGAAAGCGTTGAGAGAAATAGCGCGCACGCCGAGCGACCCGAGCGTCATGGCGAGAAGAGCAGCCGTTCCCTGCGCCCCTGTCGTCATGAGCATATCGAGCTCCCGCCTGGAAGGAGAACTGCTGATAACGCCCGCCTGCTTCCGCAGCGATCCGGCCAGCACATCTCCCGCTGAAATGACGGCAACAATGTCGTCGCCTTTCTCATAATCCTCGATGCACCGTCTGGCCACATTCCGGAGCTGCTCCGGAGATCCGGCCGAAGAGCCGGCGAACTTCTTGACTGTCAGCATTTACTGTTCTTCTTTCTTTCCTCTTCTGTACCACTTGACCACTTTGCCGGACTTCTCCGCTGCAGCCTTGAAATCGCCCTCCTTCATGGTCGGTGTAAGGAAGCCGAATTCGCCGCTCACACCATCGAGGCGGATAACATCATGGATATCTCCGAATGCTGCCTTTGCCTCGTCCTCCGTTCCGCTGAAGCGGACAAAGAACGGACGCGCCACGTTGTCGATCTTCATCAGTCTCATCGTGACGCCCGTACCGGAATCCGACTTGATCGTCGTATGGAGATGCTTGGCGGCATCGATCACGTCGCCGCACACAGCGCTCGCCGTCGGAAGAGAGCCTGCGCCACTGCCATAGAACATAGTCGTTCCGACCGCATTGCCCTTGACCATAACCGCGTTCATGACGCCGTCAACAGCAGAGAGCGGGTTCTCGCTGCCGATCATCATCGGCGCGACCATCGCCCACGTGCCTTCCTTCTCGCGGCGGCTCGTAGCAAGGAGCTTAATCACAACTCCAAGCTTCTTCGCGTAGCAGATATCCGTCGCGTCGACATTCGTAATTCCTTCTGTCGGCACATAATTGTAATTGACATGCTTGCCATAAGCGAGCGAGGAGAGGATCGCGATCTTGCGGCACGCGTCCATTCCCTCGATATCAGCCTCCGGATGAAGCTCCGCGAAGCCATTCTTCTGAGCCTCCCGGAGCGCGTCGTTGAAGTCCGCACCCTCCTGGGTCATGCTCGTCAGAATATAGTTCGTCGTTCCGTTCAGGATACCCGTCACTTCCTCGATTTCCTCGGCTGTGAGTGACGAATTGAGAACGCGGATGATCGGAATACCGCCGCCGCAGCTCGCCTCAAACAGATAGTTGCAGTTCATGTCGTGCGCGATAGAACGAAGCTCGACGCCGTGCTCCGCGACCAGCTCCTTGTTTGATGTGCAGACATTCTTGCCCGCGAGAAGAAGCTCCTTCGTGAAGTTGTACGCCGGCTTCAGACCTCCCATCGTCTCCACGACAATACTGACGGAGTCATCATTCAGAATATCATTGAAGTCGTGTGTCAGCACGCTCTCGGCCGGATCGCCTGGAAAATTTCTGAGATCCAGAACATACTTGATATTCAGTCTGTGACCGACGCGGCGTGTGATCGCCTCGCTGTTCATTTTAAGAACCTTGAATACGCCTGCACCTACGTATTGATCATATCTTCAGCCTTTCTTCTGAATCCCGCCTGACTCACCGATTCAGGCTCACCCGGCCGTTCTGCGGATGACTGCTGTAATGCCTTACCTCGCTTCTGTCTTGTCCTTCTGATCCTTGTTGCCGAGCGCAATCCACTTGAGGTACGCATTGATGAACGGATCGATGCCGCCATCCAGCACCTTCTGCGCATTGGTCTGCTCCTCGCCGGTCCGCAGGTCCTTGATCAGCTGATACGGCTGAAGGAAGTACGAGCGGATCTGGTTGCCCCAGGCGATGTCCGTGACCTTGCCGCGGATGTCATCGAGCTTCTCTGCATTTTCCTGCTGCTTCAGCATGAACAGCTTG
>ONSX01000017.1 GCA_900320615.1 uncultured Eubacteriales bacterium
TGTTAAGATCAGCGAATACTGAATCTCAAGACCTAAAAGGGTCCGGTCTCAAGGACCGGGCCCTTTTTTAACAGCAGGACTGAAAACGAATTCAGCCTGTTATATGAAAGACAGGAGGATAAAGGATCATGGGTTTAAACAAGAAATCTGTGGATGATATTGATGTAAAGGGCAAGAGAGTTCTCTGCAGATGCGACTTCAATGTTCCGCTGAAGAATGGCGAGATCACGGATGACAACCGTCTGGTAGCTGCACTTCCGACAATCAAGAAGCTGATCGCTGACGGCGGCAAGGTTATTCTCTGCTCTCACCTTGGCAAGATCAAGACAGAGGCCGACAAACCGTCCAAGACACTTGCTCCGGTCGCTGCAGCACTCACAAAGCTTCTCGGCCAGGAAGTCAAGTTCGTCCCGAGCCCGGTCGTTGTCGATGACAATGTCCGCGCCGCTGTTAATGAGATGAAGGACGGCGATGTCATTCTTCTTGAGAACACACGTTACAGAGCAGAAGAGACGAAAAATATCGATTCGTTCTCCAAGGATCTTGCCTCCATTGCCGATGTGTTCGTTAACGATGCGTTCGGTACGGCTCATCGTGCTCACTGCTCCAACGTCGGCGTCACAAAGTTCGTCAAGGGACCGCACGTTGTCGGCTATCTCATGCAGAAGGAGATCAACTTCCTCGGCAATGCAGTTGAGAACCCGGTTCGTCCGTTCGTTGCGATCCTCGGCGGCGCAAAGGTTGCTGACAAGCTGAATGTCATCAATAACCTTCTTGAGAAGTGCGATACACTGATCATCGGCGGCGGCATGGCGTACACATTCGTAAAGGCCATGGGCCATGAGATCGGACAGTCTCTCGTCGATGACACAAAGGTCGAGTACTGCAAGGAGATGATCGCCAAGGCGCAGAGTCTTGGCAAGAAGCTCCTTCTTCCGGTCGATGCCGTTGTGACATCTGAGTTCCCGGATCCGATCGATGCACCGATCGCCACAGAGGTTGTCGATATCGACAAGATCCCGGCGGATAAGATGGGCATGGATATCGGACCGAAGACAATCGCTCTGTACAGCGACGCTGTCAAGACAGCAAAGACAGTCGTCTGGAACGGACCGATGGGCGTCTTCGAGAATCCGATTCTTGCAACAGGCACAAAGGCTGTGGCGCAGGCACTTGCTGATACAGATGCGACAACGATCATCGGCGGCGGTGATTCCGCAGCGGCTGTCAACCAGATGGGCTTCCATGACAAGATGAGCCACATTTCTACAGGTGGCGGCGCGAGCCTTGAGTTCCTGGAGGGCAAAGAGCTTCCGGGCGTTGCTGCGGCAGACGACAAGGACTGATAATACATACAGCAGGGCCCATTCGGGACTGCTTGCGACAGGAAGACCGCGGCGCGCCTTTTGCGCACGGCCGCGGTCGTTTCGCTTGTTTACATTTTGCGATCAGGAGGATATAAATTCCATGTCAAGAAAAATTTTAGCGGCCGGCAACTGGAAAATGAATGAAACTCCGTCTGAGACAAAGGCTCTCATTGCGGAGATGGTCAAGACCTGCGCCAGCGATACAGTCGATGTTCTTCTCTGCGTACCGGCGATTGATATCCCGGCGGCAGTTGAGGCAGCAAAGGGCTCCAACATCCAGATCGGAGCTGAGAACATGTATTTCGAGGAGAGCGGCGCATTTACAGGCGAGATCTCCCCGGCTATGCTGGTGGATGCAGGTGTCAAATACGTCATCATCGGCCATTCCGAGAGACGTCAGTACTTCGCAGAGACAGACCAGACGGTCAACAAGAAGGTTCTCAAGGCTCTTGAGCACGATCTTGTTCCGGTTATGTGCTGCGGCGAGACACTTGAGCAGAGAGAGCAGGGCGTCACAATGGACTGGATCCGTCAGCAGGTCAAGATCGGCCTGAACGGTGTGACACCGGAAGATGCAAAGAAGGTTATCATTGCGTATGAGCCGATCTGGGCTATCGGAACAGGCAAGACAGCAACGTCTGATCAGGCTGAGGAAGTTTGCAAGGGCATCCGCGATCTGCTTCGTGAGCTCTATGGCGATGATGTCGCTGAGACAACACGTGTCCTCTACGGCGGATCTGTAAAGCCGGCCAATGCGGCAGAGCTGTTCGCAAAGGAGGATATCGACGGTGGTCTTGTCGGCGGTGCTTCCCTGAAGGCAAGCTTCGGCGATATTGTCAATTACGCGAAATAATTTCTGATGCGCATGAAAACTGCCGGACTGCGGCCCCCGCGGCCCGCGTGCTCGTTAAGAGTGTGCGGGCGGGAGCTGCCGACGGCAGTATTTTTTCCGCAGAAGAATTATCTGCCGGCAATCAGAGGAGAGCGGCAGATCAGAAGGAGAAATCAGAATTATGGGTAAGAAAACTACAGTCTTAATGATCCTTGACGGCGTAGGTCTCAATCCGCGCAAGGAGCACAACGCATTTGCAATCGCCAACACTCCGGTTCTCGATGGTCTGATGAGAGATTATCCGTTTGTTCCGGGACAGGCATCCGGCCTTGCCGTCGGACTTCCGGACGGACAGATGGGCAACTCCGAGGTCGGCCACACCAATATGGGCGCGGGCCGCATTGTCTATCAGGATCTTACAAGAATCACCAAGGCGATCGAGGATGGTGATTTCTTTGAAAATGAGGAGCTCCTTGCGGCCGTAAAGAACGCGAAGGAGAAGGACTCCGCAATTCATTTTATGGGACTGCTCTCACCGGGCGGCGTCCACAGCCATCAGAATCATCTCTTCGGTCTGCTGGAGCTCGCGAAGAGAAACGGTCTCAAGAAGGTCTATGTTCATTGCTTTATGGACGGACGTGACACTCCGCCGGATTCCGGTGTCAATGATATCAGAGAGCTGCAGGCAAAGATGAATGAGCTCGGTGTCGGTGAGATCGCGTCGATCTCCGGCCGCTACTACGCGATGGACCGCGACAACAACTGGGATCGTGTCGTTAAGGCCTATGACGCCATTGCCAACGGCAAGGGCGTAGAGAAGGATGATGCGGTCAAGGCGATGACAGATTCCTATGCGGACGGCGTGACAGATGAGTTCGTCATTCCGGTTGTCATCACAAAGGACGGCAAGCCGGTCGCAACCGTTCAGGACGGCGACTCTTGCGTCTTCTTTAACTTCCGTCCGGACCGCGCGCGTGAACTGACACACTGCTTCTGCGACGATGATTTTGACAAGTTTGAACGCGGCGCAAGAAAGAAGACAACATTTGTCGTCTTCACGGACTATGACAAGACAATCGGCAATAAGCTTGTGGCCTTCAAGAATCAGGAGCTTCACAATGTCATGGGCGAGTGGCTTGCAAAGCACGGCAAGACACAGCTCCGCACAGCTGAGACAGAGAAGTACGCGCATGTCACGTTCTTCTTTAACGGCGGCGTCGAGAAGCCGTTCGAGGGTGAGGATAGAATCCTTGTTCCGTCACCGAAGGTAGCAACGTATGATCTCCAGCCGGAAATGAGCGCCCCGAAGGTCTGCGACGGTCTCTGCGATGCGATCAGAAGTGGCAAGTATGACGTTATTATCATCAACTTCGCAAACGGCGATATGGTCGGACACACAGGCGTCGAGGAAGCGGCTGTCAAGGCCGTCGAGACTGTCGATGCCTGCGTAGGACGCGCGGTAGAGGCTCTGAAGGAGAACGGCGGCGTGATGTTCCTGTGTGCAGACCACGGAAACTGCGAGCAGATGGTCGACTATGAGACCGGTGAGCCGTGGACAGCACATACGACCAATCCGGTTCCGTTCATCCTGATCAACGCGGATCCGAAGTACGGTCTCCGCGAGGGTGGACGTCTCTGCGATATCTGCCCGACACTGCTTGAACTGATGGGCATGGAGAAGCCGGCCGAGATGACAGGCGAGTCCCTGCTGATTGAGCGGTAAACGATCTGAACAAAACAAAGAAAAAGCAGCGTCGCTGACGCTGAGAAGAGACCTGGTTGCGTGATGCAACCAGGTTTCTTTGCCATGGATCCACGCCGTAAGAATCCATATCTGTGCCTTGCAGATGATGCGATGATGCCTGCGCGGTGCGCCACGACCCCTGTCTGGAATTTGCAGGTTGTAATTTGCGGCCAGCTGTGATATGATACAGACCGGTATTTACTTCGGAGGTATAGTATCCATGGATATTCTCAAGATTGTGCTTACAATCGTCTATGTCATTGACTGCATAGCGCTGTCAGTCATCATTCTGATGCAGGAAGGCAAGTCGGCGGGACTCGGAGCCATTGCCGGAGCTGCAGATACCTACTGGGGGCAGAACAAAGGCAGATCAATGGAAGGCGGACTGGTCAAGGCGACAAGAATTATGTCCGTGATCTTCTTTGCGCTTTCAATTGCACTGTCGATGAATTTTCTTGCCTGATCTCAGGAAGGCCAGAGGCTGTTACATCAGAAATTCTCCGAAGAATGACGGAAATGCCTGCATTTCCGCAGAGGATAGCTGATGTGACGGCCTCTTTCTTTATGCCGGAACCGGCGGAAACAGGGTGTATATATGGGAAAGAAATACAAAATCAAGGGCGCCCGCCCCTCTGAAAAGGGGAAGCGCTTCGCAGCAAAATCGAAAATGAAGACCGCGACGGGGATTTTTCAGTCCACTTCCAGGGGATTTGGCTTTGTGACGCCGGACGGCGAAGAGGATGCGGAGGACATTTTCATCCCGAAGGAATACACAAACAACGCCTGGAACAGGGATCGCGTCGAAGTCAAGGTTCTGCCGGCAAAGGGTAAGCACAGGCGGGAGGGAATCGTCAAAACCGTCATGGTCCGCGGCACGACACGCGTCGTCGGAACCTTTGAACAGAATAAGAATTTCGGCTTTGTCGTTCCGGACGACCTGAAACTGCACAGAGACATCTTCATTCCGAAGGATCTCCGGCTTGACGCAAAAGACGGAGACAAGGTTGTCTGTGAGATTACAGACTATCAGGGCGCGGGTGGAAAGATCATCGAGGTGCTTGGCGCGGGCTCGGATCCGGGAATGGATATCTTCTCCATCGCGTACAGTATGGGCATTCCGATGAATTTTCCACCGAAGGCAATGAACCAGGCGGAGCGATGCCAGACACACGTCATCGAGGGCGACTTCAGCGGGCGTGAGGATCTGAGGAGCTGGCAGCTCGTGACGATCGACGGACCGGACGCGAAAGATCTCGATGATGCGGTCTCATTGACAGAGACGGAATCCGGCTATGAGCTCGGCGTTCATATCGCCGATGTGTCGAACTATGTGCAGGAGGGATCCGCGCTGGATCGTGAGGCACTGAAGAGAGGAACCTCTGTCTACCTCGCGGATCGCGTCATTCCGATGCTTCCGGTTCAGCTATCCAATGGTATCTGTTCTCTGAACGCCGGTGTGGATCGGCTGGCCCTCTCTGTCATTATGGAAATGAACAGAGGCGGCGAGGTGGTTTCGCACCGCATCGTGGAATCGGTTATCAGAGTCGGGGAGAGAATGAGCTATCCGGATGTCCGCGCCATTCTGGAGGATCACGATGAGGCACTGGCGGAGCGGTATCACGATTACGTTCCGATGTTTGAGCGCATGTACGAGCTTTCACAGAAGATCCGCGCACGGCGCAGGGAGAGAGGATCAATCGACTTTGACTTCCCGGAGGCAAAGATTGTGCTCGACAAGAACGGCGTCCCGACCGATATTGTCGCGGAAGAGGCCAATGTTGCGACAAGGCTGATCGAGGATTTCATGCTGACAGCTAATGAGACGGTCGCGCAGGATTTCTGCGAGAAAAAGATCCCGTTCCTCTACCGGATCCATGAGGATCCGGATCCTGACAAAATTGAAGACCTGATTGCATTTGTCAGGAAAAATGGAGTGAAGATCGAAAAGAACAGACAGAAAATTACGCCGAAGGAGATCCAGCGGGCGCTTGAGCGGATCAAGGGAGAGCCGAACGAGGCGCTTATCAGCCGCGTGATCCTCCGGTCGATGCAGCAGGCGCGGTATGACACGGAGTGCAGCGGCCATTTCGGCCTCGCTGCGAAGTACTACTGCCATTTTACGTCGCCGATCCGCCGGTACCCGGACCTGCAGATCCACCGAATTATCCACGACGTGATCCGTGGCCGGATGACAGAAGAGAGAAAGCAGCACTACCGGGATCTGCTCGGCGATGTCGCGGTCCGCACGTCACAGACGGAGCGGCGCGCCGATGAGTGCGAGCGGGAGACGGAGAAGCTGAAGAAAGCCCAGTATATGAGCACACACATCGGAGAGGAGTTTGACGGCGTAATCTCCGGCGTGACCGGCTGGGGGCTCTACGTCGAGCTTCCGAATACCGTCGAGGGACTTGTCCCCGCGTCAGAAATGAAAGACGATTATTACATTTTCAGCGAAGAGGACCACTCGATGACGGGACGTCTCAGCGGAAGGACATTTGTCATGGGTGATCCGGTGCGCGTGCGGGTCAAGGCGACAGATCTGCGGGCAAGGACGATTGACTTTGTGCTCGCATAAGGAGAAATCATGGAAAAACAGTCGATCAAGGTGATCGCGAACAATAAGAAGGCATATCACGATTATTTCATTCTGGAGACTTTTGAGGCGGGCGTCGAGCTCTTCGGAACGGAGGTGAAATCGCTCCGGATGGGCCGCTGCTCGATTAAGGAGGCTTATGTCGACATCCGGAACGGTGAGATTTTTGTCGACGGAATGAATATTTCTCCCTATGAAAAGGGCAATATATTCAACCGGGAGCCCCTGCGACCGAAGCGGCTGCTCATGCACAAAAATGAAATTCTGAAGCTCGAGCAGCAGGTGAAGGAGAAGGGTGTCACGATTGTGCCGCTCGAGGTCTATTTCAAGGGGAGCCGCGTCAAAGTGAAGATCGGTCTTGCCAGAGGCAAGAAGCTCTATGACAAGCGGGCCGACATCGCCGCGAAGGACGCAAAGCGTGAGGCGCAGCGTGACTTCAAGATCCGGAATTTCGGGTGAGGAACGTGCAGCTTACTTGACAGATGGTTGGGCTTTGGTTTATAGTATACAGACAGTACATATCAATTCGGGCTTGTACTGGTTTCGACGGGGGTTTCGAAGTCGAGGCAGCCATCCGCAGCCCCGTACTGCGCTAAAAACGGGAACTTATAAATTTAGCTGACAACAGCCTGTGTGAGGGAATGGAAATAAGCAGCTGTGATGGAAGATACCTCTGCGGACAGACTTTCGGACGCGGGTTCGATTCCCGCCAGGTCCATCAATGCCTAAACCCGGAAAGCGGCGATATACACGCAAAAGTCCTATAAAATCGCCACTTTCCGGGGCTTTTTTGTGCCTTAGCGCAAAACCTCATTTACCGTTCGCAAACTCGTTTTTTACAATCGAGGACTTTTTCGCATGGCTGAAAAAATCCCATTCCCGGATTCCTTCAAGAACCAAGACCGGCAACGGTTTTGACTACTGCCTGAAACGACTTAACTAGTAATTTGCAGCTGCCAGAAATGGCAGCTGTATTTTTTAATAAGGTACTGGCGGTTTACCGCTTACGAACCATTTGCGGACAGATATGCATAGATTCCTTCATTTGTCAATTCTTGTAATGTGAATCCGGGGTGATACGATATGTTGTGGTCGATAGGACCTTGGAGGAAAACACAGTGGAAACAGAGCATGTGGGGAATGTATGTCTTGAATCAATCCGGGAGACGTCCAGACACGTCTACGAGGGGACGGCATCTGCTGACCTGAAGGGCGAGCGCCGGACTATTCCGTTTTATTTCAGCGACATGGACGGACAGCTCGTGATCCGGGAGAGCGCAGGGAGAGCAGTTGTCCCGTTCTCCGTGAAGAAGGAAATTGAAGGAATCTGCGAGAATCTTGTCATGGAGAAGATTCTGAGCTTTGATATGTAATTGCGCCCACAGCAGGGAGCGTGAAGCGTTTCAAGTCTGAAGGCGCGGACTAGAGGAACAGACAATGATCTTTGGCCAGGCTGCTGCGGCAGACGCTGACGAGGCGGGCGATCCGAGGGAGGAACGGTCATGAGAACAGTATCGCTTAACGGGACATGGTTCATGCACGAGGCGGGATCTCAGGAGGGATATCCTGTCCGGGTGCCGGGATCCGTGCTGTCCGGACTTCTCGACGCGGGAGCGATCGGGAATCCGTATGAACGGATGAATGAATATGCAGCAAGGGAGTTATTCAGGCGAGACTATATCTTTGAGAGGTCTTTTATGCTCCCGGAGGATCTGCTGGAGCTCGATCATCTGGATCTTGTCTTTGAGGGAATCGACACGCTCGCGTCTGTTTCTGTGAACGGCGTTCACATCGGCGATGCCGATAATATGCACCGCTGCTGGAGGTTCAGCCTGCGTCACCTCCGCGCCGGAAAAAATGAGATCCGCGTCGTGCTCCGCTCGCCTCTCCGTTTCATGGAGCGAAAGGACTGGCCGGAGGAGAAGCGGTCGGTCTATGTCCCGGAGGGGGCGGTTCCGGGGTTTCGGGCGATCCGAAAACCCGCATCGATGTTCGGCTGGGACTGGGGTCCGCAGCTTCCGGACGAGGGAATCTGGCGGAGCGTGAGGCTCGAGGCCTATGAGAGCCGGATGGATGACGTGCAGATCAGTCAGCGTGTCACAGGACATGGGGGCGAACTCTCTGTCGGCGTGACCTTTGTCCACACAAAGCCGCTCAGGGGCTTTGTCGAGTGCGTTCTGCAGGAGAGAGGTTCCGCGGAGACGGTTCGCGCGCGTGTGAGGGCGGACGGGTCTGACTCTCCGGATGGGAGCTGCACGGCCGTTCTGAAGGTTCCGCATGTGCATCTCTGGTGGCCGAGAGGTTTCGGAGCGCAGAGTCTCTATGACTTGAAGGTCCGGTATCTGTCCCTCGCAGGAAATGTCCATGAGGAGATCCGTCGTACGATTGGCTTCCGGACACTGACAGTTGACAGAAGCAGTGATCAGTGGGGGCGT
The DNA here is from genome assembly GCA_900320615.1 of uncultured Eubacteriales bacterium. Lineage (GTDB taxonomy): Bacteria > Bacillota > Clostridia > Lachnospirales > Lachnospiraceae > Chordicoccus. The sequence continues at coordinate 8,972 of ONSX01000017.1, forward strand.
GCTTTTACGATTACCGTGAATGGAACGGGAATTTTCGCGATGGGGGCCGATGTAATTCCTCCGGACTGCGTGTATCCGCGCATCACGCCGAAGCGTGTCCGTTTTCTGGTCCAATCCGCGGCGGACGCAAATATGAACTGCCTCCGCGTCTGGGGAGGCGGCTTCTATCCGGACGATACGTTCTACTCCTGCTGTGACGAGCTCGGCATTCTTGTCTGGCAGGATCTTATGTTCGCCAATGCGGGTTATGCGCTGGATGAACATTTCGAGGAGTCCGTCAGGTATGAAATCCGTGACAATCTGCGAAGAATCCGCTCCCATCCGTCCCTCGCTCTGATCTGTGGCAATAATGAGATAGAGAGCGCATGGGAGGACTGGGCGGATTTTCAGGACGACAATGCGCCTGCCCTGAAAGACGATTACATCCGGCTCTTTCAGAAAATTATTCCGGAGACTGTCGCCAGGGAGGCGCCGGGCGTCTTCTACTGGCCGTCGTCTCCGTCCTCAGGAGGTCTTGGTGTCGCACAGAATACGGATGACGACGGGGATTCTCACTACTGGGGCGTCTGGCATGGAGAGAAACCGTTTTCTGATTACAGAAATCATATCTTCCGGTTCCTCTCTGAGTTCGGATTCCAGTCCTTTCCGGACATGAAGACAATCGAGAGCTTTACAGACCCGGAGGACAGGAATCCATTCTCGCGTGTCATGGAAAACCACCAGAAGAACAGAAATGCCAACGGAAAGATGATGCGCTATATGTCGGCGCTTTTCCAGATGCCGACCAGCTTCTCACAGACCGTGTATCTGAGCCAGCTGCAGCAGGCGCTGGCCATCAAATGTGGTGTCGATCATCTCCGCAGGAACAGGGGCCGCTGCATGGGCGCGCTCTACTGGCAGCTCGACGACGTCTGGCCGGGGCAGTCCTGGTCTTCCATCGATTATTTCGGTCGATGGAAGATTCTGCATTACATGGCGCGCCGGTTCTTTGCCCCTGTGGCGGTCAGCCTCTATTATGAGAGCGACAGGGCGCGCATCTATACATCCAACGAGACCCCTGATCCGGTCGGCAGGACTGCGGAGATCTATGTGAAGGATATGCATTTCCATGAGCTGGGGCATGTTATGACGGCGGGAATCATTGAGGCGCAGACGGCCGAGTCCTCTCTGTGCCTTGATCTGACCAGCATACCGGAGTACAGGGAAATGAAGAAACGGCCGCGCACGGCCGGATCGATCGATGAGCGGATTTTCATCGAAGGTGTCGTCACGCTATCTGACGGACGCGAGCTCCGTGATGTCGCGACTGTACTGCCGTGGAAATACCTGCAACTTCCGGACCCGGACATTGATGTGGAAGTCCGGACCGGTGGGGCGGAGGATGATTTCAGTTATTCCATCACACTGACGTCGGATTCGTTTGCACCCTATGTTCATCTCGACCTCGACAATGCGGACGTCATTTTCAGCGACAATGATTTCTGCATCACAGACAGCCGGCCACACACGGTTCGCATCGAAAAGAAGGACATTCTGAGAGGAAATCCTGGAACGGCAGAGGAACTGAAGCGGCATCTCCTGATACAGACGATACGGGGGATGGTGAGATGAAGACGGTGGTAACGACAGATCTTCACGGCTGTGACCTGGAATTCCGGGCACTGGTGAAGAAGGTGGGGCTTGATCAGGATGTGGACATGCTGATTATACTGGGAGATTTATTCGACAGGGGAAAGCATTCCTTCGAGCTCTACGAGACGGTTCTGAAAATGAAGCAGAATATGGGAGAACGTCTGGTTCTGGTTCGCGGCAATCACGATCAGTTTCTTCTCGACGCGGCGGCACGGGGAGAGAAGACGGTTCTCTGGGCGCTGAACGGAGGCATGCGGACTGTAGAGTCCTTTGAGGCGCACGGACATCATTTTGCGGAGGCCGCGGAGCTTCTGAAGGACACGCCCCTCTTCTATGAGACGGAGCAGTTTATCTGCGTCCACGCGGGACTTGTCTCAGACAAAGTCAGCGAGATTACCGAGGACATCTGTCTCTGGGACCGCAGCGTAAATGAGGGAGAATACAAGGGAAAGCTCGGAATCGGCGGACATACGCCGCACGAGACGCCGGTCTATTTTCCGGGCGACGGCGGCTGTGTGCCCCTCCCGTACGACAAGGAGCTCTCTCTCCCGGAGAGAGGATTTATCTGCATTGATACGGGCTGCGTGTTTGGACGGGAATTGACCGCTCTCGTCATTGAAGACGGAAAATTCCGGTGCACTGCGATGAGAAAGATGGACTACTGAGCCTGAAAAGCGGGCAATTCACATGATTTCCACATTTTCCGTGTTAAATTATCAGTGAGAATATGCGACAGAACTGTGCGGCGGAGGAATATTATGGAAAAACTGAAAGTAATGATCGTAGATGATGAGGACAGAATGAGAAAGCTCGTCAGGGACTTTCTGGAGAGACAGAACTACGAGGTGATTGAGGCAGCTGATGGCGAAAAAGCCATAGATATCTTCTTTAAAATAAAGGACATCTCCCTTATTCTGCTTGATGTCATGATGCCGAAGATGGACGGCTGGCAGGTCTGCCGCGAGATCCGCCAGTATTCCCAGGTGCCGATCATTATGCTGACTGCGCGTGCGGACGAGCGGGACGAGCTTCTCGGCTTTGACCTCGGCGTCGATGAATACATCTCGAAGCCTTTTTCACCGAAGATCCTTGTCGCCCGGGTCGACGCTGTCCTTCGGAGAAGCGGGCATGCGGGGTCGGAGGACGTCGTCGAGGCAGCGGGAATCCGCGTTGACAAGACGGCCCATCAGGTCACGATCGATGGAAAACCGATCGAGCTGTCGTTCAAGGAATTTGAGCTTCTTTCTTATTTTGTCGAGAACAAGGGCATCGCGCTCTCACGGGAGAAAATCCTGAATGCAGTCTGGAATTATGACTACTACGGAGACGCGCGGACCATCGATACGCATGTGAAGAAGCTCCGCAGCAAGATGGGAGACAAGGGAAATCTGATCAAGACCATCTGGGGCATGGGATATAAGTTTGATCCGGACGGAGCTGAAGCAAAATGAGAGGCTCCGGAGAAAAAAAGGTGACGTCTCCTGCCGGAGACAGAAAGAAAAAGAAGAAACCGGAGAAAAAAGCGCATTCCATGCGCACGGAGCTCTCAGGGATCGTGATCGCAATCATCGCAATCGCGCTTGTCGTCATCGGACTTGCCAATGCGTTTCTGCTCACGCCGTTTTACCGGTTCAACAAGCAGAAGAAGATCGAGGCCTGCTATAATAAAATCAACGCGCTCAGCGATGCGTCTGCTCTGACCAACGAGATTATGACGATCTCCGTGCAGGACAATATCAGCGTCACGATTGTCGACTCCGACTTTCGGTCGGTGGTCGCCACGACGAGCGATGCCGAGCGAAATACGATGCGTCTGTTCGGCTACTACACGGGTTTTTACTCAGATGCCGTCCATGTCATTGAAAAAAAGAACAACTACGTGATTCAGGAGACGACGGACAGCCGGATTCATACGAGTTATCTGGAGATGTGGGGACAGCTGTCGGGCGGAGATTATTTTCTCCTGCAGACGCCTCTTGAGAGTCTGTCCTCTGCGACCAGGCTGACCAACCTCTTCTATATCGCGGCGGGTATGATTGTCATCGCTGTAGCGGCCGTGCTCATCAGCCTTGTGATGAAGCGGTATACAAAGCCGATTGTACAGTTGACCGATCTCTCGAAGCGGATGGCCAATCTCGACTTCGATGCGCGGTACAAGGGCAGGGAGACCAATGAAATCGGCGATCTCGGGAGAAGCTTCAACAAGATGTCCGATGAGCTTGAAAAATCCATCTCCGATCTCAAGGCCGCGAATGTCGAGTTGCAGAAAGACAATGAGAAGAAGACACAGATTGACGAGCTTCGCAAGGAGTTCCTGAACAATGTGTCACACGAGCTGAAGACGCCGATCGCCCTGATTCAGGGATACGCGGAAGGGTTGACGGACGGAATCGCGGATGACGAGGAGAGCCGGAGCTTCTACTGCGGGGTTATTCTGGACGAGGCGAAGAAAATGAACCTCATGGTTCGGAGGCTCCTGACACTCAACCAGCTCGAGTTCGGCAATGATCCGGTCGTCATGGACCGGTTCGATATCGTTCAACTGATCAGCGGGGTCATCAGCGGTATGCAGCTGATGATCAGCGAATCCGGCGCGGAGGTCTCATTTCCGTACAGTGGGCCGGTGTATGTCTGGGGCGATGAGTTCAAGATCGAAGAAGTCATGACCAATTACATGACGAACGCGATCCAGCACTGTGAGGGAGAGAAGCGGATTGAGGTGACACTCGATCAGGATGAGAACCACCTGATCACAGTCAGCGTCTTCAATACAGGCAGGCCGATTCCGGAGGAGGACATCGGCCGGGTATTTGAGAAATTCTATAAAGTCGACAAGGCGCACACAAGATCAAAGGGCGGATCAGGCCTCGGTCTTTCGATTGTCAAGGCGATTATCGACGGCCACGGCCAGAAATGTGGCGTGAAGAATTACGACAACGGTGTCTCCTTCTGGTTCACGATCGAGGGCAAGGTCTGAGTCAGGGCATCCGCATCTTATGTTCAAATGAGATGCGGACCGCCCTGTTTTATGTTATAATCTGAAACTATGGTAGCGATTATTGATTATGATGCAGGAAATGTAAAGAGCGTCGAGAAGGCTTTCCGGAAAATCGGCCAGGAGGCCTGCCTCACGCGTGATCCGGACACAATTCTGTCGGCGGATCACGTGGTTCTGCCCGGCGTTGGAAATTTCGGCGACGCCATGAACAACCTGAAGAAATACGGGATGGACGAGGTTATCCGGGAGGTAATAATTAAGAAGGAGACTCCTTTTCTCGGCATCTGCGTGGGCATGCAGGTTCTGTTTGAGGGCAGCGAGGAGAGCCCGGAGGTTCCCGGACTCGGAATTCTGAAGGGATATGTGAAGAAATTCCCGAGAAAGGATGGAATGAAAATTCCGCAGATCGGATGGAATTCCATTTTCATGATGAACGGCGGAGAGCTGTTCCGGGATATTCCGAACGGGTCCTATGTCTACTTTGTCCACTCGTTTTACTGTGAGGACGCAAACATCAATCAGGTCCGCGCGATCGCGGAGTACAGTACGATCTATCACGCGTCGGTCCAGAAGGGCAGGCTGTTCGCGACACAGTTCCATCCGGAGAAGTCCGGGGATCTGGGACTCAAGATTCTGAAGAATTTCATCAAGCCGGCTGAGGACGAGGTTCCCGCGAAGGGAGCCGGCATGGCTTCTCTGGGAGGTGCTTCCTGATGCTGACAAAACGAATTATTCCGTGCCTCGACATTAACGGGGGACGCGTCGTCAAGGGTGTGAACTTTGTCAATCTGAAGGACGCGGGAGACCCGGTCGAGGTTGCGAAAGCGTATAATGACGAGGGAGCGGACGAATTGGTCTTCCTCGATATTACGGCGTCTTCTGATGCACGGAAGACAGTTGTCGACCTCGTGCGCGCGGTCGCCGAGCAGGTATTTATTCCGTTCACAGTCGGCGGAGGCATCCGCACGGTCGAAGATATGAAGGCCATTCTCCGCGAAGGGGCTGACAAAGTTTCCATCAATACGTCAGCGGTCACGAATCCGGAGCTTATTTCCGAGGGTGCCGCGAAGTTCGGAAGCCAGTGCATCGTTGTCGCCATCGACGCGAAGAGCAGGGCGGACGGAAGTGGATGGAACGTCTATGTGAAGGGCGGCCGGGAAGACACGGGCCTCGACGCCGTGGAATGGGCAAAGAAGGCTGTATCACTCGGCGCAGGAGAGATTCTGCTGACATCCATGGACAGGGACGGCGTGCAGAACGGCTATGACATCGCGCTCACGAAGGCTGTCTCACAAGCTGTCGGCGTGCCGGTCATTGCGTCCGGCGGCGCAGGAAAACCGGAGGACTTCTACGATGCGCTCACAGAGGGAGGGGCAGACGCGGCGCTCGCGGCGTCGCTGTTCCACTACAAGACGCTGACAATCGGAGAAGTCAAGGAATACCTCGCATCACGAGGCGTTCCGGTCAGAAGAACGTTCTGAAAAATGACAGGATGGAGATGAAAAAATGGCAATCACGGGTGAGTGGGAGAAGGCACTGAAGGGCGAATTCGGGAAGCCGTACTACGCAAAACTCTACAGGACAGTCCTGAATGAATACAGAACGCGGGAGATTTATCCGCCGAGCACAGAGATTTTCAGCGCATTTCAGTTCACTCCGCTTGAGGACGTCAAGGTCGTGATTCTCGGTCAGGATCCCTATCACGAGCCGGGGCAGGCGAACGGCCTGTGCTTTTCGGTTCGGAAGGGCGTGAGGATTCCGCCTTCTCTTGTCAACATTTACAAGGAAATGCATGATGACATCGGCACGTATATTCCGGACAATGGAGATCTGACCAAATGGGCGAAGGAGGGAGTCCTGCTTCTCAACACGGTGCTCACTGTCCGCGCGCATCAGGCCAATTCCCATAAGGGAATCGGCTGGGAAGAGTTCACGGATGCGGCAATCCGTGTCCTTGCGGCTCAGGATCGCCCGATGGTCTTTATTCTCTGGGGCGGGGCTGCGAGACGCAAGAAGAGCATGATTTACAATCCGCGTCATCTCGTGATTGAGTCCGCACATCCGTCGCCTCTCTCCGCGTACAATGGATTTTTCGGCTCGAAGCCGTTCTCGAAATGCAACGCGTATCTCCTGCAAAATGGTCTTCAGCCGATCGACTGGCAGATTGAAAATGCAGGCGCTTTTGAGGAATAAGATATGAATACCAGAAACTACCAGAAGGAACTGGACGCAGTCATTGCAGATATCGAAAAGACGGGGAGAACTCCAGGACTTCTCCTTCACTCCTGCTGCGCGCCCTGCAGCTCCTATGTTCTGGAATATCTGTCGAAATATTTTTCAGTGACGGATTTTTACTACAATCCGAATATCACGGAACGAGAGGAGTACAGAAAACGGGTGGGTGAGATGGAGCGCCTGATCCGCAGTCAGCCGCACATCCATGAAGTGACCTTTGTCGAGGGTGAGTATGATCCGGGGGCTTTCCTGAGGGCCGTGAAAGGGCTCGAGAACTGCCCGGAGGGCGGAGACCGCTGCAGCATTTGTTTCCGTATGCGCCTTCGGGAGACCGCGCAACTTGCCGCCAGGTGGAACATGGAATATGTCACGACGACGCTCACGATCAGCCCGCTGAAAAATGCGGAGCTTCTGAACCAGATCGGGGAGGAGGAGGCGAAGATTGCCGGCGTGAAGTGGCTTCCGTCTGATTTCAAGAAGCGGGGCGGTTATCAGCGGTCCATTGAGCTCTCACGGGAGTATGATCTCTACCGGCAGAACTACTGCGGCTGCGTCTTCTCGAAGAGACGCGATCTGAGACTCTCAATTGAAAAGTGAGCGATAAGACCCTTGTGTTTCCGGCGCACCGGTTTTATAATGAAACGCAAACTTGCACGCATATTGTAAAGGAGTGATGACAGTGGCACAGCTCTGGGGCGGACGCTTCACGAAGCAGACCGACGAACTGGTATATGCATTCAATCAGTCGCTGAAATTTGACAGGCGGCTTTTCAATCAGGACATCCGCGGCAGCAAGGCACATGCGGAAATGCTCGCAAAGCAGGGAATCCTGACCGCTGAGGAAAAAGACCTCATTGTCGGCGGCCTTGATGCGCTGAAGGCAAAGGTAGATAGCGGAGAACTGAAGATCGAGGGGGAATACGAGGATATTCACAGCTTCATCGAGGCGAATCTCACGGACATGATCGGAGATGCGGGAAAGGAGGTCCACACGGGCCGCTCACGCAACGATCAGGTCGCGCTCGATATGCGGCTCTATATTCGCGATGAGATCGATGCGATTGCAGAGGAGCTGCACGATCTTCTGTCTGTGATTCTTTCCATTATGGACAGGAACCGAGAGACCTTCATGCCGGGCTTCACGCACATGCAGAAGGCTCAGCCGGTCACACTCGCTCATCATTTCGGAGCGTATTTCGAGATGTTCCGGAGGGATCGCGAGCGTCTTCTGTCGATCCGCGAAAGAAACAATGTCTGCCCGCTCGGAAGCGGTGCCCTTGCGGGAACGACTTATCCGCTTGACCGGGACATGACGGCGGAACTGCTCGGTTTCGACGGCTCCTGCGAGAACTCGATGGACGGTGTCTCAGACCGGGATTATGTCATTGAATTCCTTGATTCCCTCGCAATCACGATGATGCATCTCTCGAGACTCTCCGAGGAAATCATCACATGGAATTCCAACGAGTATCAGTTTATTGATCTGGACGACACATACGCAACCGGCTCGAGCATCATGCCGCAGAAAAAAAACCCGGACATCGCAGAACTCATCCGCGGCAAGACAGGGCGGGTCTACGGCGCACTCCTGTCGATGCTCACGACTATGAAGGGCCTTCCGCTTGCCTATGACAAGGACATGCAGGAGGACAAGGAGCTGACCTTTGACGCGATTGATACGACGAAGGGCTGCATTCGCCTTATGGCGGGCATGCTGGAGACGTCAAAGTTCAATGCCGACCGCATGGCCAGAAGCTGTCAGGGCGGATTTGCGAATGCGACAGACGCGGCAGATTATCTTGTCCGGAAAGGCATGCCGTTCCGCGACGCGCACGGCGTCATCGGGCGTCTCGTGCTCACCTGCATCCGGAAGAACTGCCGGATGGATGACCTTCCGCTGGAGGATTACAGAAAGGAGTCTCCGCTGTTCGACAGCGACATCTACGAGGCGATAGCCCTGAAGACTTGTGTTGACAGACGGACGACGAAGGGCGCCCCGGGTGCCATTGACGAAGAGATCAGGAATGCAAAGGCATATCTTGACAATACAGAGGCATAAGATTATTCACTGAAGGAGATTGGAATCATGAGTGATAAATTGAAAGTCGGTATCCTTGGTGCAACCGGAATGGTCGGACAGCGCTTTGTCACGCTGCTTGCAGACCATCCGTGGTTCGAGATTAAAACGCTCGCTGCGTCTGCACGCAGTGCCGGAAAGACATATGAAGAGGCTGTCGGCGACAAGTGGAAGATGGACACGCCGATGCCCGAGTGTGTAAAGCAGATGGTTGTCAAGAATGTCGCAGATGTTGAGAACGTCGCAGCTGATGTCGATTTTGTATTTTCCGCGGTCAATATGAGCAAGGACGAGATCCGCGCCATCGAGGAGGAATACGCCAAGACAGAGACACCGGTTGTATCCAATAACAGCGCTCACCGCTGGACACCCGATGTGCCGATGGTCATTCCGGAAATCAATTCGGAACATTTTGCAGTCATCGCGGACCAGAAGAAGAGACTTGGTACGACACGCGGTTTCATCGCCGTCAAGCCGAACTGCTCGATTCAGTCTTACACACCGGCCCTCGCGGCATGGATGAAGTTTGAGCCGACGCAGGTCGTCGTCTCAACCTATCAGGCTATCTCCGGTGCCGGAAAGACATTCAGGGACTGGCCGGAAATGGTCGGCAACATCATTCCGTTTATTTCTGGTGAGGAAGAGAAGTCCGAGCAGGAGCCGCTGAAGGTCTTTGGCCATATCGAGAACGGCCGGATTGTGAAGCTTGAGAGTGATCTGAAGATTACGTCGCAGTGCATCCGCGTCCCGATCCTGAACGGCCACACGGCAACAGTCTTCCTGAATTTCAAGAAGGATCCGACGAAAGAGGAGCTCATCGAGGCTCTGAGAGAATATTTCGGAAAGCCGCAGGAGCTGAAGCTTCCGCATGCGCCGGAGCATTTCATCCAGTATCTTGAGGAGGATGACCGTCCGCAGGTTCTGAAGGACGTCAACTTCGAGGGAGGTATGGGCGTATCGATCGGCCGTCTCCGTAGGGACAGCATCTTTGACTGGAAGTTCGTCGGACTCTCCCACAACACGCTGCGCGGAGCCGCCGGCGGAGCTGTCGAGTGCGCGGAGCTTTTAAAGGCGCTCGGGTATATTCAGGCAAAATAAGCTTGTCAGGATTCAGTATCCATCGGGGAACGCGAAGCGTTCCAGGCCAATTATTGCGCAAGTTTTATTAAAATATGGATAGATCAGAAAGACTGCCCCGGGCAGTCTTTCTGTCTGTCATGGGAAACGTGAAATTCTGCGATCTGCAGACATATGCGAGAGAGGTAAAGCTTGGGAAAATATCTGTTTATTGCCGAGAAGCCGAGCGTCGCGCAGGAGTTCGCGAAGACGCTCGGTGTGAGCGGCGGGAGGCGGAACGGCTATCTTGAGACGGACCGGTATATCGTCACCTGGTGCTATGGCCATCTCATTACCATGAGTTATCCCGAAAAATATGATCCGGCACTGAAGAAATGGACACTTGATACGCTTCCCTTTCTTCCGGAGACGTTCCGGTACGAAGTCATTCCGGACGCGGCGGAGCAGTTTAAGATCGTGAGCGGCCTTTTGGCCCGCGAGGATGTGGAGCGAATCTATGTATGCACCGACTCGGGGCGGGAGGGGGAGTACATTTACCGCCTGGTCGAGATGATGTCGGACCCCTGCGTCAGAAAGAAGGACAGGAGGCGCGTCTGGATTGATTCCTTCACGGAGGAGGAAATAAAGCGCGGGATCCGGGAGGCGAAGCCGGAATCAGCCTATGACGCGCTGGCGGATGCCGCCTATCTCCGCGCAAAGGAAGATTATCTGATGGGGATCAATTTCTCCCGGGTGCTCTCGATCAAATACGCGGGCAATGTCGCGTCACTTCTCGGCGGCAGATACTCTGCAATCGCTGTCGGACGCGTTATGACTTGTGTGCTGGGTATGGTTGTCCGGAGAGAGCGGGAGATCCGCTCCTTTGTCGAGCAACCGTTTTTTCGTGTTATCGGGATATTCGGCGGTGTCGAGGCGGAGTGGAGGGCCGTCAGGGGCTCGGCCTACGAGAACTCGCCGCTTCTTTGCAGAGACAACGGCTTTAAGAAGCGGGAAGACGCGAATGCGCTCATCGCCTCGCTCCGGGCACTTGACCCCTGCGAGGGAGTGATCGCATCGATTGCGCGGAAGACAGAGAAGAAAAATCCGCCCCTTCTCTACAACCTGGCTGAGCTGCAGAATGACTGCTCGAAGCTGTACCGGATTTCACCGGATCAGACACTGAAAATTGCTCAGGAATTGTATGAGAAGAAGCTGACCACCTATCCGAGAACCGATGCCCGTGTCCTGTCGACCGCCGTCGCGAAGGTGATCGCCGGAAATCTGCGCGGACTTACGCATTACGGTCCGCTTGCATCCTTTGCGGAGGAGGTTCTCAGCGGAGACGCATGGAAGACGATCGGGAAGACGAGATATACGAATGACAAGGCAATCACCGACCACTACGCAATTATTCCGACGGGTTCCGGGCTCGGCGCGCTGAATTCTCTCCCAGAGCTTTCGGCGAAGGTCTATCAGACAATTGTGAGGCGCTTTCTTGCCATCTTTTATCCGCCGGCTGTCTACGAGAAGACGGCAGTTACCATTGCCTGCGGGAAGGAAAAGTTCTTCGCGAATGAAAAAGTGCTGAAGGCGGAAGGATACCTGTGCGTGGCCGGGAAGCCGGACAGTGACGCAAAATCTGCGGCGGTCAGTGCGGGCCTTAAGAAGGGGATGACGCTCCCGGCAGAGAAATTCGAGGTGAAGGAGGGAAAAACTTCTCCTCCGAAGCGGTATACGTCCGGTTCAATGATTCTCGCCATGGAAAATGCGGGACAGCTCATTGAGGACGACTCACTCCGGGAACAGATCCGTGGATCCGGGATCGGCACGTCGGCGACAAGGGCAGATATTCTGGCAAAGCTCATCCGCATCCACTATTTGAACCTGAACAAGAAGACACAGGTCATCAGACCAGAGATGCTCGGAGAAATGGTGTATAATGTCGTTGATGCATCTATCCGTCCGCTCCTCAATCCGGAACTTACGGCCAGCTGGGAAAAGGGACTGACGATGGTCGCGGAGGGCGAGATTTCGACCGATGAGTACATGAAGAAGCTGACCGGCTTTATCTCGCGCCGCACGGAGTATGTCAGGCAGACGAACAACGGATATCTTCTGAGACAGACATTTGAGGAGATGACAAAATTCTACAGAGTGCCTTCTTCTGCGGGACGCCCGCAGAGAACTGGCAGGCGGCAGACAAAGAAGCAGAAGGTAAAAACAACAACGGAGGAATAAGAAATGGCTCAGCAGGAACAGGTAAAAATTCAGGATCTTTTCGATCTGAATGAAACATCGGCAAAGGAGTATCTGGAGAAGTTTACGTACCCATGGGAGGCTCTCGGCGGCATCCATGATCTCATTCTGGCAATCGGGAGGACACTCCCGGCGGATCGGTATGATCAGATTGGTGAAGATGTGTGGATCGCGAAATCCGCGACCGTATTTGACAGCGCGTATATTCATGGCGCCTGCATCATCGGGGAGAACACAGAAATCAGGCACTGCGCATTCATAAGAGGCGACGCGCTGGTCGGAGACAATTGTGTCATCGGAAATTCCTGCGAGTTGAAGAATGTTATCATTTTCAATCACTGTGAGGTCCCTCACTATAATTATGTTGGCGATTCGATCCTCGGCTTCCATGCCCATATGGGGGCCGGCTCGATCACGTCAAATATCAAGGCGGATCGGAAAAATATCATCGTCAGGGGCGCAGAAAAATATGAGACAGGCCGGCGGAAGATCGGTGCAATCCTCGGTGACTGGACGGAGATCGGCTGCAACGCGGTGCTGAATCCGGGAACAATCGTCGGTCAGCACTCACAGATCTATCCGACGACCTGCGTCCGCGGTATCATTCCGTCGTGGACGATCGTTACGGACACTGGTGTGCAGAAGGAAAAAAGAGCAGAGTGAGAGACACCTTTTGTCTGTCCGGTCTTCGGATCAGGACCAGAACCTGATGAGGAAGGCCTCTGCGGCGGCAAGAAGCAGAAGGTGGGCTGGATAGAATGCGTAGAAGAAGTATTTCTTCTGCCGTCCCCTCTGCCCGCTGTAAACATAAAGCAGGAGAAAGGCGGCCGCGCCCGCAGGCTCGAAGAGAGCCGTAAAAGCTGCGCCTGTTGCACACTGGAGCTTCGGGCTGGTGCGCGTGACATAGAGGAGGAGAATGAGACAGAGTCCCATCCAGCTGTAGTCGAGCCTCAGCAGCTCTGCAATGCCCATGCAGAGAATAGAAGAGAGAAAGGCGGCCACGATCGGGAACGGACGGGACAGACGGAGCGTGCGCCCTGCGATCCGGAAGGATCTGACCGATCGGATCGATTCAAATAGCGTAAGCATTATGACTGCCGCCGCGAGCTCGAACATGACATTCTGGTGAGACGGGTGCCAGACCGTGCGATAGAGAGCGAGGTCGAAAGGAACTTCTGATATGAGACCGAAGAGCAAAAGCCGCAGGGTGTATACTCTTCGGCTGTGCGTATATAGAAAGCCCTGCACAAGAAAAAAGCAGTAGATCGGAAATGCAGGACGGCCGAGTGAGCGCATCAGAATATAGAGATTACGGAGAAACCGGATACTGCCCGGAGACAGATCTCCGGAGGTAAGGTACACGTTGTGAATCAGGGCGACTGCCATGTGGTCAGTCAGCATGGAGAATACGGCGATGAGTTTGAGCTGAGCTCCGCTCAGATGTCCGGACCGGGTGCTGTTCATAAACTTGTGTTCCTTTTCTGAAACAATTATATTCTGAAATATTCCTGAAAGTATTGCACTAATTCTAGCGCATCTTGGACATTATGAAAACTCCCTGTTCTTTTGATTGGGAAATTGTTATAATAAATTCATCATGAAATGAGGAGGAAATGTTAAAAATGGCAGTGATACCGTTTCTGATCATTTTCCCGTTTATTGCCGCTGTTCTGATGTATATAATCAGAAACAATAAGGCACGGGGAGTGGTCGCCTACATCAGCGCCGCTGCAATTATTATTGCGGTTGGCGTTCTTGTCGTCCAGTGGTTGCGGGCGGGTGCACAGCCGGTCGAGCTGTACCTCGAGACAGAATCGGAAGATCATGTGATTCTGGCAGGCGAGCTTGTCCTGATGGTCTTATGCACGTACCTCAGCTTCAAGTACAAGAAGGCGTGGATCAGCATACTCAGTATTGTACCGACGCTGATGCTCGCTTATTTTGAGCTGTGGGGGCCGGAGATGGAGCCGATCCATCATGTCTATCTGGACCATCTGTCCATTCTGATGTGCATGATCGTCGGTCTGATCGGAGGTCTGATCGTCATCTACGCGGTTGGTTATATGCACGGCTATCATCATCACCACACGGAGTACGTTGACAGACGAAATTACTTCTTCATGCTCCTATTTATATTCCTCGGCGCCATGTTCGGCTTTGTCGTGTCCGACTCTCTCCTGTGGATCGATTTCTTCTGGGAGACGACCAGCGTATGTTCTTTCCTTCTGATCGGCTATACGAGGACATCGGAGGCAATCACGAATTCATTCCGGGCTCTGTGGATGAACCTTCTGGGCGGTGTCTTTCTCGCGATCGGCATCATTTACTTCGGATATCACGCGGGGACCGTCAGTTTTCAGGCGCTGATTGCGCAGGGAACCGCTGGCGAGGCTTTCGCTCTGATCCCGGTCGCGTTCATCGCATTTGCGGCACTCACGAAGGCGGCACAGCTTCCGTTCGCGACGTGGCTTCTCGGCGCTATGGTCGCACCGACTCCGTCCTCGGCCCTGTTGCACAGCGCGACGATGGTCAAGGCCGGCATCTATGTTCTGTTCAGGCTGTCCCCGGCTATGTCGGGCCGTATGTCCGGAAATATGGTTGCCTTTGTCGGAGGCTTCACGTTTCTGATGTGCTCGATCATGGCAGTCGCCCAGTCTGATGCGAAGAAGGTTCTTGCGATGTCGACGATCGCGAACCTCGGCCTGATGGTCGCCTGTGCCGGTGTCGGAACTCCGGAGACGATCTGGGCCGGTGTGTTCCTCATGGTCTTCCATGCGGTATCGAAGTCCATGCTCTTCCAGGATGTCGGTGCGACAGAAAATGCACTGCACTCCCGTGATATCGAGGCTATGCATGGCCTCATCTATCGTCTGCCGAAGCTGGCTGCATTTATGTTCATCGGCATCGCCGGCATGTTCCTTGCTCCGTTCGGCATGCTGATTTCCAAGTGGGCAGCTCTCAAGGCCTCTGTCGATGAGGGCAACATCATGCTCGCCTTCTTCATTATCTTCGGTTCCGCGATCACCTCGCTCTACTGGACCAAGTGGATGGGCAAACTCATCATGCAGACGAACAAGCCGAAGGTTCACGACATCACGAAGCCGAACGAGGTGTTTTCGCTGACCGTACACGCAGTGCTGATGATTGCGCTGTGCGTGCTGTTTCCGCTCCTCTCCGGCTGGTATGTGGACCCGCTTCTCAAGGAGATGTTCGGAAAGGTTCAGCAGACTCTTCCGCAGGCGCTTCTCGTCACACTCATCGTCGTGATCGTGCTTGTCTTCCTGGTACCGCTCGTAGCGTTCCTGTTTGAGAGCAATGTGAAGACCAATGTCAAGCCGTCCTACATGAACGGCGTCAACACCGGCGACAATGTCACCTTTGTCGATTCCTTCGGTGAGCCGAAGCATCTGAGTCTTTCAAATTACTACTTTGCTCATAAGATCGGGCAGAGAAAGCTGATGAAACCGAGTCAGCTGGCGGCAACAGTTGTGATCATTGTCATGATCTGCATGGTGATTGGAGGTGCGTTATGAGAGTGAGTCTGCTCTGGATTCTCTGTTATCTTGTTCTCGCACCGTTCCTCGGCGGTCTGCTCGACGGATGCGACAGAAAAATTTCGGCCCGCATGCAGGGCCGTATCGGACCACCGGTCCTGCAGCCGTTTTATGATGTGCAGAAGCTTTTCAACAAGCAGACGATCGCGGTCAGGCGCGTACAGGCGGCCTTCCTGCTCGTCTACATGATCATGATGATTTTCACGGGATGCATGTTCTATGGAGGGACAGACATCCTGATGTGCTTCTTCGTGCTCTCTACGGCAGCGACCTTCCTTTATTTTGCAGCGGTCGTCACAAATTCTCCGTACAGCACGATCGGCGCGTCCCGAGAGCTCATTCAGATGATGACTTATGAGCCGGCGGTTCTCTTCGCCTGCGTGGGATTTTATCTCGCGAACGGAACATTTACGGTCGGCAGCATCGTGCAGTCAGATGTGAGCTCCATCCTGTATCTCCCGGGATTCTTCTTTGCATTTGTCTTTATTCTGACGATCAAAATGAGGAAATCGCCGTTCGATACGAGTGCTTCCCATCACGCGCACCAGGAGCTCGTCAAGGGACTCACGACGGAGTTCGGCGCGAAGAATCTCGCGTTCTTCACGATCACGGAGTGGTACGAGAACATATTCCTGCTCGGAGTTGTCGGTCTCTTTATCGTGAACAGACATCCGGTCAGCTGGATCATCGCGGTGATTGTCGTTCTTGCGGTTTATTTCCTTGAAATCCTGATCGACAACACGAGCGCCCGTGTGAAGCAGGATACGATGCTGAAACTCACGTGGACGGTCACACTGCTTTCCGCAGGCATCAATACGCTTGTTCTGATGCTGATCCGCTGATTTTATAAGTTTAGCCGCGGCAAGTGCCGCGGCATAGGAGAAGGGTATACAATGGGAAAAGTAAAAAAATCGCCGTGGCTCCTGCACTATGATGCGTCCAGCTGCAACGGCTGCGATATTGAGGTTCTCGCCTGCCTCACGCCGGTCTATGACGTTGAGCGGTTCGGTGTCGTCTCGACGGACGACCCGATGCAGGCGGACATACTTCTGATCACGGGAGGCGTGAACAGCCAGTCGGAGGCGGTTGTCAGACAGCTCTATGAGCAGATGCCGCGACCGAAAGTCGTCGTGGCTGTCGGCGTGTGTGCATGCACGGGCGGCGTCTTCAAGGACTGCTATAACATCAAGGGAGGCGTCGACACGGTGATTCCGGTCGATGTCTATGTGCCGGGCTGTGCGGCTCGTCCGCAGTCGATCATCGACGGAGTCATCAAGGCCGTCGAGATCTTCCAGAAGAGGTCCGACGAACATGATGCGTATGAGCGTGAGCACCGGCATGACGGCCAGGTGCCCGCGGAGACAAGTGGGAAGGGGAATCAGTAATGGCGGAAGTGATCTGTCCTGAAAATGAGCTGATCGTGATCGACAAGGATCAGCTTCTGGAGAAGACAATGGAAATGAAGCACGCAAAGCTTCGCCTCTCCCAGGCGTGTGCGTCGTATATCAACGGAAAATATGAGCTGTGCTACTCATTTGCCAACGATAAGACCTATGAGTTCAAGACACTCAAGGTCGTGATGGAGAAGGACGACGCGGTCTCCTCGATCACGTCAATTTATCCGTATGCGACATTTTATGAAAACGAGATGACAGAGCTGTTCGGCTGCAAGATCGAATACATCAATGTTGATTATCACAACAGGCTCTACCGGATCGACGAGACGGCGCCTTTCCTTCCGAAGGAGGCCAAAGAGGCGAAGAAGGAGGGAGAGAAGTAATGGCGAAGAGAAGTGTCATTCCGTATGGCCCGCAGCACCCGGTGCTGCCGGAGCCGATTCATCTGGACCTGGTCATTGAGGATGAGAAGGTCATCGAGGCGATTCCGTCGATCGGTTTCGTACACAGAGGGCTTGAGGGCCTGGTCGACAAGAGAGACTATAATGAGTACCTCTATGTCGTCGAGAGAACCTGTGGCATCTGCTCGTTCGGACACGGCCTCGGCTATGTGGAGGCGATCGAGCACATTATGAATGTGGAGGTCCCGGACCGCGCGAAGTTCCTTCGTACGATCTGGCTGGAGCTCTCCCGCATGCACAGCCATATGCTGTGGATGGGACTTATGGCGGACGCGTTCGGCTTTGAGAGTCTGTTCTATCAGTGCTGGAGAATCCGTGAGAAGGTTCTCGATATGCTGGAAATGACGACCGGCGGCCGGCTGATCTTCTCTGTCAATAGAGTCGGTGGTGTGCTCCGCGATATAAACCCTGAGCAGGAGCGGATTATTCTCGACACGCTTTCTGGAATCGAGAAGGATGTGCGGGACATCTACAATACATTTATGACAGATTATTCCGTTGAGTCGAGAATGAAGGGCTGCGGCCATCTGAGTAAGGTTCAGGCCATGGAACTCGGCTGCGCGGGCCCGTTCGGACGCGCGTCCGGCATTCGGACTGATATGAGAAAGCGTGGATATGAGGCGTATGGCCAGCTTGATTTTGAGCCGATCACATCGGTCTTCGGCGACTGCTACGCGCGCTGTGATGTCAGAATCCGTGAAGTCTTCCAGTCCATCGACCTGATCCGTCAGGCATTTGCAAAGATCCCGGGCGGCGATCTTGCCGTGCCGGTCAAGGGCAATCCGAACGGCGAGTATTTCTGCCGCATCGAGCAGCCGAGAGGCGAGGCGATCTATTATGTCCACGGCAGCGGCAAGAAGTACATCGACCGCTTCCGCATGCGCACTCCTACATTCGCGAACCTTCCGGGACTCTGTGAGACACTGAAGGGCGCGTCGCTTGCGGATGTCGGTCTTCTGATCGTGACCATTGATCCGTGCATCAGCTGTACGGAGCGATAAGAGGGGAGAGAATCATGGCAAAACTTATGCGGTTCACACCGGTTGTCCTGAAGAATCTCTTTTCGAAACCGGTAACAAAAAACTATCCCGCGGAGCCGATCAAATATCCGGAGGGCGCGCGCGGACATATTGAAATTGACTTTGATGACTGTATTCTCTGCGGCCTGTGCGCGATGAACTGTCCGTCCGGTGCGATCACCGTCAACAAGGCGAAATATTCCTGGTCGATCAACCGGTTCAACTGTGTCCAGTGCGGGTACTGCACGCAGAAATGCGCGAAGAAGTGTCTGCGCATTGTTCCCGGATATCAGGAGCCGATGCGTGTGAAGACAGATGTCACCTACACCTGGGACGACGAGCGGATTGCAGCCGATAAGGAGAAGAAGAAGGCCATTGCCGCGAAGGCCCTCGCAGCAAAGAAGGCGAGAGAGGCCGCTGCGGCGAAGACCGTGGCGGCAGAGAAAGCGAAGAAGGAATAAAAATATACGGGGCTCTTTGCGGAAGGCGGTGACGGATCAACATGGATTGTCTGCCTTCTGCGGCCCCGTTTTTTGTGTCATGATCCGGCGACCCTTCAGGAAACGGATGATATACGGGCGGTGTGTCCGCCTGCCGGATTCAGAAGCATTCTGAGGAGCGCGCCCGCATCTCGAGAACCGGAGGCTCTCGAGATGGGAACGGATCGATACGTATGTAAGAGAAAGCAGGAAAATGTATGTGTGTTGCATTACCGGGAACAGTGATTGAAAAGAAGAACGGATACGCGATCGTCGACTTCAGCGGCAACCGCGTGAAGGCGCGCACGGGTTTTGTCGACGTGGAGGTGGGAGACCCGGTCCTCGTCCACGCCGGCTGCGTGCTGCAGAAGCTCAGTAAGAATGAAAGCGATGACCTCACGGAGCTCATGAAGGAAGTGGGGGCTTTCTGAACGAATGAGAGAGGAATTGAAGGCCATCATTCATTATCTGAAGGAATATGATGGCCCGGACATGAACATCATGGAGGTGTGCGGCAGCCACACGGCCGCGATCGCAAAAAACGGCATCCCGACGATTCTGCCGGACAATGTCCGTCTGCTCAGCGGGCCCGGCTGCCCGGTCTGCGTGACGCCGTCCTCCTATATTGACCGCCTGATTCAGCTGGCCATGAAGGAGGATACCTGCGTCGTCACATTCGGGGATCTTATGCGCGTGCCGGGCAGTGAGACGTCTCTCTCCGCGGCGAAAGGCGCGGGGGCGCGCGTGGCCATGGTCTACTCGCCGATGGATATTCTGGATATGGCAGCTCGTGAGAAAGAGACGACCTTTATTTTCGCGGCTGTCGGATTTGAGACGACGATGCCGGTTTATGCGCTGCTGGTTGATACAATTGTCAGAGAGAAGATCCCGAATATCAGACTTCTCACGGCGCTCAAGACGATGCCGCCCGTGATTGATCATCTCTGCCGCGGCGGTGCGGCGATTGACGGCTTTCTCGCACCGGGCCATGTCGCGGTCGTCACCGGTGCCGATGCATTTGTGCCGCTTGCGAAGAGGTACAGTCTTCCGTTTGGCGTCTCGGGCTTCAGCGGCCCGGAGCTTCTGGTCGCGATCGCCGGCATCCTGAAGGCGAGAGGTGAAGGAAAAGTCATGAATTTTTATCCTTCTGTTGTCACTCGCAGGGGAAATGAGAGAGCGAAGGCCATGATTGACCGCTATTTCGACGTATGCGATGCGTCCTGGCGCGGCATGGGAACTGTCGCCGGATCGGGCCGGATTCTAAAGAAGAATTTCGAATGGATTGATGCCGGAAGCAGGGGACTTGACGAGGATCGGCAGAAAAACAAGGCCTGCCGCTGCGGCGAGGTTTTGATGGGAAAGATCATGCCGACGGAATGCCCGCTCCACGGAACGGTATGCACACCTCTGAATCCGCAGGGCGCCTGCATGGTTTCGACCGAGGGCAGCTGCTACTCATGGTATATTCATCACAGGACAAAATAAACGGACTGCTTGAGAAAGGAAATAAAAAAATGAAACAGACAATCGCGATGGTGCACGGCAGCGGCGGGCAGGCGACCGGTGAGCTGATCCGGGACGTGTTCGCGAAGGCTTTTGACAATGAGACACTGAATCTGATGGAGGACAGCGCAGCGGTTCCCGGCTGCGGAACCATCGCGATCACGACCGACAGCTTTGTCGTGACTCCTCTTGTGTTTGCGGGAGGGGATATCGGAAGACTGTGTGTCTGCGGGACGGTCAATGACCTTCTGATGCGGGGCGCAAGGCCGAAGTATATCACCTGCGGTGCAATTCTTGAGGAGGGACTCGACATTGAACTCCTACGCCGCGTAATCCGCTCGATGGCGGATACGGCGCGGGAGGCCGGCGTGCAGGTTGTTGCCGGCGACACGAAGGTCATCGAGGGCCACGGAGGAATGTACATCAACACGGCGGGCGTCGGCTTCATTGAACACGGGGCGGTATCTGCGGGAGGTGCAAGACCCGGAGACGCGATTCTCGTGTCCGGGTCGATGGGAGACCATCACGCAGCAATCCTCGGAGAGCGCATGAGCATAGAGACGGATATAAGGAGCGACTGCGCACCGCTCACGGAGATTGTCCGGAACCTGATGGAGAACGGCATTCACATCCATACGATGCGCGACATCACGAGAGGCGGACTTGCAACCGTTCTGAAGGAACTCGCGGAGGCGTCAGAGAGGCAGTTCGTGATCGAGGAGGAACTCATCCCGGTCACTCCGAAGGTGAGGGACTTCTGCGGGATGCTCGGTCTCGACCCTCTCTATATGGGAAATGAGGGGAAGCTCGTTGCTATTGTTCCGGAGGAAGAGGCGGAGCGCGCACTTGAAATCATGCAGCACTCGAGGTACGGAGAGAACGCCTGCCGGATCGGTACGGTGACGGACGGCGCGAAGGGACAGCTCATCATGCGCACGGAGATCGGCGGCGAGCGCGACCTTGATATTCTCCAGGGCGAGGGCCTTCCGAGAATATGCTGAGATTGATTTCAGTTTCAGGTGGAATTTACCAACTTTTTATTCAAACGTGTGGGGCTTTATGCTATACTTATCGAAGGTAAAAATCATCCAGAAAGGAGATTTGTAATGATTTACACAAAGAAGATCGAATCACAGTGTCCGGTCACT
>ONSX01000012.1 GCA_900320615.1 uncultured Eubacteriales bacterium
CCGCAAGAAGAACACAAAGAATGTCGACATGGTCGCGAAGATGTTCGATGAGATCGCTCCGAAGTATGTCGGCCGCAACGGCGGTTATACTCGTATCGTCAAGATCGAGCAGAGACCGGGCGATGCAGCTATGAAGGTTCTTCTCGAGCTGGTATAATCTGAATAACGTAATCATGCCGCTGCAGTTGATCGGGGCACTTCTTGTCCCGGTCTGCTGCGGCGGTATTTTTTTATGGACGAACGTCCATCGTCCATCCAGCCAGCCTCATGGATTCTCCTTTTCTGCGGGGAGATTTTGTCATATAATAGAATGATGCCGGAGTCAGCGTGCAGTTCATTCAAAATGAAGTGCCTGCATTTGAAAATCTGGCTCTGACAGCGTATATTCTGGTTCATTTCACAGGACATTTACACGGAGTGCCGGAAGGGTATGAATTACAGAAGAAACGGGATGACTTTGCTCAGCTGTATGATGATGCTGTCTCTTACCGCCTGTGGAGGCGCCGTGCCTGTCAACCGGGCGCAATCGGACCAGTCAGGGACAGAAGGCGTGACCGTGTCATCTGTGGAGAGCACCGGGGAGACAACGGATTCTTCGAAGACACTTGCCGATCTGTTCTCGACAGAGGGGGAGGTCTTTAATGTTATGTGCCCTGACGATTCATTTTACGCGCTCGTGAAGACGTATGATTCTGATTATGCGGATGAGGGAGCGTGGACGGATCGTGCGTCGGGGAATGAAGCTGGCGCCGGAAACAGCCAGTCTGATGCCGGAATGCAGGCGCACAAAGGCGCGACGAAGAGTGAGACTGCGAGCACCGGACCGGAGTCTGCGGAGAGGAATGAGGCTGCGAGCGCCGGACCGGAGTCTGCGGAGAGGAGTGAGGCTGCGAGCACCGGACCGGAATCTGTGGAAAATGACAGCATGGAGACCGCCTCTGTGCCGGCTCCGACAGTGGATGAGTGGCTCAGTCAGATCTGTGAGTCCTATCAGGCGACTGTCATGACGGGTCACTTTGGCAGTACAAGAGTCAACTGGATCATCGCGGGCTCAGCCGACAACTACGAGAACATGCTTGACTCCTCTCTCTTTGAGGAGAGCAGCAGTCCGGACACAAATGTCGATCTCTTTCTGGTCGATGGGAATGAGCTCTCCATGTATCTGGATGCAGACACGGATATAACGATGTCGGCCTCGGAGCTTGGCATCCGTTCTGCGGATCTGGAGGATCAGTACGAATTCACCCATCAGCTTGGGAGTGATGCGAAGGGCAGGATCCGGGCCTTTACCTGGGAAGTGCCATGCGGAGTCTTTGTCTACAGACGATCGGCGGCGACGGCAGTCTTCGGAACGGATAACCCGACGCGTGTGGAGTCGTACATAAGTGACTGGGATGCATTTGCCGATGCAGCCGTGACCATGAAGAACAGAGGATACCAGATTTATTCGGGTACGGATTCTTCATTTGACGCATACATGAGCGGCTCGCAGAGTACCTGGACAAATGAGGACAATGTCATCACGGTGGACCGGAAGGCCCTCGACTGGGCGGAGTATTCCCGGAAAATGTGCGACGAGGGCTGTGTCGCAGAGAATGAGCGCGGCTCGGAGGCATGGATCAGTGGTCTCTCCGGAACATCCTCTGTCTTTGGTGCCTTTCTGACTCAGAATGAGATCAGAGACTGGCTCCGGGACGGACATACGGATTCCGCCGGCGACTACGCAGTCTGCCGGGGACCGTCCGCATACGCGGCGGACGGCGACTGGATCTGCGTCAGCAGCAGGAGTGACAATCCGAAGACGGCATCGAAACTGGTGAAAACGCTGACCTGCGACAGCGAAACAATGAAGAAAATAGCCTCTGATCGTGCTATGATGATCAACAGCCGGACTGCGGTCCGCGCACTTGCCTCTGATTCCGGATGGAGCGATCCTCTGATGAGCGGACAGAACTGGTTCAGTGTTCTGGACACGGCTGCGTCGGGGCTGGCCATCAGTGAGCAGGGTGCGTATGATGCTGCCCTGAGGCAGATTTTCAGAGAGGATTTTATTCCCTATATTGCGGGAGAAGAGGATAAGGCGGCTGCTCTGCAGCAGTTCTATGCGGATGCGCTCAATCAGTATCCGGACTTGCTGACGGATTAAACATAAAGCCGGAGGAATGAATGGACGAAAATCAGAACAACAATTCAGATAACAAGAACAACAAGAACCGGCAGTCTCTGCTGATTCTGCTGATCTGCGCGCTGGTGTCGCTCATGTGCATGAGTATATTCTCCGGCGCGTTTACGGGAAATGCCCAGACCACGCACGAGATCAGCTACAGCGCATTTCTGCATATGCTGGATAAGGGAATGGTTTATTACGTGGCGATCAAGTCGGATACGCTCGAAATCATTCCGAAATCGGAGGATAAGAGTGAGGGCGATTTTGACAACAAATATTATACGAACAGGACAGAGGATCTCACGGCACTCACGGAAAGACTGAATCGGGCGGGTGTCAGCTTCGGCAGAGAGAAGACAGGCATCACCGGAGAGGTCATCGCGTCGGTGCTCGAGTTCCTGATCCCATTTGTCCTTTTTATAGTCATCCTGGGTGTTTTCATGAACCGGATAGGCAGGGGAAGTGGCGTGATGGGCGTCGGAAAGAGCAAGGCGAAGGCTTATGTGCAGAAGAGCACAGGAGTGACCTTCCGCGATGTCGCCGGCGAGGATGAGGCGAAGGAAAGTCTGCAGGAAATCGTCGAATTCCTGCACAATCCGGGCAAGTATGCCGAGATCGGTGCGAAGCTCCCGAAGGGCTGCCTGCTCGTGGGGCCTCCTGGAACAGGCAAGACGCTTCTGGCAAAGGCTGTTGCGGGCGAGGCAGATGTTCCGTTCTTCTCGCTCTCAGGATCTGAATTTGTCGAGATGTTCGTCGGCGTCGGTGCGAGCCGTGTCCGCGATCTGTTCGACGAGGCGAAGAAAAACGCGCCCTGCATTATTTTTATTGATGAGATTGACGCGATCGGTAAGAAACGTGACGGCGGACAGTATGGCGGCAACGATGAGCGTGAGCAGACGCTGAATCAGCTGCTCGCGGAGATGGATGGCTTCGATTCCGGCAAGGGGCTCCTGATTCTTGCGGCGACGAACCGCCCGGAGGTACTTGATCCGGCACTTCTCCGTCCGGGACGCTTCGACCGCCGGGTCATTGTCGACAGACCCGACCTCAAGGGAAGAGTGGCGATTCTCAAGGTCCACGCGAAGGACGTCGCGATGGATGACACGGTCGATCTTGAGGCAATTGCGCTGGCGACCAGCGGGGCCGTCGGCTCGGATCTCGCAAATATGATCAATGAGGCGGCCATCCTCGCAGTCAAGAACGGCCGCAAGGCGGTGAGCCAGAAGGACCTGCAGGAGGCTGTCGAGATCGTTCTTGTGGGCAAGGAGAAGAAGGACAGGATTCTCAGCCCGGAGGAGCGGCGTATTGTCTCCTACCATGAGGTCGGTCACGCGCTTCTTACGGCCCTCCAGAAAAATACGGAGCCGGTCCAGAAGATCACGATTATCCCGCGCACGATGGGCGCCCTCGGGTATGTCATGCAGGTTCCGGAGGAAGAGAAGTACCTGAACACCAAGAAGGAACTTGAGGCGCGGTTGGTCGTCACGCTCGGAGGACGCGCCGCTGAGGAGATTGTCTTTGATACAGTGACCACGGGAGCCGCCAACGATATCGAGCAGGCGACAGGTATCGCAAGAGCGATGATCACGCAGTACGGTATGTCTGAAAAGTTCGGCCTTATGGGACTTGCCTCGACGGAGAATCAGTATCTTGACGGCAGACCGGTCATGAACTGCGGCGATGAGACCGCGACCGAGGTCGATCACGAGGTTATGCTGATGCTGAAGGGCGCGTATGAGAAGGCCAGGTCGCTTCTTTGTGCTCACCGCGTGACGCTCGACCGGATTGCCGAATATCTGATTACGCGAGAGACGATCACAGGAAAGGAATTCATGAAGATTTACCGGGAGTGCGAGCATCTTCCGGAAAATGCGGGAAATGTTGCGGATCCTGCACAGGGGCCGCAGGCGGATGATGACGGCATGAGTTGCGCAGCGAACGCCGCGGAGGAAGGCGCAGGCGGATCTTTAGCAGAAGCTGGCGCACAACAGCAGGCACAGACAGGCGCGCAGGATGCCGGAGCAGCTGATAATATCGAGATCGAGGGGAGCGCTGCGAACGGAGACAGCCTGTCCGTCGGAACGCAGGTTTCGGCGGGCGACGACGGTGCGAAGCGTGAGGACGAAAAGATCAATCCATCCGAGGGGAAGGATGATGAAATGTCATTTGATGACGCATTCAGGATTTACATCCGCCATGACCCGGAGAATGACACGAAATCTTCTGACTCATGAGCAGCCTGCGGCACGGAATACGCAGCGTCAATGCCCGGAGTGATGGGAGGATGCCGTCTCTGCGCGAAGACACGGACATAGGCAAGGACTGTACATCTGTATAGCCGGCGGCCGTGCATTTTCCGAAAACAGCTGCGGGTGCGGCCGGAACATGCGGCAGAAAAGAAAGAGAGGCCGGATTTTATGGGACAGAACTTCATTATCGAGGATGAGTTGAAGAAACTTCCGAAGCAGCCCGGCGTCTATATCATGCACGACGTCAATGACGAGATTATCTACGTCGGCAAGGCGGTCAGCCTGCGCAACCGGGTGCGGCAGTATTTTCAGAGTGCGAAGAACAAGACCGCAAAGGTTATTCAGATGGTCCGGCACATCGACCATTTTGAGTATATCGTGACGGACAGCGAGCTCGAGGCTCTTGTGCTTGAGTCCAATCTGATCAAGCAGAACCGCCCGAAGTACAATACCATGCTGAAGGATGACAAGACCTACCCGTACATCAAGGTCACGGTCGGGGAAATGTATCCGCGGATCATGGTCTCCCGCAGCATGAAGAAGGATTCTTCCAGGTACTACGGGCCATATCCGACGGCCGGCGCGGTTCGCGACACGATCGAGCTTCTCCGGAAGCTCTGCCATATCCGGACATGCAGCATGAAGCTGCCGGAGAATCAGGGAAAAGACCGCCCGTGTCTCTACTATTCCATCGGCCAGTGCCCTGCGCCGTGCATGAAGGACAGTATCCGGCCGGAAGACTACAGAAAGAATGTCGACCATGTCATTTCCTTCCTGAACGGTCACGTCGGACAGGAGGTCGACATGCTGACCAGGAAAATGCAGAAAGCCTCTGAGGAGATGCGGTACGAGGACGCCGCGGAGTACCGGGACCTGATCGAGAGCATTCGTGTGATCGGCGAGCATCAGAAGATCACGTCCGGGGATGGAGAGGATCGCGATGTCATTGCGATCGCCACCGACCAGGCAAAGGAACATAACAGCCATATGGATCGCACAGAGGCTGTGGCGCAGGTTTTCTTCGTGCGCAGCGGGCGACTGGTCGGACGGGAGCATTTCTTTCTCACGACGGACGACGCGGATGACAAGCCGCAGATTCTCAGGGATTTCATTTCCCAGTATTACGCGGGAACGCCATTTGTCCCGAAGGAGCTGATGATCGGAACTGATATTCCGGACAGGGAGCTGCTCGAGGAGATGCTGACAAAGAGACGGGGAAGCAAAGTGACGATCCGTGTACCGCAGAGAGGTCTCAAGGAGAAGCTGGTGGAACTCGCCCTCGAGAACGCGGAGAATACGCTTGCGCGTGACAGGGAGCGGCTGCAGAGAGAAGAGCTGCGGACGACCGGGGCTGTGAAGGAGATTGCGGACCTTCTCGGCATACAAAAGGCGGATCGCATGGAGGCCTTCGATATATCGAATATCAGCGGCTTTGAGTCGGTCGGCTCGATGATCGTCTATGAGAAGGGAAGGCCGAAGCGAACGGATTACAGAAAATTCAGAATCCGGACGGTACAGGGGCCGAACGACTACGCATCGATGGAGGAGGTTCTGACAAGGCGCTTTCAGAGAGCCGCGGAGCAGTCGCCGGGCTTCACGAAGCTTCCGGATCTTCTGCTCATGGACGGGGGCAGAGGACAGGTGCATATCGCGGAACAGGTGCTGCGCGACACGGGATTTTCCTTTATACCGGTTGCGGGCATGGTCAAGGATGACTATCACAGAACCCGCGGGATCTGGTTCCATGACCGTGAGATTTCGATCGACAAGAACTCGGAGGGATTCAAGCTGATCACAAGAATTCAGGATGAGGCGCACCGGTTTGCGATCACCTATCACCGGCAGCTGCGGAGCAGAGGGCAGGTTCGTTCGGTGCTTGATGATATCGGGGGAATCGGGGAGACGAGGAGAAAGGCGCTGCTCAGAAGCTTCGGCTCTGTCGAAGGTATTCGCGACGCTTCGCTCGATGAACTGGCGCACGCACCGTCGATGAACCGGCCGGCTGCCGAGACCGTGTGGAACTTCTTCCACGGCCGGAATACACCGGAGGAAGTGGCCGTCACGGAAGAGAACGAGTGAGCATGGAATGGTCAGATTAGACAGCAGAGCAGTTGTCTTCACCAGATTGGTGTGATAAAATATACAAAGATAATTTCATAAAATTGTCCGGTCTGTACAAAAATTACAGCGGATTTTCGGAAATGACTACATCCGGAACGGATACGGATGTACCGGTCAAGATCAGAAAGAAGGAACGGGCATATGAAGACTGTCGTTAGTCTGTCGAAACTGGCAGAGGCGCTGAAGCTCAAGAACCTGACACCTGACATTGATATGACAAAGATTGAGCTGACGACTCCTGATATCAACAGGCCGGCTCTCCAGCTGACAGGGTATTATGAACATTTCGTCAAGGAGCGCGTTCAGATCATCGGATACGTCGAATATACATATATCATGCAGATGCCGGAGCTCGAGCGCAACCGGATGTATGAGCGGTTCATTTCCAGCGGAATTCCATGCGTCATTTTCACGACGCTGACGGAGCCGTCCGAGGAGATGCTCAATATTTCCAGAAAATACGGAGTGCCGACGCTCGTCACGGAGCGCACGACGAGCGGTTTTATGGCGGAGATCATCCGCTGGCTGGGCGTTGAACTCGCGCCGAGCATTTCCGTCCACGGCGTTCTTGTCGATGTCTACGGCGAGGGCGTGCTGATCATGGGTGAGAGCGGCATCGGCAAGTCGGAGGCAGCTCTCGAGCTGATCCGCCGCGGACACCGCCTCGTCAGCGATGATGTCGTCATCATCCGGAAGGTCTCGGATGCGACTCTTGTGGGATCGGCCCCCGATCTCACGCGGCACTTCATCGAACTTCGCGGAATCGGGATTATCGATGTCAAGACGCTCTACGGCGTCGAGCACGTCAAGAACACACAGCAGATCGATCTGGTGATCAAGCTGGAGGACTGGAACAGAGACAGGGAGTATGACCGTCTCGGCCTTGCGGAGGAATATACTGAATTCCTCGGAAACAAGGTCGTCTGCCACTCGCTGCCGATTCGTCCGGGCCGCAATCTGGCTGTCATTGTCGAGACGGCCGCTGTCAACCACAGACAGAAGAAGATGGGTTATAACGCGGCACAGGAGCTTTACCGCCGTGTTCAGCAAAATATGGCAGTTCACAGGGAGGAAAAAGACAAATGAAAGACTATTGCTTTGGAATCGATATCGGAGGAACAACCGTCAAGTGCGGACTGTTCAGAACGAACGGAGACCTCGTCGATAAATGGGAGATTCCGACAAGAACCGAGGATGCTGGCAAGAACATTCTTCCGGATATTGCGGCTGCGGTCAAAGCAAAGATGAGCGAAAAGAATCTGACGGCAGATGATGTCGAGGGCGTCGGCGTCGGCGTTCCCGGTCCGGTTCGTCACGGAAAGGTCCCGGTCGCTGTCAACCTCCACTGGGGCGAGACGGACATCGTTGGAATTCTCGGCGGTCTCACGGGACTTCGCGTGTGCGCAGGCAATGACGCGAATGTCGCAGCTCTCGGCGAGATGTGGAAGGGCGGCGCAGAAGGCTGCAGCGACGTGATCGTCGTTACGCTCGGCACGGGCGTCGGCGGCGGTATTATTGTCGATGGAAAGCTGGTCGAGGGTGCGCACGGAGCAGGCGGAGAAATCGGCCATGGCCATGCGACAGATGAGCTGGCGGAGCCTTGCAACTGCGGCAATACGGGCTGCCTTGAGCAGGTCGCGTCCGCGACGGGAATTGTCCGTGTTGCGAAGGATGAACTCACAAAGCATCCGGAGATCAGGACGGCTCTGAAGGATGACGGCGGACTGAGCGCCAAGGCTGTCTTTGACGCATACAAGACGGGCGATGACCTCGCGGAGATCATTGTGAACCGCTTTGCAAAGTACCTCGGAGCGATGCTCGGCGCCTATGCGTGCGTGACAGACCCGGAGATCATCGTCATCGGCGGCGGTGTCTCAAAGGCCGGCGAGCCGCTGATCGACATTGTGACGCGCTATTACAAGGAGTTCGCGTTCTCGGCATGCAAGAACACGCCGATCGTGCTGGCAAGGCTCGGCAACGACGCGGGCATCTACGGTTCTGCGAAATTGGTCCTGAACGCGTGATTGTGCGCAGGCACTGCCCAGACCTTCGCGAGAGGTCATCTTTGTCTGCAAGATTTTATCAGGTGTTATGCGGTAATGTACAAAAAAGAGCTCCGGTTTTCCGGGGCTCTTTTTGTATACGGACTAAAGAAACAGCAATGATATGAAAAATGACGTCCGGCACGGCCGTTCAGTTGTCCTGATCAGTGCCGGCGTTATCGCCGGCTGTGTAACCTGTGCTTCCGCCGCTCTTTGCATCATCATCCTGATAGGAGGAACTTGCCGGTGGCGTGGACTGCTGGCTGCTGGCATCCTCATCAGATGAGCTGCTGTCCGCAGACGGCACATAGAGCTCAATCGGGCTCGCGTCGAAATCTGTATATCTGCAGACGTTGCATTTCTTCGTCGGGATCTGGTCTCCGGCGACATAATCCTCCGAATCGAACGGGCAGGAAGATGAGGGGAGCATGCCCGAGTAGCCGCAGACTGTCACTTTCCGGATGTCGTCCGGCCTGACAAAGTTCTTGACTTCCTCGTTTTCGGTGATGCGGGACATGATCTTCTGCCAGATCAGTTTGTGATAGGTCCGGTAGATTCCCGAGTCAGGGAGAGATGCGTTGTCATCGTAGCCGGCCCAGACACCCATCGTATAGTACGGCGTATAGCCGACGAACCAGACATTCCGGTAATCATTGGTCGTACCGGTCTTGCCGGCGACCGGCATGTTGGTATCGAGCTGGCACTCCGTTGCGGTTCCGGATTTTACAACGTCCTGCATCGCACTTGTCAGGAGCCACGCTGTGTCCCGGCTGACCGCGCGGCTCGTCTCCGCCGTGTTGTCAATAACGGTATTTCCGTTCTGATCGAGGATCTTCGTGTAGAAGATCGGCTTCGTATAAGTTCCGCCGTCTGCGATCGCCGCGTAAGCGGCCGTCAGCTCAAGGTTTGTGACACCGTTCGTGATACCGCCGAGAGCGAGCGGCTGTACGACGTCCTTCGCGGGGTCGAGCGTTGTGAAGCCGAACTTGAGAAGCTGGTTGTATGCCGCCTGCGGTGTGAGAGCCGTAATGGTCTTGACTGCGGCGACGTTGACGGAATTGGTGATCGCCTGGCGGACAGTGATCCAACCGCGGTACTGTTCGTCGGAATTGTGGACAGGCGTTCCGTTGCTGTAGGAATATTCCTCATCCTTGATATAGGTCCCGAGATTCACGAGGCCGTTCTCTAAAGCCGGCGCGTAGGTGGAGACAATCTTGAATGTAGATCCCGGCTGCCGCGTGACGTTGGTCGCGCGGTTCAGCGTGAGTGACGCCGTCTTCTCGCCGCGGCCACCTTCGATGGCCTTGATGTAGCCGGTTGTCTGATCCATGAGGACAAGAGAAATCTGAGGCTCCGGCGTCCAGTTTGTTTTCTCTGCGACGATTGTGTCATCTGCGGCGACGATGTCCGCCTTGTACTCGTCGATGAGGGCCTGCCCCTCCTCTTCGGAGGTGAACAGGTTGCTGAACGACGGGTCACTCATTTTCTGCTGGAAATACCTGACGAGCGCCTCATCGCTGAAATTCTCCGTTGTGCCGTCGGAATGGCGGACGGTCAGCGCCCACTCGAGTGAGTACTGCGTGCCGGCCGGGTAATTCGACTCATCGGAGATCTCATCGTCACAGATCGCCTGAAGGTTCGGATCCTGTGTCGTGTAAATACGGAGTCCGCCGGAATAGAGGAGCTGGTACGCCTGATTTTCCGTGTATCCCTTCTGCGACTTGAGGTCACTGATGACCTGCTCAGTCAGCTCATCGATGAAGTAGCTGTACACGGCGTTCTGCGTCGCCTCGACGTCCTGTGCCTGCTGGATCCGTGTGTACACGTCGTCGGCGAGCGCCTTGTCCATCTGGTCCTTCGTGATGTAGCCGAGCTCGAGCATTTTGTTCAGAACGCGCGCGCGCCGCTCCGCATTCTGCTCGGGGTGCGTGATCGGATTGTATTTCGACGGGTTCTGTGTGATGCCGGCGAGCACTGCCGATTCGGACAGAGTCAGATCCTTGACGTCTTTGTTGAAGTACTTCTTCGATGCGGCTTGTACGCCGTAGGTGCCGGCGCCGAGATTGATCGTGTTCAGGTAGTTCTCCAGAATCAGATCCTTGTTTTTTAGCTTCTCCTCGAGCTTTATCGCGAGATACTGCTCCTGAAACTTGCGCTTGATACGGTCGATCAGCGTCTTTTCACTGGTCCATGTCGTGAATACGTTGTTCTTGAGGAGCTGCTGCGTAATCGTCGAAGCACCCTCCGTGAAGCGGCCGCCGTTCTTGATGCCGGTGATAGCTGCGCGGAGAATACCTTTCGGGTCGACGCCGCTGTGCTGATAGAAGCGCTCATCCTCGATCGCGACGACTGCGCGCTGCAGGGACACCGGAACATCGTCGAGGGAGACGGCGGTCCGGTTCGAGTCTGAGGACGTGAGCTTCTGGAGCTGGTTGCCTTCTGCGTCATAAATGAATGTCGCATAGCCGCTCGGCGCGATGTTGATACTGTCTACATCGGGCGCATTGGCGATGATTCCGCGGACCATTCCGACTGTTCCGCAGACAAGGACGACGACCAGACAGATCAGCGCAGCGAACAGTACGCGGAGGGCGATGACTCCTACGCGCCTGTCAATCGACGGCTGGGATGATGAGAGCTGTTCCTCTTTTTTTTCGATACCTAACTGTGTGTAATCCATGCGTCAATTATAGCAAAAAGAAAAGGCGAATCCAAGACGGCTGTGGTGGTTTGAGCGCCGCATATGCTATACTGGGAGGGTCTTGAGAACGCGCAGGGAGAAGAAATTATGGCAATCGATTACAGAACATTTATGCACGAGGGATTCTCGGAGTACACGGACCGCAAGTCGCGGTTTCTCGGGGAGGCTGTCAGGGCCGCGACGCCGGAGGAGGCCGAGACGTATATTGCCGCTGTGCGGAAGCGGTACTATGACGCGCGGCACCACTGCTTTGCCTATATAGCCGGCGAGCCGGGAACACCGGATGAGGTGACCCGGGCGGGCGATGACGGTGAGCCGTCCGGCACGGCGGGGCGTCCGATCCTTGAGATTCTGACCGGCCGTGCGCTTCACCATGTCCTGATTGTCGTCACACGCTATTTCGGGGGCACTCTTCTCGGAACGGGCGGGCTCGTGCGCGCTTATTCGTCCGCGGCGAAGGCGGCGGCAGAGAATGCCGGTTTTGTCACTGTGCGCGCAGGTCTTCGTCTGAAGGTGACAGTCGGCTATGATCTGATCGGAAAAATGCAATACCTCTTTGAGAAGAATCAAATAACGGTCGCAGGAACGGAATACATGGAAAAGGTCGTCTTCCGGATCGTGATTCCGGCAGGAAATGAAGAGCAGACGCGGAAACTGATCCGTGAGGCGACGAACGCGGCGGCTGTCTGTGAGACAGACGGCACGGAAATGTATGAGGAGCCTGTGAAGGAGTGAGCCATAAAGCGCACCCGGTCGGGAAGCGTCGCGGGATGGGGGCCTGAAAACTGTATGGATAAAAAAGTGCGCCCGGAGGAACGAGCATCTCGTCCTCCGGGCGCATGAAATTTCTCATACGGTTTCGTCAGCAGGTTTCCGGCTCCGGGTAATCGACGCCGAAAGTTTCGACAGTGACGGTCTTCATTTTCTGCTCTGTGAGCGGCTTGTCCATCGGATCTGTCGGTGCCTCTGCAATCCGGTCGACAACATCGAGGCCCTCGATGACCTTGCCGAATGCCGCGTACTGGCCGTCGAGATGCGGCGCGTCCGCGTGCATAATGAAGAACTGGCTGCCCGCCGAGTCTGGGAACATCGTGCGCGCCATCGAGAGAACGCCTCTGGTGTGGCGCAGGTCATTCCGGAAGCCGTTGCCGGAGAACTCGCCGCGGATAGAATAACCCGGGCCGCCCATGCCTGTGCCGTCCGGATCGCCGCCCTGGATCATGAAACCCGGGATGACGCGGTGAAAGATGACGCCGTCGTAAAAGTTGTGACGGATGAGCGAGATGAAGTTATTGACTGTGTTCGGGGCGATTTCCGGGTAGAGTTCTGCCCGTATGACCCCTCCGTCATTCATCGTAATTGTGACAATCGGATTCTGTGCCATAGTATATCTCCTTTCAGATTTCCGGTCTGCGGGACGGTCAGATGATCACCGGCTGCAACCGGTTTAAAAGCGGAACATTGACGACAACATGGCCTGTGTCTGCATTGACCAGAGCGTCCGACTTATCGCCGTCATTCCGGATAATTCCACAGGGAATTCCCTCCTCGTGACAGTAATTGTAGAGTGCCTTCTCGGATGCTCCGTTCTTCTTGCCGGTCGTCGCGCAGTAGTCCTGCACAGACATCATATACGTGTCCTGCGTGACATCGATCCACGCGAGCATGTCCGGTCCTTCGATAATCATGAGTTTGGCCGAGTCAAGTTCGAGTACATGTGCTTTAATCATTCTATGTCTCCCCTGTCTGAAAACGTGCCGTTTCTGGACGGCACATTGTCCGCTGCAAGAAGAGTAACATCAAATCAGGAAGAACACAAGCGGAATATGCCCGGACAGGGAGTGCCCGCAGCCGCGAAGCGGCAGTTTACACGCTGCCCCGGAGAGCGGTCGGCGATATCAGGAGTGGTGCAGGCGTCACAGCGGCGAGCTGACAAGCTGCACGCCGCCGGATTCCGGCGCGGAGACAGGTTCCTTTCCATAGAGTCTGTGTGAGATGGCAAGGACTGTCCTTCCCCGGGACGCGCGGCCGAGAGCAGCAAGGACAGTCTTCTCGGTGTCCGCGTCGAGATTTGCCGTGATCTCGTCAAGAAGAAGAATTTCGGGATCTGACGCGATGGCCCTTGCGATGGAGAGAAGCTGCCACTGTCCGTGGGAGAACAGCGCCTCCGCGCATTCTGTCTGAAAGCCCTGCGGAAGGTTCCGGATCGTCTCCGTGAGTCCGACTGTCTCGGCGGCGAGTTCTGCCTGCTCCACGGATATGCGCTCATCGCGCAGCGTGATCTGATCGAGAACAGTTCCCGGGACAGGGCGGAAAGTCTGCTCGACGCAACCGAAAAGCGTCCTCCGGCGGCTGTCGGGGACAAGATCCGCATTTTCCCCAAAAATGAGAACCTGCCCGGAGTCCGGAGTATAGAGCCCGAGAAGAAGCCGGAAAATTGTGCTCTTGCCGGCACCCGTGCGCCCGATGAGCGCATAGTGGCCGCCGCGCGGGATAGAGAAGCTCAGATTTTTCAGAATGAGATCTCCGCTCTTGTACCCGAAGGAGACGTCACGGAACTCGATGGCTGTGTCCTGCGGGCGCCGGCTGGTCTCTCTGGAGACCTTTTGTACGGAAGACGAGATTTCGCTGTCGGGCTCTGTGCCCTGCATCGCCTGACCTGCTGACACAGCTCTTCCGCCCATGAGCGCGGCCGGCCTCTCTTCGAGGCGCAGAAACTCGTTGATTCTATGCACACCTGCGACAGCCTCCTGAATGGTCTGGATCTCCATGCCAATACTCTCGATCGGCGAGAAGATCTGCGAGATGTACGCGATGACTGCCACTGAGGTGCCGACTGACATACCGAAAAATGAGCGGATCCCTGCATTTCCCGAGGCGGCGAGCAGCATGACGACGGCGACGACGGCCGCCTGCGTCACGAGAACAACCGGCGAGTAGATGGAATCATAGAAATTCGTCCGCTCGATGGCTCTGAAGCTGTCGAGGATCGCGCCGTTATAGCGGCTTCTCATATAGCGCTCTTTGCCGAGCGTGTGGATAGTCCGGATATTGCGAATCGTCTCCGGTACGAAGTTCGTGACGCGCGCGAGTGCCTTCCGGTTGTCGAGCTGCGAGGCGAGCGTCCGTCTCTGGACGTGCCTTGTGAACAGGAAAATGAGGGGCAGCACAGCAAGAAGCAGGACCAAAAGTCCGCGGTTCCTGATGAAGAGAACGGCGAAAATGCTGATGATCTGGCATGCGTCTGCGAACATGCTGATGATGCCGGACGTGAACAGCTCCTCGACCGTATCAGCGTCGAGCACGAAGCGCGAGGAGAGCGCGCCGGGATCCATCTCTGTGAGTGTCCCGGCAGGGAGGCTTGTGAGCTTTCTGCACAGGCCGCTCCGGAGCGCGTGCGTGATCTTCTGCCCGTAGATACACAGGAGGCTCTCCCGTGCGGCCTCAAGGACGCCTGTGAGAGTAATCAGACCGAACCATGCGAGGACAAGCGCAAATGGGACCTCTCTGCGCGCGGTCAGCCGGTCAATGACGGCTGCGAGGACGAGCGGCGGCAGGAGCGACGCGATGACGGCCCCGATGACCGTCACAAGAATTCCGAGCGCAAGGAGCGGATGACTGCGGGTCGTCCGGAGGATGATTGCAAGGGACGGATTGCCTTTCCAGGCTCTGGCGGACATCTGTTTATTGCCTCTGCTCATCTGCTTTACCCTCCTCCTGAAGTGCAAAGAGCTCCCGGTAGTGCGGAATCTCCTTCAGCATGCGCTCGTGCGGCTGTACGACGGTCAGGCCGTCCTCCATCCAGATGACCTGATCGGTCTCCGGAAACAGGTACAATCTGTGGGAAATGAGAATCACCACTGAGTCCCGCGCGATTTCTCTCAGATTCCGGAAGACAGCCTGCTCGGTCTCCCGGTCGAGGGCCGAGAAGGGATCGTCGAGAATGAGAACCGGTCTTCTGTGCGCCAGCGTGCGCGCGAGGGCGAGCCGCTGCTTCTGGCCGCCCGAGAGCAGCACACCACCGGTGCCGATGCGGGTCTCTGTGACGGTCGGCATCTCCGCGACCTCCCGGTCGAGACAGACGGCGGCCAGCATCTGCTGGAGACCTGTCCCGTCATCTGTCAGAAAGGAGGAGCGGATATCCGGGGCGTCCGCAGCCACTGACTCATCGCCCATCAGGACGTTGCTGCGGATTGTGTCGCTCATGAGCTCCGTGTCGTGTCCGAGATAACCGATGATGCCGGAGAGAACCTGCGGTGACATGTCCCTGAGCTCTGTCCCCGCGAACGTAATTGAACCCTGATAGGGCTCCTCACAGAGAAAGGCGCGTCCGAACGAGGATTTTCCGCTTGCGACAGGGCCTGTGACGCCGATGATCTGTCCTGGTCCCGCGGTAAATGAGACGCTTCCGAAGCGGGGGTCTGTGAGACCTGTGACGACAAGTTCTGCGGGGTCCTGCACCACAGGGGCGGTCTCTGCCTGGACGGGCTGCATGAGCTCTTTGATCCGCTTCCAGGACACCTGCGCCTTCTGAACCGCGTTAAAGAGTTTTGCGGCGTGGGAGGACTTGACGGCGAGCTTCGTGTAGCAGGACAGAAATGTCGTGAATGCGGCGAGGTTCCACGCTGTCCACCCCGTGTGGAGCACATTTTCTGACCCGAAGTACAGAATGAAGATGCCGCTCGCCATGGAGACGACCTGATAAAGCGGTGGCATCGCGGACACCTGGATTTCTGCCCGCACGGAGGTCTTTTCATAATCTTTCAAGTGCCGCTCGTAGTCCTTGTCACGGCCTGCCTCGCAGCCGGAAATCCGGTAGGTCACTGCATTTCCCGCGCGGTCAAGCGTTGCTGCGTTGAGCCGGCCGGCAGATTCGCGGGCTGCGGCTCCGGTCCGCTGCACGAGGGACTTCATGTTCGCTGCGATCACGTAGGAGACGGGCGGGAAGAGGAGACACAGAAGCGCAAGCCGACAGTCGTAAATAAACAGCATGACGCAGTATGCGGCGAGCGCAACGCCGGTGTCGAAAATCTCCGTCGTGAATTTGCGCATCCCCTCTGCGCAGGCGTCGACATCGGACACAGCCTTTGTCATGACGGAGCCGACATCTGCCGTCTGTAGCTCGGCGCTGCTCCGGTGGATCAGGTTCGCGTACAGAATCTCCTTCATGCGCCTTCCCGTCGCGTTGGCAAACCGGCGCACGCAGAGGCGCTTCAGGCTCCGCGCAAATTGGACGGCCGCGATGACCGACACGTACAGCGCGACAAGACGCGCCATGTCTGAAAAACCAGCTCTTCTCCTGAATATATTCTCGAGACACTGGGCCATCTGGCCCTCAAACCACGGGCCCGCGATCAGCCCGACATTGTAAATAAGCCCCGTGACTGTGACGATGGCGAGGTTGCGCCACTCAGCGCGGAAGTACGATGAGATCTTCTGAGGCTCGGCGATGGGAGTCAGAGAAGGCGCCGCGTGCTTTGTTTTGTTCATGTTTATATGCTCCATCCAAAGCGCAGATTCGGTTCGATGCCTTTTACAAAAATAAGCCAAAACTTTAAATAAATTTGTTTCTAAAACTGACGATACTCTCTGTGTCAATGCGAGTCAAGAAAGTCAGGGATGAGCGCGTGTGTACAGCAGCGCCGGACCGGCGTATAATAAGAAAAGATTTCGCATGCAGGAGGCCCTCGCCGGCGGAGACAGGCAGCGGCCGGAAAGGAGAGGATATGGCGGGAATTGCATTGATCACGGGGGCGTCATCGGGACTCGGACAGGAGATCGTGCGGCAGCTCCATCGGGAGAAATACGGGGAGATCTGGGCGGTCGCGAGGAGAAGGGAGAGACTTCTGGCGCTTCAGGAGCTCACGGAGATTCCCGTCCGCGCGATTCCTCTCGATCTCACGGATGAGTCGGCCATCGGGGAGCTTGAGGCTCTGCTCGGGGAGGAAAAACCACGGATCAGTCTGCTCGTCAATGCGGCCGGTTTCGGAAAGATTGGAAATTATGCGGAGGTTCCGCGCCGCGACAGTGACCGGATGATCGATCTCAATTGCAGGGCGGCGGTCGATCTGTGCACGCTGGCGATCCCATATATGGGCAGGGGAAGTCATATCATGAATATCTGTTCTACAGCGGGCTTTCAGCCATTTCCGCAGCTGAACGTGTATGCGGCCTCCAAGGCCTTCCTCTACCGGTATAGCCGCGCGCTGCGCTTTGAGCTGTTCGGGACAGGAATCAGTGTCACGGCTGTCTGCCCATACTGGGTGAAGGACACAGAATTTATTCCGGGTGCGAGGGAGACGAAGGGCAGCGGGAAGATCAGAAACTTCCCGCTCGCATCCGGGAAGAAGCTTGTTGTCTCGTGGGCACTCCGGGACACCTATATGGGTTTTCCGGTCTCAACGCCGGGACCAGTCTGCACGGTGCACCGCATTTTCGCGAAGTTTATTCCTGCGGAGGCCATGATGGGAATCTGGGAGCTGATCCGGCGCGCGTGAGGCTTGTGCCACATGCGCGAGATATGATATGCTGAAACAGTCTTTACCAGAACAGAGACAGAAATTTTCGAGGAGGATACGGCTCATGGATATCATTGCACTGGGCATGACGGTGATGGACCTGATCGTGCAGAATGCTACACCGGAGCTCTTTGAGCGCGATTCCACGCCGGTGAATATAACTTCTGCTCCGGGCGGAGATGCACTCAATGTCGCAGTCAATGCAGCGGCGCTCGGAAGAGGAACCGCTCTGGTCTCTTCGATCGGAGATGACCCGAACGGGATTTATCTGCAGAATTTTCTGCGGGATCACTATGTGAATACATCTGCGCTCAAGATCTGCGTGGACGGCATTGACGCGGACGCGCCTGTTCAGACGGAAGATGACAATTCATGGATGGACACGGGGAGCCTTGCGGAGGATGTGCGTGCCATCATGGCCGGAACCTATTCTGATGGCGAGGGGACTGCTGCGGGGGCGGACGCGCCCGCGAAGGAGCAGGAAAAATCCACCGCGGATCCGGAGGACGAGAGCCGCTTTGTCGCGATGGAGGAGGCTGGAGACCACTCATTCGCCGATATTGCGGAGATGCCGGTTACAGATGCGGGTTATGCCGGCGAGCAAAAGAAATACGAGACAGCCGTCAGCATTGTCATGGTTGAGCCGTCCGGAGAGCGCCATTTTCTATCGAGCACAGACATCTTCGATACGATCAGCCCGCGAATGGTGACGGACCAGATGCTCCGGAGCAGCAAGTTTCTCAGCCTGAACAGCTTTTATCGCATGCGGCAGCTGGACGCGGCAGGCGTTGTTCCTCTGTTCCGCCGCGCGCACGAGTGCGGCTGCACGACGGTCATGGACACGATGCCGTGTAGAACGGCATTTCCGCTGCAGCAGATCGCACCGGTTCTCAATGTGACGGATATTTTCCTTCCGAGCATTGACGAGGCGGCGCAGATCGCAGGAACGCGCGACCTGCAGAAGATTAAGATCATCCTGTCCCGTTTCGGGATCAAAATGCTTGGGATCAAGCTCGGGACGCAGGGGAGCTTTGTCACGGATTTCGCAAATGACTATATGATCCCCGCCTATGTTCCGGACAAGGTCGTGAGTACGACCGGTGCGGGAGATACCTATGTCGCCGGTTTCATGACGGGACTTGCGGAGGGCATGTCGATGCGGGAGGCGGCGACCTTTGCCTCGGCGGCCGCGAGCTTCACCGTGGAGGTGCCGGGTGCCTCCGGCGGTGTGACATCGCTCGATCAGGTCATGGATCGCGTGCGAAATGGAAAGACTATGTTCCGCTGAACGTGGGCGATGGATCAAAGGAGAACGCGCAGGGAGCCGGCCGGAGATGTCATGGTTCACAGTGCATACACTACAGGGACAGGCAGAAGGGAAGATAAGATTGGATACAGTCAGGGCAGTTATCTTTGATCTGGATGATACAATGTACAATTACAGGGCGGCAGACGAGGCGGCCTTCGCCGCTGTCGCGGATTATGCAAAGAAGCGCTTCGGTCTTGAGATGGAGAAGACGAGGGAGCTGCATGACCGGTGTTTTGCGCGCCAGAAGCGCGAGCTCGGGGAAAACCAGGCAGGTATTCACAGCCGGATCGTCCGGTTCGAGAAGCTCCTGGAGGAGCTGAAGAAGCCGGTCTTTCCGCATGCGCTCAATATGACGGATTTGTACTGGAATACTTTTCTTGACAATATGACCCCTGAGCCGGGGATCACGGAGCTCCTCCGCGTGCTGCGGCTTCGCGGCATACAGACCGCGGTCGGCACCAACATGACCTCATATATCCAGTACCGGAAGATCACAAAGCTCGGAATCGGGCAATATATCGATATGGTGTGCACGAGTGAAGAGGCCGGGGCAGAGAAGCCGGGACTGAAGTTCTTTCTCTTTCTTCTCACGAAGCTTGGACGGGCCCCGGGGGAATGCGTCTACATCGGGGATAACGCGCGCCGTGACTATGAGGGCGCTGAACAGGCAGGAATCCCTGCCGTGTGGTACGCGGCAAGACCGGGCGTGCATCCGGAGGAAGAGGCGAAGACCGTCCGCAGAATCACGGACTACAGCTCGTGTCTGAAGGAGGACGGCATCAATCTCGGAGGTATCTTTATTCCGTACTGAGCGGGCGGGATGCTTCCGCACATGCCTGCTGCCATCGGCTGTACATGCTGTGCGCTGCGACCGGTACTTATGCAGCTGTAAAAAACTTCCGGACCAGAAGGTTCGGAAGCTTTTTTGCGTGCAGGAGATGATTTTTTGTGTCCGATGGCTCAGCCCATTTCTGCGATGACAGTCTGGTGCGGCTTTGACGGATTGAATGGAATGACATTGCCGCTGACCGGTGTGCCGTCCACGGTCATGTGTGCGATTCCCTTCTCCGTTCCGTTCTGTTTTACCTCGATGTCGTAGGTTACGCCGCGATACACTCTGTGCACCTTGAAATCGCCGAAGTCATGCGGGACGCACGGGTCAATCCGAAGTCCCGCAAGTGTCGGATAGATGCCGAGAATATACTGGGAGATATCTGCAAATGTCCATGCTGCCGTCCCGGTGAGCCAGCTGTTTTTGCCCTGGCCGAAGAACTTCGCGTCTTTTCCGGCGACCATCTGCGAGTAGACGTACGGCTCCGTCTTGTGGATGTCGCTCACGTCCTGCAAATACGCGGGGCAGGTCTTCCGGTAGACCTCGAAGGCGCGGTCGCCGCGGCCGATGACCGTCTCCGCGATGGAGATCCACGGGTTGTTGTGGCAGAAGATCCCTGCATTTTCCTTATATCCCGGCGGATAGGAGGAAATTTCACCGAGCTCGACGTGGTAGCGCGTGTAGGCCGGCTGCAAGATCATGATGCCATACTTGCTGTCGAGACGCTCCTTTACAGAATCAAGAGCCGTCTCCGCCTCGCCGGTCTTCACACCGACGCCCGCGAGCACGCAGAAGCCCTGCGGTTCGATGTAGATCTTGCCCTCCTCACACTCGTTGGAGCCGACCTTGTGGCCGAAGGCGTCATAGGCGCGGACAAACCATTTGCCGTCCCAGCCGGCCGTGAGAAGCGTCTTCGTCATGGCTTCGACCTCCGCGCGCGCATCTGCCGCCTCTTCCTTTTTTCCGATGAGATCACAGATATCCGCATATTCATTGCCGTACTTGACGAACATGCCGCCGATAAAGACTGACTCGGCCGCAGGTCCTTCCGACGGACCGAAAGTCTGGAAGGACTCACCCGGATGCTCGGAGAAGCAGTTGAGGTTCAGGCAGTCATTCCAGTCCGCACGGCCGATGAGCGGAAGCCCGTGCGGCCCCCGGTGCTCCGCCGTGAAGCGGAAAGAGCGGGTCAGATGTTCAAAGAGAGTCGTAGCGGCGGACAGATCGTTGTCGTACGGAACCATCTCGTCCAGAATCGATGTGTCACCGGTCTCGCGCAGATACGCGGATGTTCCCGCGATGAGCCACAGTGGATCATCGTTGAAGCCGGAGCCGATGTCTGCATTTCCCTTCTTTGTGAGCGGCTGGTACTGATGGTACGCGGAGCCGTCCTGAAACTGCGTGGATGCGATGTCTATGATTCGCTGACGCGCCCGCTCCGGGATCAGGTGGACAAAGCCGAGGAGATCCTGACAGCTGTCCCGGAATCCCATGCCGCGGCCGATGCCCGACTCGAAATAAGATGCGG
Source organism: uncultured Eubacteriales bacterium (assembly GCA_900320615.1). Lineage (GTDB taxonomy): Bacteria > Bacillota > Clostridia > Lachnospirales > Lachnospiraceae > Chordicoccus. The sequence continues at coordinate 21,468 of ONSX01000012.1, forward strand.
ACCTCGACATGTTGAACGTGACCATGCACTGATACTGGTTCCAGACGTTGACCATGCGGTTGACTTTGTCGTCCCTTGTCTCGACATGGAAGGTGTCAAGGAGATGGGCCCAGTACGCACGCAGCTCAGAAAATGCACGCTCCACATCTTTATCTGTCTGATATTTCGCGAGGAGTTTCTTTGCCGGATCTTTGTTGATGACGCCCGGTGCCTCCCACTTCTGATCCTCGGGATTCTCACAGTAGCCGAGCACAAATACGAAGGACTTCGACTCGCCGGGCTGGAGCGGGACATGGAGTTCGTGGGCCGCGACCGGGTACCATCCACTCGCGACTGAGTTCGTGCACCCACTTCCCATGACTGCCTTCGGCGCATCCGCTCCGCTATAGGTACCGATGAAATCATCGCGGCTCGTGTCGAACGCAGCGATGTCCGCATTGACGGAGTAGAGCGCGTAGTGATTGCGCCTCTCTCTGTATTCTGTCTTGTGGTAGATCGTGGAGCCCGCGATCTCGACTTCGCCCGTGCTCAGGTTTCGCTGGAAGTTCGTCATGTCATCCATTGCGTTCCAGAGACACCATTCTACATAGGAGAAGATCCGGAGATCTTTCGGCTGATCCGTCGTGTTGGTAACCTTCAGCTGCTGGACCTCGCAGGTGTCATTCATCGGGACAAATGCAAGAACATTTGCCGCGACACCGTTCTTCTCAGAAGAGAACTTTGTGTAGCCGAGGCCGTGGCGGCACTCGTAGCGATCGAGCTTCGTGCGGGTCGGCTGCCAGGCCGGGTTCCAGACCGTATCCCTGTCCCTGATATAGAAATAATGCCCGTTGCTGTCATATGGGACATTGTTGTAGCGGTAGCGCGTGATGCGCATCAGCTTCGCGTCTCGGTAGAAGGAATATCCGCCGGACGTATTGCTGATGAGCGAGAAGAAATCCTTTGTGCCGAGATAGTTGATCCACGGCAGAGGAGTCTCAGGCGTTGTGATGACATATTCTCTGCTGGCGTCATCAAAATAACCGAATTTCATGTGCATGCTCCTTCTTGTCATTTTGTCGTTCTGATCTTATGAAGCCGGAAACTGCCCCGCCTGCCTGGGACGGTTTCACTTTCGAAAACGTTTAAGTATATTTCCGGGTGATTCCTGCCATGACTTGATTATATGGTTAAAAACCGGGTAAATCAAGGAAAAATGCGGATATTTCAAGCCGGATAAAAGAGCGGGATGCGAGACCTGAAGAAAAATTCGGAAAGAAGCACCCCGGCGATTTTGCGGATTGGAAAAACAGAGAGGATATGTTTCACGCAAAACTTATAAAAATGCCCATATTTAACAGAGCATAATCGACAAAAATGGGCACAATGACGATAAAAAATCGAAAAACCATTGCAAATCAACGAAAATAACGGTATATTAAAGCTACGAAAACGTTTAAGGGCTGTGAGATATACAGCAAGACAAGAATCCCAGAAAACCCGGAATACGAAGGGCGGAGAGACATTGGAACAGCGAGAAGGAGGCGGCACCGATGGTATCCATGAAGGACATTGCGAGGCGGTGCGGCGTATCGGTCGCGACGGTCAGCAAGGCCCTGAACGGCCACAGTGACATCAGCGAGGCGACAAGACAGGAGGTCAGGGAGACTGCGCGGAAGATGGGATATTTTCCGAATTCCTCTGCGCGGGCACTCAAGACGAACCGTTCCTTTAACCTCGGCGTGCTCTTTACAGACAGGACCGGCAACGGACTGACACACGATTATTTCGGCCATGTACTCGACAGCTTCAAGGTGGCGGCAGAGGCCCGGGGCTATGATCTGACATTTATCAACACGAACCGCACCAGCCGGAAAATGACCTTCCTCGAGCACAGCAGGTATCGTGGAGTCGATGGTGTTGTTATTGCAAATGTCGACTTCGACAGAGATGAAGTCATGGAGCTCGTCCGCAGCGATCTGCCTGTCGTGACGATCGACTACAGTGCTGATTCCAAGCCATCGGTCGTGTCGGACAACATCAGGGGGATGAGGGATCTGGTCAGCTATGTGATCTCCATGGGGCACAAAAAGATTGCCTATATTTGCGGAGGTGATGATTCGGTCGTTACAAGAAACAGAGTCGGAAGTTTCTACCGTACCATGAGTGAGGCCGGTCTTGACGTTCCGGATGAATATGTCGTGAGGGGCGATTACAGAAGTCCGGACCTGTGCAGAGAGTGCACGGCAGAGCTACTTGATCTGAAGGATCCGCCGACATGCATCCTCTATCCGGACGACCTGTCGGCTGTCGGAGGATACAACGCCGCAAGAGAGCGCCACCTGTCCATTCCCGGCGACATTTCTCTGGCAGGTTATGACGGTATCAGTCTTGCGAAGATCATGGAGCCGCAGCTCACGACGATTGAGCAGGATACGGCGACAATCGGGAGGACCGCGGCAGCCAGGCTGATCGGTATGATCGAGCATCCGAAGGCGATGCTGATCGAGAAGGTTATCGTGGAGGGAAAACTTCTTGAGGGCGGATCAGTCGGGAAAATGAACTGACCCGGGAGCGACGGGGCGCTGGCAGCTGCCCCGGACGGCTTGCTTATTCAGATATCAGTCCGCAAGGGAGCGGTTCTGATAGATCGTGTTTACACAAAGACAAAGGAGGAATCATTATGAAGAAGGAAATCGTCAGCGTAGTTCTCAGCGCAGCGATGGCAGCATCCTTGGCAGGGTGCGGAAGTTCAGCCTCGACGACATCGTCGACAGGAAGCGCGGCTTCATCGGCGGCAGGATCGGTCGTCACATCGACGGCGTCCGCTTCCCCGGCGGCAGAATCGGCAAATCCGGGAACGACAGACACCGGATCCGGCGAAGGCAAGGTGCTGAATATTCAGGTCTGGAACACAGAGTTCGCACAGAGAATGGCTGATCATCTTCCGGGTTACACGGCAAAGGATCCCGATGATCCGACAGCCGGCGGCACGATCGGTGATGTGACGGTCAAATTCACAGTCACACCGACGGATGACAACGCGTACCAGAACAACCTCGATGAGGTGCTTCCGGGCAACTCGTCCGCATCGGATGATGACAAAGTTGATATCTTCCTGGTCGAGGCAGACTACGCGAAGAAATATGTCGACGCAGACGCAGATGTCGCGATGAAACTTTCAGACCTCGGTATCACAGATGATGATCTGGCAGATCAGTACCAGTACACAAAGGACGTCGTCACGGATGCAAATGGCGATATCCGCGGCTCCTCCTGGCAGGCATGCTCTGCGGGTCTCATTTACAACCGCTCGATTGCAAAAAAGGTCCTCGGAACGGATGATCCGACAGAGGTTCAGAAGGCAGTTGCTGACTGGAGCAGCTTCAATGCGACAGCTGAGAAGGTGAAGGCAGCCGGTTATCAGATGTGCTCCTCAATGGATACATACCGCACATACTCCAACAACGTCAAGAGCCCGTGCGTCGTTGACAACAAGCTCGTGATTGATGACAACATCAACGCATGGATTGATGACTCCAAGAAGCTTGTCGACGCCGGCGAGGAGACGTCGAATGAGCTCTGGGGCGACGACTGGTCCAAAGGCTTCTTCACGGCGACACCGCAGTTCTGCTACTTCGGACCGGCATGGTTCTTCAACTTCTCGATGCACAATGACGAAGACGGCGCTGTCGGCAAAGATGGTGGCTGGGGCTTCTGCAAGGGCCCGCAGGGCTATTTCTGGGGCGGCACATGGATCTGCGCAGCTACAGGAACAGATAACCCGACGCTCGTCAAGAACATCATTCTGGAAATGACAACCGACAAGGATGTCCTGAAGGACATCGCAGTCAAGGACAGCGACTGCGTCAACAGTCAGTCCGTTCTCAAGGAACTGGCATCGAGCGACGAAGGAAACATCGCATGCCTCGGCGGACAGAATCCGTACGCGGAGCTCGCGGCAGGCGCCGAGACCATCGATATGAGCAATCTTTCTATCTATGATCAGGGCTTCACAGAGGAAATCCAGAAGGCCATGAAGGATTACTTCGACGGCAACGCTTCGAAGGACGCGGCGCTCTCTTCGTTCAAGAAGGCGATGCAGGAGAAGTATCCGGAAATCGAAGTCGACTGATTGTCTGCAGGAAATGGCAAGTCAGCCTCGCACAGGAAATGGGAGCCTGCCCGCTAGGTCGGGCAGGCTCTTTTAGTCGCAGAACATACGCTGGTTCCGGGAGGCGGCAGGCACGGCTATGTTATTTTGGGAGGGATCTGTATGAAAGGCAGCGGAACGGCTGCGGTGCGCGGCAGTCACAGGGTAAACAGGCACAACAGATGGGGATACATTTTCCTCATTCCATTCTTTGCGGTATTTGTCATCTTCCAGCTGATTCCGCTGGTCCAGACATTTTACTACAGCTTTTTTGAGAACTATATGTCGGGCCTCCGGCAGGTGGGGCCGAACTTCATCGGCTGGGCGAATTATAAGAAGCTTCTTGTGAGCGGAGATCTGTGGGCGTACACGAAGAACACGATGATTATGTGGATACTCGGCTTCGTGCCGCAGATTTTCTTCTCACTGCTCCTCAGCGCGTGGTTCACGGACCCGTCGCTCCGCCTCAGGGGGCAGCGGTTCTTCAAGACTGTCATTTATCTGCCGAATCTGATCATGGCGGCCGCGTTCTCCATGCTGTTCTTCACGCTGTTTGCGAACAAGGGTCCGATCAATTCGCTTCTGATCCAGCTCGGCATCTTCTCAAAGCCGTATAAGTTTATGAGCCATGTCGGCTCAGTCCGGGGACTGGTCGCGTTCATGAATTTCCTCATGTGGTTCGGCAACACGACAATCCTTCTCATGGCGGGCATGATGGGCATTGATACGAACCTGTTTGAGGCGGCTGAGGTCGACGGCGCGACATCTACTCAGATTTTCTGGAAGATTACGCTTCCGCTTCTGAAGCCGATTCTCGTCTATGTCATGATCACATCCCTGATCGGCGGCCTGCAGATGTTCGACGTTCCGCAGATCCTGACCAATGGCTCGGGCAACCCGAACCGGTGCGCGATGACACTGATTATGTATCTGAACAAGCATCTCTACAGCAAGAACTACGGCATGGCCGGCGCTCTGTCCGTCCTGCTGTTTTTGATCACGGCGGTGCTGAGTATTCTGGTCTTCCGCCTGACAAATGCGGACGCGGTTGAGAAGGGAGAGCACTGATATGGCTGATATGAGTTTAAAGAAAAGACGTGCGGTTTCGGTCAGGGCGCGGCGCGTTATCGCCTATGTTGTTCTGATTCTGCTTTCATTTCTCTGCCTGTTCTGGTTCTATGTTCTGTTCATAAATGCGACCAGATCAAACGGGGAGCTGGCGAAGGGCTTCACGGCTATTCCGAGCACGCATCTTCTGAAGAACTTGAATAATGTGCTGTTCCACGGCGCGCAGGACCCGATCCGCGGCATGATCAACAGCTTCATCGTTGCGGCATCGAGTGCGGTCCTCTCAACGTACTTCTCGACAATGACGGCCTACGCGATCCACGCGTACCGCTTCAAGGGAAGAAAGGCGATTTATACGTTCATTCTCGCGGTCATGATGATTCCGACCCAGGTTACGGCCCTCGGTTTTATCAAGTGGATGACGAAGCTGCACCTGATGAACAACTTTGCGCCGCTGGTTGTTCCGACGATTGCGGCACCGGTGACTTTCTTCTACATGAAGCAGTATATGGATTCCGTCCTGTCTCCGTCGCTTCTCGAGGCGGCGCGGATCGACGGAGCCGGTGAGTTCCGGACGTTTAATATCATTGCGCTCCCGCTGATGAAGCCGGCGATTGCGGTCCAGATGGTGTTTACATTTGTCAGCAGCTGGAATAACTACTTTACTCCGGCCCTGATTCTGAAGGACAAGGCGAAGAAGACGCTCCCGATCCTGCTCGCAGAACTCCGTGGCGCGGACTTCATGAAATTCGACATGGGCCAGGTGTACGCGATGATCGCGTTCTCTATCTTCCCAGTCATCATTGTATACCTGTTTCTCTCGCGCTACATCGTCGGCGGTGTGACGGCCGGCGGCGTGAAGGAGTAGAACTTCCTGCGCGAAAGCAGACGTATGAGTAATTATGAGCAGCTGTCTTTTGTGCCGCCGGCCTGCTGCGCACGGATTTTCCGCGCCCAGCACCGGTGGCACATAGCTATGTAGGAGTCGTTGCCTCCGAGCAGGACCTGCTCGCCGGTCGTGATGATCCGCCCGTTTGCGTCGATCCGCGCGTTCACGGTCGCCTTGCTCCCGCACGCGCAGATCGTCTTGATCTCGGCGATCGAGTCGGCAAGTTCCATGAGCCTCCTCGAGCCGGGGAAGAAATGCGTCTGAAAATCGGTCCTGAGTCCGAAGCACAGAACCGGTATATCCTCCTCGTCGACGAGCGTCCGCAGCCCGTCAATCTGGGCAGGCGTGAAGAACTGGCTCTCATCGGCTATGATGACGTCGTGCCTTCCCGCGCGGTGCCACGCCGCGATAATGTCCTCGTCAGGCGTGATTGCCTCGGCTTTTGCGCTGAGTCCGATCCGGCTCCGAATGATGTCTTGTCCGTCGCGCGTATCGGTAGCGGGCTTGATGAGCCAGACCGTCATGTCCCTCTCTTCATAATTGAATTTTGTGATGAGCGCCTGGGCCGACTTTGAGGAACCCATCGCGCCATACTTGAAATATAACTTTGCCATTTTCCTTGCTCACTGATCCAGATGTGCCTGTACCCGCCCGATCACCATGTCGACGGCCACCTGGTTCTGCCCGCCTTCCGGGATGATGATGTCCGCGTAGCGCTTGGACGGCTCAACAAATGCCTCGTGCATTGGCTTGACTGTGTCGAGGTACTGATTGATGACGCTCTCGAGTGACCTGCCTCTCTCTCTGACGTCGCGGCGGATTCTCCGGAGAATCCGGACATCGGCGTCTGTGTCGACGAAGATCCGGATATCCATCAATTTTCTCAGTTCCTCCGACGCGAAAATGAGAATCCCCTCGACGATAATCACGCGCGACGGGCGGATTGTCAGTGTGCTGCTCGAGCGGTCGTGAATCGTGAAGTCATAGACGGGACACTCGACGGAGCGGCCCATTTTCAGCTCCTTCAGGTCGTGAACCATAAGATCCGTGTCATAGGCGTCCGGATGATCGTAGTTCAGCTTCGAGCGCTCCTCATAGGAGAGATCGTGATGAGCCTTGTAGTAATTGTCGTGATAAATGACGCTCACATTCTGTCCGAAATGACGGACGAGCTGCCTTGTGATCGTTGTCTTTCCGCTGCCGGTGCCTCCGGCGATTCCGATGACAATAATTTTATCCATAACAGGTATCCTCCGATGAACCGGAATTTCCGCAGAAGACACCGCGAAAAAGAGTCCGCAGCTGTCCCCGTGCCGGATTAATCCGACTTATTGTATCATACTCTGAGGCAGATGCCTTCATTATTGTGTGAAAATCAACGGCTGTGCGCGGTGCCCTGACAGAAGGCAGGAACAGAAAACGCAATGCACAGATACAGATACAATGTTCTTGTTTTCAATGTGCAGATTGTGTATAATCATGGTTACACCAGTTGCACTTTGGTGCAACTTGACAAGTGTCAGAGGTTCAAAGGAGGAAATATGAAAAAAGCAATAG
>ONSX01000006.1 GCA_900320615.1 uncultured Eubacteriales bacterium
TCCGCCTGATACGATGATCATCTTTGCGCCGAAATAGCTGACAAGCAGCATCGCAAGAAAAATACCGAACATCATGACCGGGTTGTTGAGCGCGATCAGGCGCTCCGCGTGACGGAAGTCCCTGAAGACCTTATCAGATGTCTTCCCGAATTTTTCCTTCTCGTAATCCTCGCGGACGAAGGATTTGACGACGCGGATCGCGCCGACATTTTCCTGCACAGACTCGTTCATCGCATCGTATGTCTTGAAGATCCGACGGAAAATCGGTCCCGCGAGCCCGTTGATAATGCCGAGCGCAATGCCGACCACCGGGATCAGGGCCACAAAAATGAGGGCCATCCGGACGTTGATCGCAAAGCTCATGACTATCGAGAAGATAATCATGAGCGGCGTGCGGACAGCGACGCGGATCAGCATCTGAAAAGCATTCTGTACGTTTGTGACATCCGTCGTGATTCGTGTAATCAGGGATGATGTCGAGAATTTATCGACATCGGCAAATGAAAAGTCCTGGATGTGGAAGAAGAGATCCTGCCGCAGGTTCTTCGCAAAGCCGGTACTCGCCGTTGCTGCCGCCCTTGCACTCAGCGTTCCGAAGAGCAGGGAGAACATGGCCATGATGAGAAGCGCAAGTCCTGTCTCCAGAATCGGTGTCATGGAATTTCCCGTCATCTTGTCGATGAGATGGGCCATGAGCAGCGGAAGGATACACTCGAGAACAACTTCACCCGCGACGTAGATCGGGGTCAGAATCGTCACCCGCTTATACTCGCGGAGACTTCTGAGAAGTGTTTTGATTGTCTTCATTTCTGTCTTTCCTTTCATTCATTTTATTGCATCTTTGCTGGTTCCATCCGGAAGTATTCCCGCCTTCAGGAATCTGCCTTCGCACATCCGGATTCATCGCCGCGGTTTTCCAGATTTTCGTACACGCGGTTCAAAAGACTGAGCAGAGTCTCCTTCTCGGCGTCGCTGAGTCCGGCGACGAGCCTTGCGTCCGCCCGGCGGTGATTCTCCCTGCCCTCGCGGTTTTTGTCCAGAGCAAGCTCTGTCAGCGTGACAATTTTGTTCCGGTGGTCGTCCGGGTCCTTCTCGCAGACAACATAACCGGCCTTCTCCATGCGGCTCACAATTCCGACAACCGTCGGGTGAGAGACGTCCATCAGCTCGGCGATCTTCTTCTGCGTCAGCTGTCCGCCGCTCTTCTCGAGCACATATATGGTGCGCATCTGACTGAAGGTCATCCCGAGCGATTTCAGCTCGGCATCGAAGTTTGCCTTCATGCGGTCGTGAATTTTCTTCAGCAGAGAGGGGATCTCGTAATCTTCCATAGCAGCCTTTCTATCCGATTCCAGGATGTGTAGCGTGCTACAGATTAGCGCAGAGAAAGGCGCCTGTCAATAAGACAGACGCCTTTTCGTCATATTTTGTAGCATGCTATAGATTTGTAAACTGTATTTGTGCAATATGTAGCGTGCTACAGAATTAGCCATATAAAACCAATCAAATTCGGGCAGCATCCGATCCATTCGTCACCGGTCGGGAACAGCGCACCTTCAGATCAGCTCTCTCAGCTTACTTGCTGTATATTTCAGGCAGCCGTCCTCGAACGGGTTGTTGAGTCCGGCAGCTTTCATCAGGCCGTCGAAGAAATCCGACGCGGAGAGGCGGCACAGCTTCAGGTAAGAGTTCCACGCTCCGCGGTAATCCTTGTCCATCCATACCTTGTACTGCAACGCATTTGTACCCGCGATACAGTAGTCAATGTAATACAGCGGGCAGTCGTAGATATGATGCTTGTTCTGCCAGAACGCGCCGCCCTCATAGAGCGCATTGCCGGCATAATCAAGATGCGGCTTGTACTGTTTCTCGAGGTCACGCCACACTTCATTTCTCTCCTTCGGAGAGAGCGACGGGTTTGCGTATGCGATGTCCTGGAATTCATCGACCATCGTCCCGTACGGAATAAAGAGAATCGATGACAGGAGATGCATGTAGACATAGTCCTTCGCCCGCTTCCCGAACAGCAGGTTCATCCACGGCTCCGTGAAGAACTCCATCGACATCGAGTGCGTCTCGGCCGTCTCCATCGTGATGTCCGCGTGCTCGCGGATCGGCGTCGTCCGCTGTCCCGTTGAAGTTCGCGAAAATGAACGGCGCCTTGTAATCGGGCAGATAGGTCATGTAGCCGCCGACCTTCTTCGTCTTGCGGCCGAGCACATCAAAGAGCTCGTTGTCGCACATAAAATTCATGAACTTCGCCGTCTCCGGCGAGAGTTCATTGTACATGTTCCGGCCAGCCGCGAGGATCTGCTCCGGCGTTCCGACCGGGTTCGGATTTCCGTCCGGGAGATACACACCCTCGTCGATGTAGGTGAGGTGCGGAAGGAACAGCCTCTGTCTGCGCATTTCATTCAGCTCCTGGCAGAGCGGCACCCAGTCCCTCTTCACCTGCCTGCGGAACTCCTGAATGTCGGAGCGGCCGTAGCAGTTCCGCATCATGCGCGCGTAGCCGAGCGGCAGATAATTCTCATATCCCATGAGCTCGCCCTGCCTTGTCCTGTTTTTTACGAGCTTATCGTAGATATCGTCGAGTTCCTCCGCATGCTCCGCGAAAAATCCGCTGTACAGCTCCCACGCCGTCTTCCGCACGTCGCGGCTCCTGTTGTTGAGGTACGGAGAAAGAAGCGAGAGGTTCAACATCTCACCGTTCCAGTCAAGCTTTGCTGTTGCGAGAATCTTGTTGTAGTCGTCCTGCAGGCGGTTTTCTTCCTGCATCAGCGGGATCAACTTCTCGTCGACCGACTTCATCGCAAGTTCGATATTCTTAAATGCAACCTTCCCGATCCGCATTTCAAGGTACGGGCGGAATTCTGACTCGTAGAGCTTCCGCTGCCATGCGACGACAAGGTTTCGGAACACCGGCGCGTTTTCATCGTAGAACTTCTGCTCTGCCGCGTAGAACTCATCCGTCATGTCAATATCGTGGCGGATCTCAGCGATCGTCATCTCCGTCATAACATGATCCGTGAGCTTGTAATAGTTTTTGTGCAGCTCAAACTGCTCCTCGCCGGACTTCGCCGCGTCAAATGCACGCCCCATCTCCGCAAACTCTGCCTTCAGCTGCTCAAAGTCGACCCTTGTGTAGGGCATATCCGAAAATTTCATGTGTGTTTGTCTCCTTTCACGTCACGCGGTAACGTTTCCTGCGGCGCCGCATCAGGGCTGATATCTCTCTGTCTATCTCTTTCACGTCACGCGGTAACGCTTCCTGCGGCGCCGCACACGTTTCCCGGGATGTGCGGCCTTCCGGTAAGCCAGGATCTCATCCCCGATCGTCAAATAATCGCGTTCGAAGAGTTCCCCGGAAATCTGCCGCCGCAGTGTCTCCTCCGGCACGCGCTCCAGGATCTTCTTCGCGACGTCCGCCTTGCTGAGATACTTATAAGCCGGCATCTCATCGAGCACCTGGATGTGCGCAAGTTCCGGTCTCCAGAGAATACTGATCTTCTTCTCCGGCTCCATGTTCGGATTTATATCCGGGTGACGGAGAATGTAAAAGTCGAGGTTTGCTTCTTCCACTGCCTCGACCGTGATAATTCCCCAGTAAGGCGGCACATGCTCCTCGATGTGCATCGCGTGTCTTGTCCCGACCACCACAAAATTCATATCGTAGTACAGATCGTAATTCTTCACCTGTCCCGCGAGCCTCGCATATGTATCCGCGTCGCTCTTGATCTCGATCCCGCAGATCCGGTCCGGCATGACCATCACGGCGTCCGCCCTCGCGCGGCCACTCATTTTCTCCTCGATGATCCGAATCCGTCCATAGGTCTCCTCAAGGAAATCAAAGAGCGGACCCCGGATGTCTCTGTCGTGCAGCACATGTTCTGAAAATGAATGGCCCTCCGGCATTGCTGTCGTCCTCCTGCGTCCTTTTCTCTGTGGAAGCAGCCGTTCTTCTGCCAGGCTCGCTCCTTGTATATGCTTCTTACGCTTATAGTATATCGTTCCTGTCTGAACGTTGCAATGCAAAATTGAGCCGCCCAAGCAGACGAGCCTCTCTCAGCGCAGGTATTCCTTCATCCACACAGTCATCTCGCCCTCTCCGCGGTTGTTCCAGCAGAAATACGGGATGGCGCGGATGGGTACGTCGGCAAATTCCGGTTTTCGCTCCGCATACAGCGCGCCGTCGGACCAGGCATCTTCCAGAATGCGTCTGCCGTATGCCTCAATAATAACGCAGCCTCCAAATAAATCTGACTTCACGGCCCGCACCGGCTTTCCCGTATCGAGGTAAATTTCCGACAGGTTCTTTCCGTGATCGATTTCCTCAAGGCAGTATACAAGAGGTCCTCTCTGCAGACAGACCTTTCCGCAGTCAGCCCGGACATTCGGGTTCGCGCGGAGAATCCGAACCGGAAGAGAGCAGGTCATTTCCACAGTCACATCAGACGGAATGCGGATCTCCGCGTATCCCTCCCGCACGCGCTTCACGCCACGGAACGCAGCTTTCCCTGTGTGATTCTCCTGCCTGCTCCTGGAATCACAAAAACGTCCCTCCCGGTCGCCGTATTTCATCACTTCATCTCCAGCCATGATCTGCACATTCTCCGCATAGTCCGGGATTCTCAGATAGAGCGTCAGGCCTCCTTCCGGCACGCCTGCAAACGAAATCCGATACTGCCCTTCGTACGGAAAATGTGACTCCGACGTAATGAGCACGCGCCTCCCGCCAAGGTTTACCTCCATGCTTCCGCCGATAAAGAGATTTACATAGACGGAGGCGTCATCCAGCATCACAGCATACTGGCCGAGCGACGCAAGTGTTCGCGCGATATTCGGCGGGCAGCATGCAACGCCGAACCATTTCTGGCGCACTGGCTTCACATGCTCCCGCGACGTACGCGGAAGGCACGCATCCGGCCAGACCTCAAGCGGATTCACATAGAAGAAGCTCTTTCCGTCAAGAGCAACACCAGCGAGAACCGTATTATAGAGCGCTCTCTCAACGATGTCTGCGTATCTGGCCTCTCTCGTGATCCGCGCCATCCGGATTCCGAACATCATGAGACCGACAGATGCGCATGTCTCCGAGTAATTACAGTCATTCGGAAGGTCATAATCTGTCGTGAACCTCTCAAGCAGACCTGACGAGCCGATGCTTCCCGTCACATACATCTGCCGGCGTGTCGTATCGTCCCATATCTTCCGGCAAGCATCAAGAAGCTGCTCATCGTGATACGCCTCTGCAAGATCTGCCATCGCGCTGTAGAGATACATCGCGCGGACTGCATGTCCCTCCGCATGTGTCTGCTCCCGCACCGGCCGGTCAGACTGAGCGTACGCCGGATCATAAGGATCAAATTCAGGAAAAATATGGCGAAACCCCGGGCGCTTCATTTCCTGAAGAAACCAGTTCTCACCAGTTCCCCGCGTGTCCACAAAATATTTTGCGAGTTCCCGGTATTTCTTCTCTCCCGTTGCGTCTGCGAGGCGGATCAGACCGATCTCAACCTCAGGATGTCCCGGATAACCATGTATTTTTCCTTTCTCCGGACCAAACGTCTCACACAGAAGGTCAGCCAGACGAGCCGCCGCATCAAGGAGCTTTCTCTTTCCCGTGCCCTGATAGTATGAGACGGCTGCCTCCATCATGTGGCCCGCCGTGTAGAGCTCGTGGCCCTCGCACAGATTTGTCCATCGCTTTGCCGGCTCCTTGACGATGAAATATGTATCAAGATATCCATCCTTCTCTTGTGCCCGGCAAATGAGATCAATCGCCGCATCGGCGCGCGTCTCAAGCTCCGGATCGTCCGTAACTGCCAGTGTGTCCCCCACGGCCTCAAGCCATTTGGCAATATCCGTGTCCTGAAAAACAGCGCCGTAGAATTCGCCCTTCTTGTCTCCCGCTGCGATTCGGAAATTATCCAGGCAGTGGGACGGCTCCGCGTCCGGGATCTGATCATTCATGCATTTCCACTGATACGGAATGATCACATTGTGCACAAGGCGAACCCGTTCCGACCAGAAGCCGTCGAGGATATGAACCTGTTTCAATTCTGGTGCTCTCAGTTTTTTCATCCTGTTCTCCTCATATAAATTGGCGCGCCGGGGTATCCCGCGGCGCGTCTGTAATACATAATATCGGATGGTGTTCTGCAAGGCAGAGCACAGGCGTTTCATCTCTTTCCGAGCCGGATCACATTCCAGGATGCCCTGTGGAGAACTCCTGTGAGGGTTCCGTCTTCAACCTTCGTGTCCTTTGAGAGAGAAGGCTTCACATTCTCTTTCTCGGAACTGTTCACAGCTTTCAGATCGTCATTTTCAAGGACGATGTGCTCAAGGAGCTTCATGTCGCCGAAGCTCCGGACATCGACATGAATGTCAACATCCTTGTCGAGCGTACGGTTCACCGCAAAGAGTGTCAGCTCGTCATTTTCCTCATTATAAACCGGAACATAGACGACGTCAGTGACCTCGTCATGGCAGCTCGTCACGTGCTCTGTCACATGAGCGGACGGCTGCAGAACAACGCCGCGGCCAAAGGTCGACGCATGCATGAACGGATAGAAAATAGTCTGCTTCCACGCGGCGCCGCCATCCGGATCGGTCATAATCGGCGCAATGACATTGACCAGCTGTGCGAGGCAGGCGATCTTCACGCGATCCGCATGCTTCAGGAGCGTAATCATAAGAAGGCCGACCATCAGCGCATCCTCGAAGTTATAGACGTCCTCAAGGAGTCTCGGGTGATGCTGCCACGGATGGTTCTTTGTGATATCATCGTCAGACGCGTTGCTGTGGAACCAGACGTTCCACTCATCAAAACTGAGGTTGATGTCCTTCTTTCCGCGCTTCTTTGCCTTCACGAAATCGCAGGTCGCTATGACTGTGCGGATAAAGCGGTCCATATCGTCTGAGCCGGCAAGATAATCGGTCGTGTCGCCGCTGCGGTTGCCGTAGTACGAATGAAGCGATACATAGTCAACGTAGTCATACGTTCTCTCGAGCGTCGTCGCCTCCCACTGCGGGAATGTCGGCATCTCGATCGAAGAGCTTCCGCAGGAGACAAGCTCGATTGACGGATCAATCAGCTTCATCGCCTTCGCAGTCTCTTCCGCGAGTCTTCCGTACTCTTCCATCGTCTTGCCGCCGAGCTGCCACGGGCCGTCCATCTCATTTCCGAGGCACCAGACCTTGATATTATACGGGTCCTTGTCGCCATGCGCAATCCGAAGATCGGAGTACTTCGTACCTGACGGATGGTTGCAGTACTCAAGAAGGTTGCACGCATCTGCGATACCGCGCGTTCCGAGGTTCACAGCCATCATCACGCTCGAGTCCGCCTTCTTCGCCCATTTGCTGAACTCATTGATGCCGACTTGGTTTGACTCCGTGCTCTTCCAGGCAAGCTCCAGACGCTCCGGCCGCTTGTCCTTCGGGCCGACTGAATCCTCCCAGAAGAAATTCGAGACGAAATTGCCGCCCGGATACCGAACGATCGGGACCTTCAACTCCCTGACCAGGTCAATCACGTCCTTTCGAAATCCCATCTCATCGGAGAGCGGATGACCCGGCTGATAAATGCCGTCGTACACAGCTCTTCCAAGGTGCTCGATAAACGACCCGAAAATTCTCTCGTCTACGTTCGCAACACGGTAGTCCTTATCGAGAACCATCTTCAGGCTTCCTCTTTTAGTTTCCATATCCAGTCTCCTTATTGTATCAAATCTGTGTGTTCATATTCTGCAAAATGTAAGTCAGGACGCCCTGCACGTCTCTGTATTACCGGAACCGGAACACCGGTGCTCCATTCCCGTCCCATGTCACCGGCATAAGCATCGCGTGCCGGTTCGGATTATACAGCGGGTCTCCAGTAATCTCCTTCTCTGTCCGCGCGTGAAATACCATAATCGGATTTCCGTTCTCATCTACTGTAAATGAATTGTGGCCCGGCCCGTAAATTCCAAGCTCTTCATCTGAGGCAAGGACTGGTTTTCCCGACTTCCTCCAGCTGGCCGGATCGAGCAGATCGCTGTCCTCCGATGCCGTCAGCATACCCATGCAATATGCCGGCCCTGTATCACTCGCTGAATACGTCAGATAAATCTTTCCTGCATGCTTAATGACTGCAGGCCCCTCATTTACCCAGAAGCCGTGGCGCTCCCACTCGTAATCCGGCGTCGTGATCAGTTCCTGCACAGTCTTCAGATGATTGGCCGATTCCATCCCCGCTA
This sequence comes from uncultured Eubacteriales bacterium, assembly GCA_900320615.1. Classification (GTDB taxonomy): domain Bacteria; phylum Bacillota; class Clostridia; order Lachnospirales; family Lachnospiraceae; genus Chordicoccus. Next base: position 8,241 of record ONSX01000006.1, read on the forward strand.
TGTAGAGATTTGAAATCTGCTTTCCGCTGCCGACCTTCTCCGCCCAGACATAATACCATTCTCCTCTATGGCGGAACACAGTGGCATCAAGCGAAAACTGAGTGAAAGAAAACTCATCTCCATCGGCTGCCTGCATCTGGCCAAGTTCAATCCACGGGTCATTCATCGGATCATCCCCTGTGCACTCCAGTACATACGGCCGGATTCTCCAGATATCATCCATATCGCCGCCGGCAAAGTATATATGCCATTTGCCAAACGTCCTGTGCAGCTCAGGCGCCCAGATGTGGACACTCATCGGGCCGCTCTTGTGCTTATGCCAGATCTCCTTCTCAGGCGCCGTCCGAAGGCCATCCAGAGTCCCTGCAGTTCGCAGGATAATTCCGTCATAGGCAGGGACGGAGGCTGTAAAATAATAGGTTCCATCTTCCGCGCGTATCACGAACGGATCCGCCCGCTGCGCGATAAAGATACGTTCATCCATCGTTTTACTCCTTCACCGCTCCCGCCGTCATGCCTTCAATGAAATACTTCTGGAACGCAACATACAAAATGAGAATCGGGATGATCGAGAAGAACGCGCCGGAAATCAGCAGGCTGTAATTGTCGCCGTACGGATTGATCAGTGTGTTGAGACCAAGTGTCAGCGTGTATTTATCAGAAGAGCGGATGACAAGCAGCGGCCACATGTAATTGTTCCACGCATTCATACCGTTCAGAATAGCCATAGCCGCAAAAGCCGGCTTCATGATCGGTACTATCAGCTTGAAGAAAATGCCATATTCCGTCGCGCCATCGATCCGTCCCGCTTCGATCAGTGACTTCGGCATACCAAGCAGATACTGACGGAAGAAGAAAATCGTCGACGCATGCGCCATGAACGGAAGGATAATCGCCGCGTAATTATCCATCATGCCCCAGTCTGTCATCTGCTTGTAGAGAGGAAGCATAATGACTTCGAATGGAACAGACATAATCGCGAGAACCAGTACGAACAACACATTCTTGAACTTAAAATCATATGCCGCGAAGCCATATGCGACAAATGCACTGACAAGCAGAGTTGCGATGACCGTGATGATCGTCAGAATCATGCTGTTCCGAAACCAGATCCAGTAATCATGATGACCGAAGAACAGCAGCTTGTAGTTGGAAAGGCTCCACTCCTTGAAATTCAGTGTGAGATTCAGTCCGTACTGAAGGAGCTGTTCGCCCGGCTTAAAGCTGGCAATGAAGAGCGCATAAATTGGAATAATGATCAGGATTGCGAGGATCGTAAAGAGAACAATAAGTCCGATCGTCCCACCGATAGTATGTTTTGTCTTGCTTCCGGCCTTTACAGCAGCGGTACGTGCCATATCACTCATCCTCCTTATCGAAAGTTCCGGTCAGCTTCAACTGAACCAGGTTGACAATCATGACCATGACCAGAAGGACAATACCGACCGCACACGCGTAGCCCATATTCCGCTTCTCAATGCCCTGTCGGTACAGATAGCCAACGATCGTGAGTCCGATATTGTTCGGTGAATTGTTGCCCTTCCACAGCATGAAGCTCTCAAGGAACATGGACAGACCTGCATAGATACTGATCGTTAAGACATATACCGTTGTCGGCTTGACGAGCGGGACCGTAATGGATTTGAACTGCTGCCACTTGCTCGCACCGTCGATCTCGGCCGCTTCATAGAGGTCAGTCGGAATTGCCTGTATGCCGGCCAGGAAATACATAATATTAACACCTGTCCATCTCCAGCAGCACAGGAGGAGAAGTGCGAAATACGCTGTATCTCCGCGCCGAAGCCATCTGATCGGTGCATGTCCGAAAAGGCCAATGACCTGATTCATCAGCGCCTGATCCGATTCACCGAACATAAGGCGGAAGACTGTGCCTGCGACAACAACTGATGTCAGCGCCGGGATAAAATAAATTGATTTATAGACGTTTGGGTGCTTCATCAGTTTTGAATTAAGGAGTGTCGCAAAAAGAAGCGGAAACGGAATCAGCAGAACCAGTGTGCCGATCATGTACTTAACGCTGTTCAGAACGGCCTTGTAGAAAATAGCATCAGTGAACAGGCGCTTGTAATTATGAAGTCCCGTCCATTCATCCTGAAGGACGTTCTGGAAACTGAGCAGCACTCCGTTAACAATGGGACCAATCCAGAACAGGGCAATCGTCAGCACGAACGGGAGTATGAACACATACGGCGCTGCCTTTTTGGAATAAAATACTTTCTTGATCATTTCTTTCTCTCCATGAGACACATTGAGCGCGCACCGCCAATCGCGGAGCGCGCTCATGGTACGAAAAGCATTTCCTGTCCGATTTCACGGACGTATATCAACTGTCAAGTTCGTTTTCAAGCTGCTGCTGCGCGTCATCGAGTTCCGACTGGATGTCCGCGCCGTTCTCAAAGATGTTCGTAAGAACTTGTGTGCAGAAGATATTGTTGATCGAAGGAGCTGCGGATTCAGAAAGGCTCTTCAGAGATCCGATGCTGTCCTGCATCTGAAGGAGTGCGTCAAACGGCTTCGTGTTAAAGAACTGGACGAACTTGTTATCCGGATTCTGTGTCAGACTCGTATCAGTCCAAACAGATGTATTGACCGGATCAAAACCGAGGACATTCCATACCTCCTCATTTGCTTCCGGAGACAGCTTGATAAACGCCATGACCTTGGCTGCGAGATCTGCGTGCGGGCTGCTTGCAATCACGGCCGTTCCTGTACCACCGCCACCGATTGTCCAGGTCGCGTCATTGTCGCCGAACTTCGGAACCGGAGCGATTGCCACCTTTCCCTTCAGGTCTGTCATATAGGACGTGAAGCGGGATGTCTGCCAGAACGGCATGATCTGAACCGCATAGGTGCCATCGTTATAATACGGGTACGCTTCCTCATTATCTGGCTGGCCGCCAGGAACAACTCCGAGAGCGCCTGCGTCCTGCATATCCTTGATATACTTGAGAACCTCTGCAACTTTGTCATTGTTTACATCGACTTTCCCGTCCGCGTCAATATAATCGCCGCCCTTCTGTGCAAGCATCAGGTTGACCATCCACATCGCCGTTGTTTCGGCAGTCGCGAATTCCTTGCCGGTTGCGTTGTGATATTTGATGCCGGCCTCCTTGAAGTCGTCCCAAGTCTTGATCGTCGTGTAATCGATCCCGGCCTTCTGAAGAAGTTCTGTATTATAGAAGGCAACTGTTGTACCGACATGTGTCGGAAGTCCGTAATACTTGCCGTTCTTGGAATAGATATCCAGTCTCGACTGAACGATATTGTCCTTGTACGGCTCGATAACATCTGTCAGATCACGAAGCTTGATGTCCTTGTCCGATGTGAAGGACGGGAACTTGCCAAGCTCAATATCCGCGATATCCGGCGCTCCTTTGCCCGATTCAAGTGCCAGAGACAGCTTATTGTGCATATCGTCATACTGCATGTTGGACAGAACAAGTTTTACCTTCTCATCCGGATGTTCTTTGTTCCACTTCTCCGCCATCGCCGTGTAGAACTCCTGATGAAGCTCAATGAATGTCCACACTGTCAATGTTGTATAGTCGCCATCAACGCTCATAGTCGTCTGTCCGCCGGCATCATTGCCGGAGACAACTGATCCTGTACTGCTTTTGGATGATGATCCGCAGCCGGACAACATGCCGATCGCCATCGCTGCTGACATCAGCAGGGCTACCAGTTTTTTCCTCATAATATTCCTCTCTTTCCTCTGGGTCCGTCTCTTTGTGCTTTCCTAAACAGTTTTCACATCCGTCTGTATCGTTCGTACAGATGCTTGCCATGGCCTTTTGGTGAAACGTTTATTTGACAGTTATCCGATCCATTTGGCCCGTCTGTTTTTTGAATCGTTTAACTTCTTTTGACGGTATTAATATTATATCCGATTTGCTCTAATTTCAACCCGTTTTTAAACGATCAACCAACAAATTTAAACGGTTAGCTTTGTGCATTTTTCACAAATCGCGCAAACTGCACGCTGCTAATCTTTTTCATGCTCACGGACAGACAACTCATTTATTTCCAGCAGGCCCGTTCGGTTCTTCATTTTCTGAAGTATCCCTGCGAATGTCCGCAACAGACTCACGCTCGATCAGGTTGCACGGCACAGAGCAAACCAGAGGCTCATTTCCCAGCTCAATCTCTCCATTCAGCATGCCAAGCACAACTTCACTTGCCTTGTAGCCGATATCATGGAGCGGCAGACGCACGGTTGTAAGCGGCGGCTTGTAGTATGAAGACAGCTGTCGGTCATCGTAGCCTGCCACTGAGATGTCCGTCCCCGCTTTCATATGGAGCTCGTCAAGCCGGTCGTAGACGCCGCCTGCCATAAGATCGTTCATGCAGAAGATCGCCGTCACATTCTCCCGAAGAAGCTCATCCGTATGTTTATATCCGGACTCTCTCTCCCAGTCTCCATTCACAACAAACTGCGACAGAAACGGAACGTGGTACTGATACAGAGCTTTCTGAATTCCCATGAGTCTTGCCTGTGCGTGAAGCGAATCCGGTTTACCCGTAATCACACCAATCCGCGTGTGGCCGTGCTGAATCAGATTTTCCATCATGGAAAATGCGCCGCTCACATCATCAACGACGATGGACGGAATCTTTTTGTTCTGCGTGTAACCGTAGGCCATGACGGTTGGCACCGGGATGTCCTCCGGGAGGCATTTCAGAATGCGCTCATGGGCTGCAACATAAATTATGCCGGCGACCTGCATATTGAGAAGTTTCCGGATATTTTCACGAAGCTTGTCATAATACCAGTCCTCATAATAATAGGTGTCATTGTACTTCTTGAAGAGCCGCAAATTAATGAGAAGAATCTGATAATCCATGCGCTCGCAATAGTCCGTGATTCCGTCGACGACATCCGGAATACTGAAAATTGTCATATCCTCGACGATGACGCCGATATTTTTCGTCTTCTTCGTTTTCAGCTGCCGCGCCGCTGCGTTCGGCGTGTAGTGCATTTCCTTAGCTGTCTTCAGGACAAGCTCCGTCGTCTTTGCGCTCGCCTTTCCCTTCCCGTTCAGAATATAGGAAACAGTAGCGACCGATACGCCGCAGGCCTTCGCGATCTCCTTGATTGTCGTCATAGCCCTGCTTTCTCCTTTCGTTTAGCAAAACAGATACTATCATATTAACCGTTTAACCACACAAGTCAATGGGATTTTTTATGATTCTGCCATCATAGCAAAACCAGATTTTTTTATCATTTAACTACTGTTAACCTAGCGATTTACTTCCCTTACCGCACGGTTCATGAACTGTGCTATAGTAGGAATGTACTGTTCCTGTTGCACATGTGTGGAGCTAATCATGAAATCTCTCCGAACCTTATTTTTCACATTCCTTAAGATCGGCGCCTTCACATTCGGCGGCGGCTACGCAATGATCGCACTTCTGACTGCCGAATTTGTTCAGAAGAAGCAGTGGCTCACAAGCGACGAATTCCTCGACATGGTCGCCGTCGCCGAGTCAACGCCGGGACCTGTGGCTGTCAATTCCGCGACTTACATCGGGTATCGGATCGCGGGCGTTCCGGGGGCGGCTGTCTCGACCTTCGCCGTGTGCCTGCCTTCATTTGTCACAATCTTTATGATCTCGCTGTTCTTTGACCAGTTTCTTGCGCTCAAGTATGTGCAGTACGCATTTGACGGCATCCAGGTATGCGTCGTCTACCTGATTCTTTCGGCCGGCCTACGCATGCTGCGGCAGCTCGCGAGACAGACACTAAGCGTCGTGATTCTGGCAGTTGTGATCACCGCCATGGTCGCCTGCTCGCTGCTCGCCGTGAATTTCTCGTCGATCGCGTGCATCCTCGTCTGCGGCGCGGCAGGACTTGCGGTCTGCATGATTGAGCGGGCGAAGCGGAGAAAAAGAAAGGACATCGCATGATCTATCTGAAACTCTTCCTCAGTTTTCTCGAAATCGGTGCCGTCTCATTCGGCGGCGGCTACGGCATGATCTCTCTCATCCGCGAGACCGTTCTCGGCAACGGCTGGCTCGACGAGAAGACATTTCTGAATTTCATCGCTGTGTCCGAGTCGACGCCGGGACCGCTCGCGATCAACATGGCGACCTTCATCGGCTCGTCGCAGGGTGGCTTCTTCGGCTCGCTCGTCGCGACGGCCGGCGTCGTGCTGCCTTCATTTTTCATCATACTGATCATTGCATCGTTGCTGAAGAACCTCATGAAATATGCGGGCGTGCAGGGATTCCTGTCCGGCGTGCGCCCATGCGTCGTATCGCTCATCCTCGCGACGGCATTCACAATGGGACTTAGCTCACTGCTCGGCGTGACGACGATCGCGAAGGGAATTCACCCGGACAGGAAGGCAATTCTCATTTTCCTCCTGCTCATCGCGATCCATTTCGGCATCAAAAAAGCGACGAAGAAGTCTCCGTCGCCTATCCTCATGATCCTGATCTCCGCAGGAATCGGAATTGTGCTTCACTGAGCACATCCCCGGCTCCTGCCTGCGAGACCGCCTGTTATCCGCGGCCGCCCTTGATGTATGGTCAGCGCGCGGGCAGCGCTTCTCACCTTCTCGGCACATCGAGTGAGTAGCTATTCTGCCACGTGACGTCGGGATCGCCGCCGAATTCCGAGACGACATACCCCTCCGCGAGCATATCGAGCTTCTTCTTTGCCGCCGGGATATCCGGAAGCCAGACCTCCTCGCTGACAAGCAGGCAGTCATTCTCGTAAAAGTCGGTCTGGAACTTGACGATCGGATAACGGAACGGCCCGTTTTTGCCGACACCGCTCACAGCTTTTACGTGATAACCCGCGAATCCCTCATATGCCTCCGCAGCGGCAGGGATATCCTCCGGACGCGTCCCCTTCTCAACGAGCGGCTCCTCCGTGTCCCGGTCATCGCGGCTGCTCCCCGCATCGCCCAGCTTCCACGCCGGCGTCACTGCGTCCACGACATCGAGATGCGTCACCGTCTCCGGGTCCACCATCATGACAAATGAGCTGTTATCTGTATCTTCTTTGATAAACTTCCACGAATCGCTCACCTCAAGGAGCGCCTTCGCCTTTCCATTTTCATCAAGTACGCAAACCGTCGCCTTCATAAGCATGTCCTCCTTGTGCCTATTCTACCACACCTGTACCGCCCTGATGCCTTGATGTACATACCCTCATCACAGGCCGGCCATGCGCTGCGCAGTTCACCCGCAATCGGTGTTCGCCCCGCCTTTTGCGCGGAACTCACGGCTGCGACGGCTTGCCATACCGCGAATCCTCCTGATAGACAGGCAGCTGCAGCTCGGTCAGATATTCATCCTTCACATTCGTCTCGAACCGGTCGATGTGGCAGAATTCCATCGGATCGCCCATGACGACCATGTGGTGCTTCTCGGCATAGCGCAGCATCTTCGGCACAAGCATCTTTGATTTCTCGAAACCGCCGCGGTAACAGACGCTGAGGTAGGTACCTGCCGGCAGTGTGTAGTTGCATTCAAAATGAAGATAATCCGAATAGAAAAACACGTTCTTCGTCCGAAAGTCATCGCCCGTATCGTTGAAGGAATGGATATCCAGCGTGTAGCAGTCGCACGCCCCGATCGTCGCGATCTTCTCCTTCATGGTCTGCGTAAATTTCGCGACTTCGTAGTTAATCATGTTGTCCGGCATGTCCGCGTTCCGAATCATGAGACACTGCCTCTCCGGCAGCTCGAGCTCACTGACCTCGCCCGAGCAGTCAAGCTCCAGATTCCGGCGAATGGCGTGCAGCCTGCCGCGGATCTCATTTTTGGTCTTCTCAAGCTCCGCGATCTTCTGATCGATCACATCCGCTTCCTTCTCCAGCATCACCTGCATGTGACTCAGGTTCCTGTCCTTCTCGAATTTCAGAATCTCCTCCGTCGAAAAGCCGAGGTCCAGAAGTTCCCGGATCGTGTTCATTGTGCGGATATCATCCAGCGTATACTGCCGGTAGCCATTTTCCGGGTTGCGGACAGGGTGCAAGAGTCCGACCTTCTCATAGTACCGGATCGAGTCGACTCCGACATGAAAGAGCTTCGACAGATCCCCGATGCGGAAGTATGTATTCTTCTTCAACGCGCCTTTCCTCCTGCAAATGAGCATCTCTTCTCATTATACAGAAAGGGGCATATCCGGCAAGAGCGGGACGCGTCATCATACAGCCGGGTAAGAAATAATCCGACACGGTCAGCGCCGGCTCCGAAAGCGCAAAAAAAGGCCGACGGCTTTTTTACGAAAGTCGTCAGCCTTTTCCATTACAATCTCAGATCTGGTAGAATCTCTCGAAGCGGAGCGGCGAAAGATCGACAAGCGGCTGCTCCCCCACCGTGATCTGCGCCAGCATATAGCCGACTGCCGGCGCTGTGCCGAAGCCGTGACCGTTGAAGCCTGTCGCGAGAATGAGTCCCGGCGTCTCCTCCGGACGTCCGAGGACGCAGACACCGTCGGACGTGCAGTCGCACCAGCCGGTCCAGCTGCGGACGATCTTTGCATTTTTCAGAGACGGGACATAGCCTTCGATCGCGCGGCAGCTTGCGCCGAGCGTCGCGGCATGGGCGAAATTGACGGTGTCGGTATCCTCGTCCATCAGCGCCTCCGGGCCGGCAACCGCGCCGAACACGAAGGAGCCGTGGTGCGTCTGATGGCCGTAGAAGTCGGCGTCCGCGCAGCCGAGCATCTGCGGGAACATAACCGGCTCCATCTCTGTCACGAGGCAGCAGTCAATCTCGTCGTGCATCGGAATATCGAGGCCGACCGTGTTGATTAACTTCCGGCTTGCATATCCCGCTGCCATGATGACGTTGTCCGCCTCCATGACAGTGCCGTCCTCCAGAATGACCTCGCGGACTCTGCCGCGGTATTTCTTAAGTCCCGCAACCTTTGCGCCTGTGTAGAATTTCACGCCCATGTCGAGCGCACGCATGTAATAGCCGAGTGTCGTCGTCAGCGGGTTCGCATGACCATCCGTCGGGCAGAAACTTGCGCCAATGACCTGATCAGAGAGGTACGGGTTGATCTCATGGACGGTCTCCTTATCGATCATCTCGACGCCAAGGCCCATGTTCTTGCAGTTCTGGGTGAGTGTGCGGAGCTTCTTCAGATGCGCCTCCGTCTTACCCATTCTGATATTTCCTTCCTGTGTGTACTCCGTGTCGACACCGAGCTCCTCGCTTAAATGCGGCCAGAACTTCTCAACGGCGCACATCGCGACCGGAAGCTCGCGGACGTCGCGGCCCGACTGGCGAACACCGCCGCCGTTTCTGCTGGACGCGCCGTGTCCGATCGAGCGTGACGCCTCAAGAACAATGACGTTCGTGATGCCGCGCTTTGCCAGATAATATGCGGAGGCACAGCCGACGATGCCGCCGCCGATAATGATTACATCTGCTGTCTTGCTCATTCGTCCGTCCTCCCTCTCACTGTTTCTCTTCATTTCCGAGATCATTGCCTGCTGTCTCCATCGCGAGAGGCCGCATCGGCGATCTCGAGGTCGCCACATCAATTTCACTCTGCGGGACATGAAGCTCACGCGCCACGAGGCGTCTCGTCAGTGTTCCGCAGGTCTGTCCCTGGCAGAGACCCATGCCGCAGCGCAGGAAGCGCCGAAGTTCCTCAATCGTCGTGATCCCGCCGTGAACAGCCTTTCTGATCTCACCCTTCGTCACTTCCTCGCAGCGGCAGACCAGAAGGTCATCGTCCTCCTCCGGCACATAGGGGCCGATTTCCTTTAATTTCTCCTGAATATCCAGCATGTCCATCCCTCCTTATGCCTTGATGAAGAACCTTGCGCTGTCCTCGAACGCAGTCGGAACCTTCATTGTCACAAGATTCGTTCCGTCATACGCCTTGCTCGTTCTCACCCGGGTGATCTCCGCCTCGCAGATCTTCTGTCCGCTTCTTGAGAGCGCGCTGCCTTTGTCGCCGACCTCCGGGAGGGGCAGGAATTCATACGGAATCGTGATCTCCGCAGTTCCCTCGTCTTCATTTTCCTTCACAAGGAAGATAGCCTGGCCGGAGCAGCTTGCGACGCACATGCCGCAGTCGACGCACTCGCTTCCCTTCACAGAGATCGGAAGAGAGGTAATGTTGTCACCGATGGAAATACAGCCCTTCCGGCACGCCGTCTGGCACGGGTTGCACGGAATGTTCTGTGTACACTCAATGACCGGATGGATCTTCACCTCGTAGCGGTAGCCCGGGAAGCGCTTGATCTCATCGTCTGCGATATAGCCCTTCGTGAGCAATGTCTCAGAAATGTCGATGCCTTCCTCCGTCTTCTCAATCTTCCTTCCTCTGTTCTTCGGAGCGAACATGCCCTGACGGAGCGCCTCGAGAGAGTGATCAAGTTCCTCCTCGCGACTGCTCTTTTCTTCGCCCGTCATGTACCCCAGGTATTCCGCGATCGCCGCGCCGCTCATGCGGCCCTCGATCATCGCTGAGGAAGCCTCCTCGATGCCCGCGACATCGCCTGCCGCGTAGATGCCCGGAATCGACGTCGCACCGGTCTCATCGCACTTCGGGATATAGCCGCCGCGCGTGTCCGCCATCTCGACGCCGTCCATCTTGAGGAGCTGTGCCATCGGGGAGAGGCCGACCGCCACGCAGATCGTGTCGACATCGAAATGTTTCTCCGTTCCCGGAATGAATCGGAAATGGTCGTCCACCTGGGCGATCGTGACGCCTGTCACACAGTCCGTTCCCTCAGCTTCCTTGATCGTGTGGGAGAGATAAAACGGAACACCGCAGCGCGCGAGCTTCGACGCATGCACGCCATAGCCGCCGATCCGCGGAGCTGCGTCCGCAAGGGCAACGACCTTGCACCCCGCCTGCATCAGCTGGTAGGAGACGACGAGGCCGACATTGCCGGTGCCAAGCATGAGGATTCTCTCGCCCGGCTTTACGTGGTAGAGGTTCATCATGGTCTGCGCCGCGCCGGCTCCGATCACGCCCGGAAGAGTCCATCCGCGGAAGTTGACCATATTTTCAGCGGCACCTGTCGCCACGAGGATCGCATCGCCCTTGTAGTGATAAACTTCCGTGCCGATCTGCACCTGAACTTCCTTCTCCTTGTAGAGGCCGATGACTGTCGCGTTCAGAATAACCTCGACGCCCTTCTCCTCTGCCTCCTTCAGAAGATCTTCGCCGATGCGGAAACCACGAATCTTTGCCTTGTGCTCCTTGGAACCGAAGAATTTATGGATCTGCTTGAAGAGCTGGCCGCCGGGTCTTGCATTTTCATCAAAGACCGTGGCCTTCACACCGTGAGAAGCTGCCTCAATCGCTGCCGAAAGTCCGGCAGGGCCGGCGCCGATGACAATCAGTTCTTTTCTCTCTACCTTCATACTGTGGCACCTCCCTTTCCTTTCTTTGCGGCTCCGAAATCAGGATCCGCCGTCGCTCCGTACTGTGTCTGAACCTTCATGCCCTCACGAAGCGGTGTAATACAGGTGCGGACATTCGGCTGTCCATCGACGACCATGACGCAGTCTGTACAGCGCCCGATCGCGCAGAAGACGCCGCGCGGCTCATGGCGCTTCGCCGTATAGCGGTGAATCATGATGCCATTGACCCGGAGGGCCATTGCAATCGGCTCGCCCTCATATCCCTGCAGCTTCTTTCCGTCATAATAAAAATCAACCAGCTTGCCGGCCGGGCTTGCGCCCAGGATCGGATGATTTTTGATACGTTCCATAATACCCTCCTCACAGAAAATGACCTGCGCTCTTTATTTCCAGATGCCGCGCTGCCTGCGAATCTTGTAATACATACTGTTCTCCATCGCGAGCACCTTCTCCATAGGAACCGGCCTGAATGCCGGGATCTTCATTTTGTAGTGGATCCAGAACAGCGAGTAGATAAACAGGATCAGAAGAATGATGCCTGTCACGCCGAGGATCTGTACACGCTCCACCGGATCTGTCGAGATGTTGACGATCATATAGATGGTTCCGGCGATGCCGATCAGCGGAAGGACCGGACCGAACGGGACCTTGAAATTCCGTGGTGCCTTCGGAAGTCTGTGGCGGAACACGAGGAGATCGATGTGGGCCGTGATGTAGGACGCCATCCAGAAGACCGAACCGACGAGGATCAGGAAGCTGATTCTATCAGAGGAATCCTGGCTGATGTACGCGCTCACAAGAATGAAGATCGTGATAAACCAAATGCCGAACGGGCTGACATGGTGCCTGTTCTGCTTTCCGAAGATCTGCGGCATGAGATTGGTGCGCGACATGCCGGCGAAGATGCTCGAAAGTCCCTGCACCGTGGAGTTCTGCGTACTGACAACGGCGAGCGCGGAGACAAATGTCATCCACACCTGCCCGGGCTTTCCGAGCAGCGCCATGCCATAGAGAAGATGCGGTGCCGCTGAGCTTGAGAGATCGCTCCACTTCGTGTAGTTGTGGAAGCCGAGCACCATGATGGACTGGATCAGGCAGATCAGGCCGAGACCGATGAACATGCCGAGCGGGACGTTCCGCTTCGCGTTCTTTACATTTTTTGAAATCGGGATCGCGTACTCGGCGCCGATGAAGAGCCAGAACGCGACGGCTGTCATGGAAATGACATTCTTCGGCGTGACGTTCATGACCGCCGGCTGATTCACAACCGCTCCGGTTCCAAGCCTGAAGACACCGATGAGTCCCATGACAAGCATCGACCCGAGGAGCAGGTAGCTGACGAGGTCCTGTACCTTTGCGAACATATCGACGCCGCGGAGGTTCGCAATCAGAATGATGACTGACGCGAGCACTGTCCAGAAATAGTTCGGAATCGGGAGAGGAATGATCTGTCCCATCGCGTAGGAGAAGATCGATGCTTCAACGCCGCAGGAAAGGATGTTGGAGACCATGTAGCCGCCGACCATAAGCACGATTGTCGGAACCGGTCCGATTCCGGCCAGCGTGTACTGAGCAAGTCCGCCGGTTACATTTGGCATCAACGCGTTCAGCTCCGACATAGTCGCCATCGTGAGCATGTTAAAGAGACAGGCAATAATCATCGAAACAATAAACATGTCTCCGATCTCGCCGGCGCCCTGCCCGAGAGAAACAAGGCAGCTGGTTGCGATGACAAGTCCGACAGAAACCGACACGACGTTTCTAAGTCCAAGTGTCTTTTCTTCCATACAGGCATCCTCCTATCTGTCATTTACAAAATCCAAGCCTGTCCTCGCAGCCTGCATGCTGCTCCTCTCAGACCATCGGCGAATCCGCCGTTTTTCCCGCGAAGCTGCAAGCCTCGCATCTCTCCGGAAAATGCAGAGCTTACAGGGCGTCCACACCCTCATCGCCCGTACGGACACGGACGACATTGTCGATGCCGTAGACGAAGATCTTGCCGTCTCCGATGTGTCCCGTGTAGAGCGCCTTCTCGAGCTTGTCGACGAGATCCTTCACACGCTTCGTCGGAACGACGACAGACACCTGAATCTTCGGGAGAAGCTCCATCTCATAGTTCTTATCGACTTCGTACTCCTTTGTGCCCTTCTCAATGCCGCAGCCCAGAACCTGAGTAAATGTCATGCCCCCGACCTCAGCCTCACTGAGGCAGCGCTTCAGTGTTGTGAACTTTGACATATCGCACATAACTTCAATTCTCGATAATTCCGACATAACTTTCTCCTCCTGTCTCATGCTCCGGATTCTCTGTGAACATCCGGATATTCCGCGGTCATTTCATGACGCCGGCTGCTTGTGTCTTTTGCTTGTGTCCGTCCTGCTGCATTTCTGTCCGGTCCGCATATGATTTCTTCGCGCTTTTTTATGCTAAAGCTCCGCCCGGTCTGCAGAAGGCATCTCAGGCCATCTCCGGAATGTCCCAGAGGTTGAGCTTCGTGCCGATGCCGAGCTCCTTCGCGCGTCTATAGACGCTGCATCCCCAGGCCACGTCCTCGACCGGCATACCGCCGACCGAATAAATAATGATGTCGTCGTCCGATGTGCGGCCCGGCTTCTTGCCCTCGATGATGTCTGTGATATCAAGGATGTCATCCGCCTTGATCTTGCCCTCATGGACGAGATCCGTGAACTTACATCCGATGATGCCCATCTTCGGATAGGTCGGGTACGGATATTCACTTGCCCACGCCTCATAGAGCTTCGGGTTGTCCACGACGAGCTTGCATTTTTCAATGAACGAATCATCAAATCTCGCTGCGCTCGGCATGGAGATAAATGCGCCCGGCTTGACCCAGCTTCCGTCGATGTACGGATATGTGTTGACGACATTCGGATCATCGTCTGTCATCGCCGTCGTCGTAAATGAGATCACATCTGCATCTCTTACAGCTTCTTCTTCCGTGTCGCAGACCTTGATCTCGTCGAACTGCGGATATTCCTTCTTCACAAACTCAACGAAGGAATCAAGCGACTTCTTTCCTCTTCCCTTGATCTTCACTCTGTGCAGCTTCGGGCAGGTGGCGGCGAATGCCGCAAGAGAGGTCTTGCCCATGACGCCCGGTCCGATGATCGCGGCCGTCTCGGAATCTTTCCTTGCGAGGTACTTGGCGCCGACGCCCGGGATTCCGCCCGTCCGATATGCGGAGAGAAGGTTTGCAGACATAAATGCGAGCGGAGCACCTGTGTCCTTGTCGTTCAGAATCATGACGAGGATTGATCTCGGAAGCCCCTTCGCCTTGTTCTCTACGTTGGAGCCGTACCACTTGACGCCTGCCATCTGGTACTTGCCGCCGAGGTAAGCCGGCATCGCCATGAAACGACGGTCCTGCGCATTCTTCGGCATACCCGGGAACTTCGGGTCGTCCGGGAATGTCACCATGCAGCCGTGCGAATTGTGGTTCTCGCCGCCCATCATGTAATCACCCTTCTTAAGAAGAAAGAGCATATCTTCCATTGACTCGATACAAGCCTTCATATCTTTGACACCGGCCTTAATCATGTCCGGCTCACTTAAATACAGAAAATCAATTTTCGAATCCATCAGTTTCCTCCTCTTCCGCCGGCAGGCCGGCCTGAAAAATGAATAAGAAAAAAGGGCCAAACCGCAGTCTCTGCGGTCGGCCCCTTTGCCTTCCCTGTTTCGTATGAGGAGACTATAAACCCTTGTATAGTACCAGAGTCAATGAATGATCCAGCTTTTTTGTGGTCTGGTTTTCATACAATACGAATTCTTATTTCAGAAAATGCATGAAATCAGTGTGAGGATCGCAAGTCCTCCCTGCATCAGAATAATCTTCGGGTTGCTCGTGATGCTTCCGTACAGGGCAACCGCCACAATATAAATCATCAGGCAGACCACTGCTGTCTTGCTGGCAAATGCAAACACCGCAAGTAGAATCAGCACAGCAAGAAGTCCGTTGTAGACGCCCTGATTCTTGAAGAGAACATTCACGTTCTTCTGCCGCAAATCCTCTCTGGTCATGCCGAACACGTCCGACGTCTTTGCGGAATCCGTCGCCAGCGTCTCCAGATAAAAAATGTAGAAAAACTCCAGTGCTACCAGCACAGACAATATTTTTGTCAGTAAATTCATATTCTTCTCCTCTCTTTATCAGGGATTACTGAACACTACCTTATCTTTCCCAGCTCGTAGAAACAGCGTGATAGTCAGTGGACAGCCATTGCCAGCTTTCTTCCGCAGAACACCCCGATCAGGCAGCAGATCACGCTGAGAAGCATATAGCCCGATCCCAGAAAATACTTTTTATTCTGAAGCAGTGTATATGATTCCAGCGAAAATGTAGAGAAGGTCGTGAATCCGCCGCACACTCCCGTTTTCCAGAACAAGACTGCATGAGAAGAAACGCTCTCCCTGCTCTCCGTAAGCCCGACAATAAATCCAATCAGGACTGCTCCGAGAATATTCGTAATAAAGGTCAGAACGGGAAACTCCGTCCTGGCCGGCAGCAGACTGATTGCATACCTGCCCATTGCGCCTGCCGCGCCGCCAAGAGCTACAAAAATAAAATTCATTAGCAATCTCCGTCCCTTTCCCAAAATTCTGCTATAAAGCAATGGCGCCTTCATGCTTTACGGCAATGGATTTTATCATATTTTCAGGCCTCCTGCTACCCCGACAGAAACTTCACATACGCATCCGCACGGAAAACGGACTTTGATAAGATAATTACCCATGCGTTAACAGGCAAGGGGCTGCCACGCGAAAGTGCGGCAGCCCCTTGCTGAGGAATCATTATACAATTTGCATTTTCGTATTACTGAACTTCCACTTCGCTTGCGTCTCCGCCGATCAGCTGAAACTTCGGGTTCACGGCATTGCCATCGAGATGGACCAGCAGCTTTCCATCTTTGCAGGTCGCGGAGACCATAAGACTGGTGTGACCCTGCAGATCCGGAACATAGATCTTTTCAGATGCGCCGTTCTTGAAATCCACAAGGAGGAAAGTCGTATTCTTTGTGTAGTCATAATCCGGCCGTTCATTTTCTGAGCCGATCGCAAGGATTGTATTCTCCCGGACAAGGAGCGGCATCGTCATATAGTCGAACGTCTCGCTATACCAACGACCGCCCCCATACTGCTTCCCGGTCAGCAGATTGTACCATCGTCCCTCCGGCAGATAATACTCAACCTCGCCGCTTGCCTTGAAAATCGGCGCAACGAGAAGGGAGTCGCCGAGCATATACTGTCTGTCAAGATATGCGCACGTCGGATCACACGGAAATTCCACGAACATCGGGCGCATCATCGGTATGCCTTGTTCATGCGCTTCTGCTGCCTTGCTGTAGAGATACGGCATGAGTGAGCATTTCAGCTTCACGAACTTCCTCAGAACATCGCATGCTTCCTCATCAAAGAGCCACGGGACGCGATAGGATGAGGAACCGTGCAGACGGCTGTGCGAGCTGAGAAGTCCGAACTGGCACCATCTCTTGTAAATATCTGCGGGTGCGGTGCTCTCAAAGCCGCTGATGTCATGGCTCCAGAATCCAAAGCCCGCGCAGGAAAGCGACAATCCCGCCCGGAGCGTCTCTGCCATTGACGGATACGTTGCAGTTGAATCGCCACCCCAGTGTACCGGGTACTGCTGGCCGCCAACTGTCGCGGATCGGGCAAACAGAGCTGCCTCGCCTTTTCCTCTTTCCTTCTCAAGCAGCTTGAAAACTGCCCGATTGTAAAGAAGCGTGTAAGTATTGTGCATTTTCAGCGGATCGGAGCCATCATACCAGGCAATATTCTTCACCGGAATTCGTTCACCAAAATCAGTCTTGAAGCAGTCGACCCCCATGTCAAGGAGCATTTTCAACTTACTCTGATACCAGGCCTCAGCATCAGGATTCGTAAAATCAACGATGCCCATACCCGGCTGCCAGAGATCTGTCTGCCACACAGAGCCATCCGTCTTCTTCAGGAGATACCCATGCTCCATGCCCTCCCGGAACAGCGGTGACTTCTGACCGATATACGGATTAATCCAGACGCAGATATGCAGGCCGCGGTCATGATAGCGTTTCAGCATGCCCTCCGGGTCCGGAAATGTCTTCGGATCCCATTTGAAGTTACACCACTCATAGGCATCCATCCAGTAGCAATCAAAATGAAATACGTGAAGTGGAATGTCGCGATCGGCCATGCCCTGAATGAAGCTGCTGGTCGTCGCCTCATCATAATTGGTCGTAAATGATGTTGTGAGCCACAGACCGAATGTCCATGCCGGCGGAAGCGCCGGCTTTCCGGTCAGCTCTGTATAGAGGCCGATCGTACCCTTCGGCGTATGTCCATTGATCACATAGTAGCCGAGGCTCTCTCCCTTTGCCGAGAACTGGATCTTCTCGACCTTCTCAGACGCAACCTCGAACTGCACATCGCCCTGGTTATCTACCAGCACGCCGTAGCCCTTACTGGTTATATAGAACGGGATATTTTTGTACGCAATATCACTTGCTGTACCGCCATCCTCATTCCACATGGAAATGACCTGTCCGTTCTTCACAAACGGCGTGAACCGCTCACCAAAACCATAAATTGTCTCGTCGACATCGATGTCGAGAGCTTCGGCCATATAGGACGTGTTGTCCCTTGTATCGAGCATCCGTCCCGTCGTGCGCCAGCCGTTGCCTGTGAGCTCGCGGCCATAGCACTTACTCTCAGCAGCTTCTGCAGCTGACAGGCAGGCAGGCCGGACTTCATCTCTGGCGGCATCCGCGCTGCTACCTTTTTCCGTACTCTCAGTAGCGGCATCATAGAATCGGATGCCGAACCGTCCCGAAGCCTTACTGATGACTGCTCTTGTCGCGCCGCTCTGGAAAATGACAGCCTCTTCATTTTCTGCAATTTCAACCCGTGGATTCGTGTCACACACTTCCGCAAACGGACCATTTTCAATGGTTCCTGCAAAATGCATCAGTCCCACGCGGATGATATTCTCCATCGGGCTCGTCAGAGTAATTGTAATCATCCCAATATTCAGCTTATCGCCGCGGCCTTCGATATGCTTCACGGGCGCATAGACCGTCAATGTCTTCCCGTCGAAATGGTAATCCGCATATTCAGCGGCATACTGTGGGACGATGTAATCTCTCATCAGCCAGTATCCATTTGTAAATTTCATGAGATGTCTCCTTTCAATCTGCTTTTGCGCATTGCCGTTGTCCACTTATCACGAATCTAACCGCTTTCTGCTATTATATAGTTTCTTCTGGCATGTGTTTTTTCAGCACCGGATCAAGTATATAGGTACTTAAAAGAGAGGCTGCTCCAGGCAGAACCAGCAGGAACATCGGCTGAACATACCAGACCAGGATGAAACATCCTGCAACTATTGCCAGAAGAAGGAACGTGATTGGAAGATAACGAACAACCATATACATGGCAATCTTGAAGAACCATCCAACCTCTCCTTCAAACCGTGAAAGTGCCGGAAAAATATAGCAGGCTGTCGCCACAACAAATGCAAACAAAAGGCTGTAAAAAATGGTAAAGCCTATGCTGAGATTGCCGCCCCACTTCTTACTGACAATGCCTGTATTCAAAAGGAATACAAACATAGCAGCGCCAAGTATCAGCTCTATGAAGAAGCTCTGCTTGAAGTTGATCTGATAGGCATGCCAGAACGCCTGCGTAATCGTTTTTTCATCCCTCTTAATGGAATGTGATGTAGCATAGTATAATGCCGTAAAAGAGTTCCCAATAGTTATGACAGGCAGGCAGCCAATCAGAAAGTAAAGGCTCACAGCAATTATGTCAAAAGCCTTGCTGCACACATCATAAAACGTCCCATCATAACTAAAAAATTCCGCCGCTTTACTCTGTTTCGTATTCCGACTCATTTCTGTCTCCCTGCCTTTCCTGACTCAGAGTTCCAGTTTAAATCCGTCTCTTGTAAATAACGGAATTTCATCAAGCGGAGCATTCACTGTGGCCGTGCTTCCGCCCTGGTACTTTTCACCCGTCCATGCATTTACCCATTCGGAACCTTCCGGAAGGTAGACTTCCTTCGTCGTCTGTCCAGCTTCCATCACAGGGGCTACCAGCACCTTCGGGCCAAACATGTATTCCGTTTCATTATTCCAGCAATTCTTATCACTGCTGAAGTCGTAAAACAATGGCCGCATAACCGGAGTGCCTTTCTCGTGCGCCTCTTTCATGAGTTTCGTAATATACGGCTTCATACGATAGCGAAGCTTCAGATATTTCGTAAGAATCTTCAGAACATCCTCGCCATAGCTCCAGACCTCATTCGGAGCGCCCGAAACACAGGTTGCACCCCCTGTTGTTCCCTGCTGTGGTTGAGCCGGCCAGCGGTTCCCATGCATTCGCATAACCGGGCAGAACGTTCCATACTCAAACCAGCGGACAAGCAATTCATGGAATTTGGGATCATGAATATTAGCCCCGAAAAATCCACCGATATCCGTCGTCCACCAGGGAATTCCGGCGATTCCCATATTGAGACCGGCTGCAAATTGATTACGAAGACTTGCAAAGGAGGACTTGATGTCTCCGGACCAGACGAGGGCCCCATACCGCTGTGATCCTGCCCATGCGCATCGCAGCAGATTAATAATATTCTTCTGTCCTTCCGCCTTCATTCCATCGAAAAATGTCTTCGCATACATAACCGGGTAAATATTTCCAACCTGAATATCCGGCCCCATTGCATATCGGTAATTATCATAATCATATACCGTGTACTCAGGTTCTGCCTCATCGAGCCAGAAAATGCGAACCCCTTTGTCATAATAGTTTGCTTTGCATTTTCTCCAGACATATTCTCTGGCTTCCGGATTCGTCGCATCATAATGCAGCGTATTGCCCTGATAATCCATGGAAATCTGGAATCCGTGATCGCAATGGATAAGAAGACCCTTCTGCCGCATTTCTTCATAGTTTTCACTTCTGAAGTCGACCATCGGCCATACGGAAACCATCAACTCGATTCCCATTTCCTTAAGCTCCCTGATCATCGCATCCGGATCAGGCCAATACGTCGGATCAAATCGCCAGTCTCCCTGCAACGGCCAATGGAAGAAATCGATCACAATCACAGAAATCGGAAGGCCTCGCCTCTTGTACTCCCGTGCCACGCTGAGCAGTTCTTCCTGCGTCTGGTAGCGAAGTTTACACTGCCAGTAACCCATAGCATAATCAGGCATCATCGGAACTTTTCCGGTCGCATCTGCATATGCCTCTTCAATCTCTGCCGGAGTATCTCCTGCCGTAATCCAATAATCGAGCTTTTTAGTGGATCTTGCCTCCCAGGTCGTGATATTTTTTCCAAAGTTCACTCTTCCGACAGCCGGATTGTTCCAGAGAAAGCCATATCCGAGACTGGACAATGCAAACGGAACAGATGCCTGCGAATTTCGATGCGCCAGCTCAAGGTCGGCTCCTTTCACATCAAGATATGGCTGCTGGTATTGTCCCATTCCGAATATTTTCTCATCCGGATTTGAAACAAATCGCATGACCAGCTGATAGTCGCCGCCTGTAATCGGCTTAAACTCTCTTGCCTCTACATCAAGAGAACTGCACGTTGACGCATACATATCCTTTTTATTGCGGAGATATTCTTCAAGGAGAACTTCTCCCTTCTGATTATAGAACGTCAGCTTTCCGATGTTATTAATCACCGCTTTGATCTTTCCATTCGTGATAGAAGCTTCCAGATCTCCGATTTCTATCTTTGTATCTTCCGCTGTCTCCGGTTGCAAGAGAGCCCACGCCTCATCCGGCATATAATTCAGTTTTGTTGCACGTACGCGAAGAGCATTAGCGCCCCATGGCTCAACCAGCACTCGCTCTGCATCATAGCGATATGTCAATGCCTGTCCCTGAGTTCCAAAATATCCATACATTCTTCTTGATTCGATATTCATTAGATCAGCCACGATATTTCCTCCTGTGCGATTTGAAATCACTCCTTAACTGCGCCTGCTGTCATACCACCGACAATATATTTTTGCAGGAAAACAAACATAATGATAACTGGTATGACCAGAATAGAGCCGTATGCCATAATACAGTTCCACTTGGTTCCGTATTTATTCTTGAATTTATAAATATTAGCGGTCAACGGTCTCATATTCTCTTTTACATTGAATGTCATTGAGAATACCAGATCATTCCATCCATTCAGGAATGAGATCACAACGATTGTAATAATACCGGTCTTAACTGCCGGAACCATAACCGAGAAAAACGACCGGATCGCTGTGCATCCATCTACGCGGGCAGCTTCATCGAGAGAGACCGGAACACTCTTAAAATACGGACGGAGTGTAATAACCGCAAAGGGAATGGCTGCCGAGGCAATTGCGATTGGCGGGGCGAAATATGTACCAAGAAGATGCAGCTTATTAAAGATAAGGTACATTGGTGTCAGCATAAGAGAAGCCGGAAGCATCTGTGTCACAAGGAATGTCAGAAGAAATGCATTGCGGCCCTTCACTTTATAACGCCCCATTCCATAAGCCGCAGGCACACCGAGAATAATGGTAATGGCCATCGTGAGAAAACCATTGATAAAGCTGTTCTTAAGAGAACTCAGAAATGCCTTATCCTGTAAATTCTGCAGCCACGGGCTGACACTGAACTGGTGTGGAAAATATGTAATTATTTTACCGAAAGTTTCCTGATCCGACTTGAAGGACAGCTGAAGCATCCAATAAATGGGAAACAGGCCAATCACAGCGATCACAACTGCGAGAATGCCGTTTCGAAGATCTATTCGTCCTTCATGTGTATGAAACAGCCACTGTGACTTTGTCATCCCTTTTTCATTATATGTATCCATTATTCTTCGTCCTCCTTCATCAGTAATCTGAGATAGAACAGGCCGACAATAAACAGGCAGATGAACAAGATAATTGCAACTGTTGATCCCTTCGAGAACTGGAACTGAGTAAATGACAACTCATAAGAATAGGTTCCGAGGACATCCGTCGAATTTAACGGTCCACCTGATGTCATGATATACATCAGATCAAATGCTCTGAATGTATAGATAAAACCGAGCATCAATGTCGCCGCAATTGAGGATTTCATAAGCGGTAACGTCATATATCGGAACTGTTGAAATTTTGTCGCTCCATCCAGGGCCGAGCTCTCATAAATTTCCGGAGAAATACCGGTTAAGCCGGAAATGAGAAGCAGCATATTAAACGGGATACCAACCCAGCAGTTCATGATGATAACTGCAATCAGTGCCGTATGCGTATTGACAAGCCACTCTGGTCCTGCAATGCCAATCTTCGAAAGAAGATCGTTGACCAGACCTGTATTTGAAAAAATATTCTGGCCGAGAAGACCTGTAACCGACATAGGCATCATATAACCAATCAGCAGAAGGCCCCGAACCGGCCCGGCCAGCGTAAATTTCTTTGAGAAAAAGATAGCCAGTAAAAATCCGACAGAGAACTGGAAAACAAGACACACAACCGTAAAAATAATTGTGTTCCGAAATATCAGCTGGAACTTCGGATCGGTCAGGATTTCGGCATAATTCTGAAATCCAACGAATTTTGACGTGCCAAGTTTAAAGTTCTGGACGTTCAGATCCTTAAAGCTCAATACAAAGTTATAGACGATCGGATATCCGACAACGACCAGAAGATAAATAAATGCCGGAAGTATAAATGCGTACCCTTCCCGGGTCTGTTTCTGTGAAACGCTTTTCATTTTCTTTGGTGTATTTCCCATAAAAATCCCCCTCGCACTCTGAAGAAGAATAAAGAAAAAGGGGAAGGATTATATCCCGCCCCCTTTTTTCTTTGAATTCAGGATTCCGTAGATGATGTTGACGACTCAGCCGGAAGCGGATTTTCCTTAAGGATTGGATCTATAGTGCCAGCCGCTGTCTTCAGCGCATCCTTCGCTGTGTTGCCATTAACCATGACGCTCTGAGCCGCTGTGTAAATAGCTTCAGAGATCGTCGGCCATTCTGCATGAGGGCCGCGAGCCATTGCGGAGTTCATTTCTTCCTGGAATACCTTGAATGCATCCTGCTCATAGCTGTAGTTCGGCGTCACATCACTTCTTGTTGGAAGCTTGCCTGCGCCTTCTGACCAGGATTTTTCTTCTTCCTTGCTGCAGAAATACTCAAGGAACTTAACTGCTGCTTCTTTATGCTTGGATCCTGCGCAGACGCCAAAGTTCTCGCCGCCGATAACAGAGGATGTTGTACCTTCATCACCCGTCGGAAGAAGAACGACCTGATAATTAAACGCTCCATTCACATCATCAGCGATTGTCGGCAGCTGCCATGTTCCAAGCTCTTCAAAAGCAGCCTTACCGGATGTGAACTGGTTGTAAGCATCAGACTGGCCCCAGTTTACAACCTCTTTGGACATATAACCGTTCTTGACAAAATCGCCAAGCATCTGAAGACCTTCTGAGCATGTAGCAGAATCAATATCGGAAACAGAGCCCTTCTTTCCGTCTCTTGTTGCGCAGAGCCACGGAAGGAGCTGGAAGGTGCCCTCTTCATTGGAAACAGCGCTCATCGCAAAGCCATATGTACTTGTGCTGGCATCTGTTGTAGCAGCAACCATTTCCGCAAATTCCTTGGCAGACGTCGGCGTGTGATCATATCCCGCCTTCTTCAGAAGATCCATATTAACAGCAAGTGCCAGGCAATTGGAATTCTGAGGAAGTCCGTAAACCTTACCATCAGAATCCTTGCAGGATTCAAGCGGTCCTGCATAAAATTTATCCAACTGTCCCCAGTCATTCAGCTCATCCGTGATATCCTCAAATACGCCAAGCTTGATATAAGAAGCCATATCCGGTGAATCTACCATTCCGATATCCGGAAGCTCGCCAGAAACCGCACCAACGGTGTACTGGTTCATCAGCTCTTCACGAGATACAAACGTAGCTGTGACATGAATATCCGGGTTCTCCTTATTAAATTCATTCACCAGCTGATCAATCATAGGGCCATCCGCGGCATCGAAGTAATGCCACAGTGACAGTTCCTCCACATCACCGTTAGCGGATGATCCAGACGTAGTTGCTGTTGATGTCGCTCCGGTCGTAACAACGTCAGATGAAGACGATGAGGACGTAGAAGAGCTGCTTCCGCAAGCGCCGAGAGTCAGTGCCATTGCTCCTGCAAGGATCACTGAAATAGCTTTCTTTTTCATCTTGAAATTCTCCTTTCAAAGCTTCTTCTGCTTTCTTTTAGAACCGGTGCGCACCTGTTCATCTGTTGGTTAAAGAATAGCAAAATTAAAAAAGCCCCGAAACTCAAAAACTTAAGATTCGGGGAAATGAATTAAGATAAAATTTTAAGATTCGGGAAATATTTTAAGATCCGTCTTCTTCAAGAAAATCGTTGACAGACTCTCCTGTAATTTCACGAAATACCTTGCTAAAGTATTTGCCATCCGAGAAGCCCACTAAATACGGTATATCCTCAACCTGGTTTTCTCCGTTTTTCAAAAGGCACTTGGCAACTTCGATCCGATATGTCTGCACAAAATGAGCGAACTTTTCGCCAATTTCCTTCTTAAACAAAAAACTCAGATATTCCGGGCTGATGCCAAGTGACTCAGCAAGCTCCCGCTGAGATATTTTATCCATATAATGTTTTTCTATATAGTCAAGAACCTTTAAAATGACTGGGTGGGCATCCGGATATCTGGATCGGAGACTCTCGGTATGCCGCGTTTCATTGCCGCCATTCAACTTCCATTGCAGGTGCTCAAGTGTCTTCTGCAAATCTTCATATGAGACTGGTTTCAGGAGATACTCTGTTACGCCTAACGAAATCGCCTGTTTTGCATAATCAAATTCTGCATATGCACTGACAATAACGAATTCACAATAAATTTCTTCCTTCCTGCAGAGCTGAATCATCTCCATTCCGCTGATAAAAGGCATTCGTATATCAGTAAAAACAACATCCGGCTTCATGACCCGAATTAATTCAAGTGCTTTCCGTCCATCACCTGCTGTCCCTATAACTTGAAAATCTTGTCCGCACGTCTCGATCAAATCTTTAAGACCGATTCTGGCGCGCTGTTCATCCTCCGCGATGATAATCCTCATTCGTTGTGTCTGTCTCCATTGTGACTATGTCAGTAATTATCTTCTGCTGGAAAACTTACCCGGGCCAATCAAGTCTATTTTCCAGTCGCCCATCAACATTTGATTATACCATATCGTCATACTCTTCTTCTACCTTCATGGATTCCGGTATCGGCAGCAAAAAAGAAAATGACGTTCCCTTTCCAGACGATGTTTTCATAGATACCTTAAATTCATCTCCGTAGAACATACGAAGCCTTGTCACTACATTCCGAATTCCTATGCCCGTAACTTTCGTATTGAGCTCTTCATTTTCTTGAAGAACCTTTGCGATCTCAGATGCTGTCTGTTCATCCATTCCGCATCCATTATCTGAAACGGTCACTTTCAGATAGTCACTCTCAGCTTCTGCCTTCAGTCTGATCAAGCCGCCTTTTTCACGGCCTTCAAAACCGTGCAGCAAAGAATTTTCAATAAATGGTTGCAGAAACAGCTTACAACATGGCCATTCGTCGAAAATATGCGGACAGTCAATTTCATAATCAAAGACGTCCATCATGCGAAATCTCTGAAGATAGAGATATTGCTCCACCCAGGAGACTTCCTGAATAAAAGAGACATTTTCATACTGCCTTGAAAAGGTATACCGCAGAATATTAGAGAGCTTGCGCAGCATCAGCGAGATTTCTTCATTTCCCGCCTTCATCGCATCATAATTGATTGCATTTAAAGTATTGCAGAGAAAATGCGCATTAATCTGAGATTCCAATGCTTCTCGCTTCGCATCATCCGCCTGCTTCATGGATTCAATCCGTTTCTGATACTCTTCCTGTGTCGCTTTCCGCTGCGCCTCCAGAGAATCTACAAGCTTGTTGTACTGAATAGCCAGCTGCCATATTTCGTGTTCTCCACGTATCTCAATCTTTTGCTCTTTCTCCCCATGACGAAGTGATCGAATGCCCTTTGTTACTCTGGAAAGATCCTTCATGTCCCTTCGCATAAAAAGTGCAATACAGGCAGAAAGAAGCAGAAGCATAATCATATACAGCAGAATGCCGTTTCTGTATGTATCTGTTATTTCATTTCTGACCGAATCTTCATTAACGACAATGTTGAAGATAATCCCATACTTTGATTTATCCCTGGAGAATATGGTCAAAGTATTGTCTTTTGCAAATGTGGTAATTGATTTGCCTACACTGTCATAGTCGTAGGAATACAAAATCTTGCCAGAAGTATCCGACACAACACCAAACGTATAATCATTATAAAACCCTTTCTGATTAAAGAAGTTTTTAAGGAATTGCATTTGAAAAGACAAAACGAGCACAGCGACAGGCTGAACGGCCGACTTATCTGTTCCCATAACTGGTACAGCTATATGGACCAGCCTGTGATAGTTATCTGTATTCATCTTCTCATAGCCAGGTTCATAAGATAATGCGTATCGCGGAATTGATTGTTGCACTGTCTTTCGGACAACTTTATGGTATAAATGTGTCAAAATGGAAGCCGTGTCACTTGTCCATACGCCAAAGCCAGCTTTATCGTACTGAGTCATCAGGCCGTCATCTGTAACAAGTGCAACGATCTGAATATTATCTGAGTATCTTCCGATCTGCTGCAGATATCCGTTAAGTGCATTGTGATAATAATCCCATTCATTTTCCGCTGCGGCCTTTTGGGCATATTCATTTAAAGTTGCATCCAGACTAACAGTCGAGCTGAGCTGAATATAGTCCTCCAGATTATTTGTCAGAATGTCCTTTTCTTCCTGAACGATGACATCGTTTTTCTCTTGCATCTGAGACATCAGAAAGGAATAATACTGGTTCTGTATAAAACCGCCAAAAATGAACGCTATGATTAAAACGCTCACAGTCAGCATAGTGCAAAGAGGCACCCAAAAATGTCTTTTCCATAGGTTTCGAATCCAAATCCACGCCTTCCTCATAGGCAATCTCCCGGCAACCAACTTTTCACTCACGGCTGGCTTCAATTTCGACAACATTCCTCCGTTTTACGATTTACTCCTTATTACACCTAATGGCATGACCTGCACACATGGATTGCATTCTCTATTCATCAGAAATGTCTCACAACCTCAAAGCGCTGGAGTGAGCATGGCTCGTCGTCACGGATACCGCCCTTGCGCCTTGCGATGGCGATCTGCTCGCTCACCGTATCCACGCCGTCCAGATTCGGAAGAAGAAGTCCCCGTTTCCGGCCATAGGTCACAATAACTCCGTATTTCTTCACATCCAGGTCCGCAGCTGAATCAATATCCTCCGGCTCGTCCAGGATATCCACACTGTACTCGAGCCGATCCAGCTCATCCCTGCCCACCGCGTCAAATCGCGGGTCTGACGCGCAGGCAGCAACGGCATTGTGAATGATCTCCTCCGCGATACAGCCGTATGCCGGGCGAATCGTTCCTATGCAGCCGCGAAGATTGCCATCCTCATGAAGAGAACAGAAAACTCCCGCCTTCCGGGTCAGCATCTCATCCGGCACGTCTCCCTTCTTCGGTGGGTTCGGTGTCTTCCCGGTGCGAATATACATCTCGACGGTCTGTCTCGCCAGACGGACATACGGGTCTTCCTTTTCTCTCTCCTGTTTGATACGGGCCGCTGCTTTCGTCTCATACTGTTCCAGGAAGTTTCTTTCCGGGTCATCACCGGTCACGCGGAATGTGCAGACGCCGTATCCCACACCCGTCACGTCCTGATGACTGAGCCAGTGCGCCTCGACAGACTTGCGGTCAAGGGCCCCTGCCATAATGACGAAAGACCGGTGTCCGCACTCCGCGGCTTTCTTAAGAAGAACCGGATCAAAGGAAAGAAGCTCTCCGAAATCCGCATTTGCACAGACTTTCTCAAGAAGCGCGTCATATTCCGGTCCATGAGGATCAAACCCATAGGGCCCGTCCTCTTTTAATTTGTGGGACAAGTCTCCGCTCGCTACATACACAACTCTGCGGTTCAGCTGCTCCGCCGCCTGCTGTACCAGCATACCGAAACGATACTGCTCGGCGAGAGAAATGCCTGATATACCGAGCCGCACCAGCCGAAAATTCCTGTATTTCTGCATAATGAAATACAAAGGAACAATCGTGCCATGATCCAGAGAAGGATCTCTCTCGCCCAGATATCCCGCGGGAATATGGCTCTTCTCCGCCAGTCTGCACAGCAGTTTCGAAAGCTCTTCATCATAATCCCGATCGATTCTCACCTGCGGAGCGCGAAAGCGGGCCATACTTCCGGACGCATGTCTTCCCGGAGAAATATGAAGATAATCCGCGTACATGATACTGTGCGGCGAGGACAATACGATCGTCTCCGGCTCAAGAGACGCCACAAAATCAGCCGCCTGCTCATAAGCGCGCGTCGTTTTCTCTATCGTCCGCTCCGATCCGCGCCCCACTTCCGGAAGAATCATCGGCGGATGCGGAACCATAACAGCACCAACAACAGCCATAAAGCTTATCTCCTTTCCCTGCTCTCTTCTATCACAATCCTGCCGGCACAGCACGTTCCTGTCCGGCTCTTTTATGATTATACACCTTTTCAATCTCTATGCAGCCGCAGGCAGAAACTTGGCCTTCTTCGTGTGAATATAAAAAAAGGCCGCCGCACTAATTACTTAGTGCGACAACCCCTTCCTCCAGTTGCAATCATTGAAGAGACAGCCTCTTTGTCTTATCAGGAAACAACTCTTGCTTCTTTCATTCATTTATCCGCAGCCGCAGGATATCTCCTGCGTGTACATCCGGGATCTGATAAAGCATTCCCGAACGATGCTTCTCCGGTCCCTGTACCTTCGCAGCTACGGGCTCAGCGTCAAATGTTACAGACGCGTTTTCCGTATTAACCACAGCTGATGAAATGCAATCACACACCGGTGCTTCTGAAGCATACAGCAGAAGATCTCCTGGCTCCAGGACACGAGCCAGAACTTCTGCCCCATCAGCATGCAGAATCTCCACACATGCGTCCATGATATATTTTCCGCGAATGCCGACAACGCCGATTTTTGCCTCCGGCATTATTTCGAACATTACAGATTCTCCGGCGTCAAGGTTTCCGTGCCAGGAGTCCGTGTCCGACAGCGGCGTTAAAGACTCTTCTTTTTCATTGAACAGTATCCAGTTTTTCCCGGCCAGTTCCGGTATATCCCTGGTGGATATAAGAAAATCTGCATTTTTCTCGTCTTCACTTATATTAAAAGCAGCAATATACCAATTCTTTTCATGGCGGTTAAAAACCTTGAGCACATGGTTTTTCTTAATCGGATCCTCAAAGAGACAGTCCGCGGTCGGAAGACCTCCATCGTCGCAGCGAAGCACTCTTCCGTCCTTCCGCACCAGCCTGCTGATCGCGTCTGCATCCGACCTGTTGATTTCGTCACTTGTGTAAACCGGTCCTCCACTTATCGCACGCAGTATTCCGTGCGCTGTGCTTTCTTCCTGCTCTGAAAAATACATGTCCCAGTCACCGGCCTGGAAATTTCCAGCCCAAATTCCGGAATATGCATTCTGAATTGCATGTTCCCGGAAACTGTGCGGCTCATCCGGAAGATAGTCGTCACTTGAACGATTGATCATGCTGCCCTTTCTCTTCCATACCTCCTCAGGTGCCATCCCCATGCAATGAATGACGGCATCACCAAAGTGGAGCGCGACAGAAGCGTTCAGCCCTTCCTGGATTTCTCCCGAAGCCTTCCCATAGCTCACCATACCTTTATAAAACTGTGAAGTGGAACTCTGGCCATCTACTTTCACAAAATCAATTCCACACTTTGATCTGAGATAATCGTGCCAACGGTCATAAAAGCGAAAGGCGGCGGCGCGATCCGGCGCAACTACCTTTCTGCCATCCGAGAGCTGCCAGAGAGAGTCACTCATGAGGTGGTCCGCCTTGGAATCCTTCTTCACACCATTCCAGTATCCCATGATCGAGTGCCATACTCCGACATAGGGTATTCCATATTCAGATTTTATCTTTCTGACTGCATGCCCGAGTCCCTTCGGAAATTTTGAAGGACAGGCGTCCAGCCCCTGGAGCTTCTCACTGTCAAAATCATTGTCCGCCCATCCGTCATCAATCAGAACCCACTTGACCGGGATCTGTTTTTCCCTGAATTCTTTCAGTTTTTCTACGATCTTTTCCTCGCTGACGTCTCTGTAAAAGGCATTCCAGGTACACCATCCCAGATAATCAAATATTTCCGGGTATTTCTTTTTTTCTCGCAGATAATCCGGATGTCCGAGACGATCCACGGCCGCCACAGAAGCCATTCTTACGCATTCGTACGGATTCTTTCCCCTGACGAATACGGCCGCTGTTGTGTCCGCAGCATACAGCCCGCCCTCATTCGAGGAGATTCTCACACAGATTCCCTCTTCTGCCCCTTCCAGATCTGCGCGGTATATATCCGCAGTGACTGCCAGGACAGCTATATATTCACCCGGATATTTCAGAAGAACCAGCTGTGAACGCTTTGGGATTTCTGAAAACCTCTTCGGAAAGCACGGCCTGGTCCACCATTCCTTATGCTGATACACAGATAAAATCGCATCCGCAGGATCAAGTTCGATTGTCCTGGAAAGACCCTCGGCCGGATCAAAGTAAACGTCAAACCGTCCGCCTAGCACTCCTTTAGGTTTTTTGCGATACTTGAGAAAACTAATAGTTAATTCGAGTATCGAGGAGGACTCTCATGGATTTGTCTCTGCCAAGCAGTGGATGAAAGACCATAACATCAGCGAAAAATCGTATTACTACTGGCACAGAAAACTTCGGAAGGAAGTCTTTGAGCTGGCTAAGGCCGGCTGTTCGGCTCCGGCCGCAGCCGATATCCCATCATCGGAAGTTTCTTTTGCCGAGCTTCCGGGACTTGATGTTTCATCGGGAATTCCACCATCTGCTCATGCAGCCGGCGTCTCTGACAAACCGGATGCGGTGATTACGGCCGGCGGTTTCCGAGTCGGACTTTACAATTCCGCATCAGAAGATCTGATCCGGAAGATCCTGGCAGGTGTGGCCTATGCTTGAGAGCTACTTCCGAATCAGAAAAGTGATTCTCTGCTGCGGGAC
>ONSX01000145.1 GCA_900320615.1 uncultured Eubacteriales bacterium
AAGGACCTGCACCTTTGCGCTTGTCGCCCTGCAGAGGTCGAGCATTTCGCTTCTTACCTTCGCTGACGCCGACGGAATCGCAAAGCAGATCCGGTCGATATCATAGCGGACTGCATTTTCCGCAATCGTGTGGCGGTCTCCGGCGACGAGAATGCCGTCCATCTTCTTGCCGATGAGCGCCGGATTATCGTCGATAAAGCAGCGGACTCTGCCGTTTAAGTGGGTGCTCGTGCTGAATTCCCGCGCGAGCTGATGGCCCGCGGCGCCGGCGCCGATGATCATGATGTTCTCGGCTGCCTCTTCATTTTTCTTTTTCTCTGAAGCCTTCCGGCAGTAGAAGCGGTAGGACAGGCGGATGCCGCACGAAAAGAGGAAGGACAGGACGTAGCCGACGAAGATGGCCGCGCGGCTCACCTCAAGCGGCGTGACGATCCAGAGACCGATGAGAACCGGCGCAAGCAGCATGTACGCCTTCACGGCCTGCTCGACCTCAACGACGCCGGCATATCGCCAGACGTTGCCATAGAGACCGAACGCAGAATAAATGATGAGCGACGCCGCAATGACCATGAGAACAAACACGGCGTGGTCCCTTGCGGAACTCCCTGCGATTATTGAAAATGAAAAATCATACCTGGCAAGAAGTCCGAGCCAATATGAGAGCGCGATCAGCAGACTGTCGCAGAAGGCGACAGCAACCGCGCTGTGAAATGAACACTTGATCCAAGACTTTTTCTTTTCCATTTGCAAGACTCCCCTCTGTCAAAACAAATGATATATCGGACCTTGTATTTCCCTCGTTGTCGAAGGTCTCGCTGTCGGGAGAGACGCGCGGGACATCATCGCTGACCCGCCGGATCTCCTTCAGCTTCGCATAGATAAAAATTGCACACACCAGGAAGAGGATCAGAAGAACGGACAGCACGATGCGGACAACCTTTCCCGCGCCGCTGTGCCCCTTCTTGTATACTTGTATTATTTTACCATGATCATAGCATTTGGCAAGAATGTTTCAAACGCGGTACAGGTTCGCCCTGGAATCGGCCCTTAAGCCTTATTTCCCCAGAACGTCAGCGAGCGGCCGGGACGTCTTCTGCCGCGTCATCTCAAGGATCCCGAGGGCCGTGAGATCGACGGCCTCCGTGCGCACATAGTCGCGCCGGACAGCCTTCCGCATCACGTGGAGGAGCTCCTCGCGGTGGTCCTCCGATTTCATTTTAATGAAATCGACGAGAATCTCGCCGGAGAGGTTCCGGAGACGGATCTGACGGCAGATCTCGGGAACGGCCTCGATATTGACGCGCCGGTAGGTCTCCTCCGGGATCCGTCCCTTCGAGCTCCGTCCCGTGTTGACATCGATGACGACGAAGGCCTCCGTCTGCTCAATCACAAGAAAGGCGCCGGACTTAAGCCAGACGACCCGCTGCAGGAGCTTGTCAAAATTCTCCTGCAGATGAAAGGCTTCAGCAAGCGGAAGGCCGTTCACAAGCCTTGCCGCGACGATTTCGGGGCGCAGGCTCTCCCTGCCCCCGGAATGACCGATCAGGCCCGCAGAGACGTCCTCAAGGGCCTCCTGCACCTGTTCTCCGGACGCGCGGGCCTCTTTCTGATTCTGCGCAAGAATATCCGCAGCGAGCGGAATGTCCGTGATGATCCGGTCCGGCGTCTCACGAAAGTCGCGGTACATGCTCTCATAGAGCGGCTCCGGCTCATAGAGGCATGTCCCGGTCCTCGCGTCCTCTCCGCCTTCAAGGATGAGGTGCATGCGCTCCCGGAGACGGGCCAGCTCGGCAAGGACCGTGCCCTTGTCCGCGTGTCCCGCATTCGTGCGGACGAGCACGTGAAAGCCCTGCCGCTCCGATTTCGGGATCCACGTGCGGATAATATCCTTCTGCTCATCGGTCAGCTTCTGCGAGAAGCTCATGCGGCCGCCGAAGCGCGTAAGGACAAGATACCGACCGGCAAGCGTGATATTCTCCGTCGCGACCGGCTGCTTCGGACCGACGGCGTCCTTCGTGATCTGCACGAGGACAGGGAGAGTCGGGCGGATATCCGCCATGTCATGCGGCCTGTCCTTTTTCTCCTTGCTGCCCTCCGGTCTCTTCAGGACCCGCGGAACAGACATATACACAAGACCGTCCCTGTGCTGCGCATTCTCCCCTGCGCCGCGGCCTCCGGACCCGATATCAATAAAGGCGCCGCCGATATTGCGGTTTACGCTGTCGACGACGCCGCGGTACACACGCCCGACAAGAGACGTCTCATCCCGCCGCTCCGCGCGCAGCTCCTCCATCCTTCCGTTTTCGAAGAGAGCCGCTGCCCGGACCGGGGTCCCGTCATATACAAAATCTGTAATCACATATTCACGCATATGCTGCTCCTTTCCCGGCTCGTCCGAAATTTCTGCACACGCCATCAAACCTGAAAGAGTCAGTCATATCAGCCACGGGGGAGGGCGTTATACGGAGGAGTCCGAAGATCACCCTGAGCCGCTGTGGCAGCGGCGAGGGGAAGCTGAGGAGGACGGAGTCT
>ONSX01000004.1 GCA_900320615.1 uncultured Eubacteriales bacterium
TCAATTATACCAAGGAAAAGGCTCTATGCCTTTTTTATTGCCTGCATGATTGAGTTTTCAAGGTTCAACACACCTTTTCGGTGTGGGAAGTTTTAGTAAGTAATCATTCAGTGCTTCTGACGGGGAACGAGAAGCGTCCCGAGTCTTAAGGTGCTGACAAGATACAATGAAGCGTGCAGTCGGGAAGGAGGACAGCAGGGGCTCTCCCGCACGGGGAGATACCCGCACCTTTATATGAAATGGTTTAAATGGCGAAACACGCGCTGGGGCGCGTACACGTTCGCGGCTCTTTCGGCCGTCCTTTTTTTTGTGGTTCTCGAGCATATCGGCGGGATCCTCTCTGGTCTTGGAAAGTTCATCGGTTTTTTCGCACCGGTTCTCTATGGCCTTATTATCGCGTACATTCTTGATTTTTTTGTAAAATTCATAGAGCGGAGGCTGTTCCGAAGCCGGCTTGGCATGGGCTCGCGCCTGTCACGCGTACTTGCGGTTTTCATGACCGTAGCTGTCGTCATTCTTCTGTTTGTCCTGCTCCTCATCGCCGTCATTCCGTCGATTGTCGGCAGCATCACGGATATCGTGAATAACTGGTCGAGCTATGTGGATCAGCTGACGAAGCTTGTTACTCATTTCAGTAAGACGAAGAACGGCGCTGCGATCAACGCCTCAGACGTGAATCATGCCATCAACCGCTTCGCGGACCAGATCAGCAGCTATCTGTCGAAGAACTACGCGGACATACTTGCGACGCTCAGCAGTGTCGGCTCTCGTGTGCTCTCGGTCATTCTTGCCTTTATCGTCGCGATTTATTTTCTGCTTGCGAAAAATGAGCTGCTCGCTGGTTCGAAAAAGCTGTTCTTCATGATCATGCCGCGGAAGACGCACGCAAGAAGCAATACGGCCTTTGCGCGGGTCAATGCCATTTTCTCTAAATATATTGTCTGCGAGATTATTGACGCTTTCCTTGTCGGATGTTCCAATGCCGTGTTCATGCTGATCGCAAAGATGCCATTTGTCGCCCTCGTGTCTGTGATCGTCGGTGTGACTAACCTTGCGCCGACTTTCGGTCCGATTGTCGGCGGCGTCATCGGTTCTGCGCTGCTGCTTCTCGTTAAACCGACGGCGGTTATTCCGTTCATCATTTTTACGCTGATTCTGCAGACCATCGACGGCTATGTGATCAAGCCGAAAATGTACGGCGGCGCTTTAAGTGTCCCGTCTGTCTGGGTTCTTGTCGCGATCATTGTTCTCGGACGCATGTTCGGCGTCGCGGGCATTCTGCTTGCGATTCCGGTGGCGGCGATCATTACATACTGGCTCCGGGATGTGATGCGCAAAGTGGACGATGACGGAGAACCGATTGCGGCTGAGGCTATAGCGCAGAGTCAGGAAAATGCCCATGACAGGCGGACTGCGGAGAATCAGATGCGGAATCAGGGTAAACTCCGTTCATGAGAGAACGAAAGCGGACGGGCAGGAAAAATAGGAGAAGTCAAACGCGCAATTCAGATAAAGGGTAGAGGCAGTAACATGAACAGACAATTGACAGTGAACGGCTTTACTTATCAGGCGGAATATGCCGATGCTCTGGTTGAACATACGCTTCTTCCTCTTCTTTTCCGACTTGATGTCATGCAGAAGAGGAAGGGACGGAGAATTCTTGTCTTTCTGGCAGCGCCGCCGGCTGTCGGAAAATCAACGCTCGTTGCGTTTCTTGCCGCACTTGGCGGGGAGAGAGGAATAGCGGTGCAGGGAGCAGGGCTTGACGGGTTTCATTTTCCGAATGCGTATCTCCGGTCACATGTGCGTATGCCGGATGGGACAGTGGCGGCCCTTTCTCCTGCGGAAAATAACGGAAATACATCAGCGCTGGCCGGAAATGAAGGGCGTCTGTTCAGGAGGAGCAATGCCGCGCTTTATGCCGCTGCCCCTGCACAAGGCTGGAATCAGAGAGGAGACCGGCTTCCGGGGAGCGATGCCTCTCCGGTCTGCCTCGCTGCGATCAAGGGAAGCCCGGAGACTTTTGATACAGGCGCGTTTCGGGAAAAGCTGCGGGAGCTCATGGAGGGAGGACCTGTCCGCTGGCCTGTCTACGACCGCAGGAAGCACGAACCCCTGCGGGACGCGGCTCTTCTTGCGGAGAATATCATTTTGATCGAGGGAAACTGGCTTCTGCTTGCGGAGGAGCCGTGGATGGAGATCAGACGCACCTTTGCGGATCTTGCGATCTTTGCGACAGCGAATCCCGAAATATTGAGAGAGCGTCTTATTTCCCGGAAAATGAGAGGCGGCAGCACGCGCGCTGCCGCGGAGACTTGGTACGAGACAACGGACGGGCCGAATATCCGGCGCGTCATGGAGCACTCCGCGGAGGCGGACATCACACTCAGGCTGTGAGACGGACTTCCCCGGGGCCGCTCGTCCCGGGCGCCTTATGGCTAGGAAGTCGGAGTTTGACTTGTAAAACTGAATTTACATAAACGTTACACAGCAAGATAGGATTTACATATACGAAACATTAACATGGCAAAGTTTAAAAAGGCCTAACGCCGAACCGATTGATTCCCCTGGAATCGTCATATAGAATTTATATTATGATGCCGGATCAGGGAGATTTGAATCATGCGGATCAGTCTGCCGGTATCATGTACTTTCTGTGATCGCGCAAGGACGGCGCGAGTTGTCAAGGATGGCAGATTCCTGGGAGAATAAAGCATGAATGAAATCGTAACGACGATATTCGGACTGGCCGGCGGCCTCGCCATGTTCCTGTTCGGCATGAACTCGATGAGCGACGCCCTGCAGCGCGCGGCGGGCGAGAAAATGAAAAAAGTTCTCGCATTTCTTACGAGAAATCCGGTTATGGGAGCGATTGCAGGCATGCTCGTCACATCGGTTCTGCAGAGCAGTTCGGCGACGACGGTCATGGTCATCGGTTTCGTGTCCGCTGATCTCATGACACTGCCGCAGGCGATTTCGGTCATTTTCGGCGCGAATATCGGAACAACGATGACGGCGCAGCTCCTCGCGTTCAAGATCAGCGACTACATCTATCCGATCATTTTTATCGGCTTCATGATGAGCTTCCTCTCTAAAAAAGATACATGGAAGAACATCGGCATGGTTATTTTCTCCTTCGGCATTCTGTTTGAAGGAATCGATATCATGGGATCCGTGATGAAGCCGCTCGCCTCGAGCGCATTCTTTGTTGATCTCATGGGCAAGGTCCGGCATATCCCGATTCTCGGTGTGCTTCTCGGCATGTGTATGACGCTTGTCGTCCAGAGCAGCTCGGCGACCATCGCTGTCCTGCAGAATTTTGCGTCGCAGGCGGGGCCTGACGGCGTATCCTCGGTTATAGGACTCACCGGCGCAATTCCGATCCTGCTCGGCGATAACATTGGAACGACTATCACGGCTCTTCTTGCGTCGATTGGCCAGACGAAAAATGCGAAGCGGACTGCAATCGCGCACAGTTTCTTCAATATCAGCGGCACGGTTGTCTTCATGTTCCTCATCCCGTGGTTCGCGCAGTTTGTCCGGTGGATCTCCCCGAAAGGGCGTGAGATTGATGTCATTTCCCGTCAGATCGCGAATGCACACACGACGTTTAATGTTGTCTGCACACTGGTATGGCTTCCAATGATTCCGCTCATGGTGAAACTCGTCAAGACTGTCATTCCGGGCGACGACAAGAAGCCGGAGAGCGGCACGGGCGCGCTCTTCCTCGACAATGTTATGCTGACGCAGCCGGTCACGGCGATGTACCTTGTGTCCCGCGAGCTTCACGCGTACGCGGAAAATGTCCTGATGCTGATGAGTTCCGTGAAGCGCGCTGTCGGTGATTCCGGGACAGTCGCGAAGAAGGAATATGCCACTTGTGCGCAGAAGACAGACGGGATGGAGAAGCGGATCATATCGTATATCACGCGGCTCTTTGCGGAGGGCGGTATGACGCCGAAGCAGTCTGAGCGGGCTGCGGGACTTATGTTTATCACGAGCAGTGTCGGCCATGTCCACGACCGCTGTCTGGAGATCTATGCATCGGTTCAGGATCTTCGGACTGATGGCAAGATTCTGACGGAGGACGCCGTCGGAGAGCTTGCGCAGTGCTTTGATATCGCCGAGGTGCTCTACTCACAGGCGATGGATTCTGTCGAGACTGGTGATCAGGCGGAGGCTGCGCTTATCTCGAAGGGCAGAAAGAAGATGCGCAAGGCACAAAAGCAATTCAATAAGGCGCATCTCGCTCGCGTCCGCGATCAGAAATGCGATGCTTCGCTGACGGAGAAATTCTCCGGCATTCTCTACGGTCTCGAGCGAATTGTCGACAACAGCGTCGAGATTGCCGAGGAGACGATGGATCATGTCCGCTATGTCACGGTGGACGACACCGGTGTCGATGAGAAAAATTTGCATCTGCCGGAGGGGCAGAGATTCTCCAGGCGGGAATTCCAGTCGGCACTCGCGGCGTCTTCTGAAGGAGACAAGAGTGGAAAAGCTGCCCGATAATATCACATTACATACAAAAAATACAAATATTTGTTCTGCGTTTTTATATTTTTTCAAAGCGATTCATCCCACGGGTAAAACCGTGGGCTTTCTCGACATATTTTCTGTAAATCACACGGATGCGGGCGGCAGCCCGTATCCGTATTTTATTGGGATTTCCCGGCGCTTTGACCATGCGATCGTAATAAAAGTTCAAATTCAAGGTTGTATATCCGAACCATATGTGATAAAACTGAAACATAAATTGAACTTCTCGCCGTTCCCCGGCTCACTGGAGGCGCACAGATGATAAATGAACCAAGCATTCAATCCCGATTGCTTTTCCAGCAGGGCAGGGAGCAAAAAGTTCATTTTTGCTGTTTGCAGGAGTATATGGAGAATGTGAAATGAAACATGAATTCAGTAATCGGCTGAACGCAGCGATGCGGGCCGCCGGTATGAAACAGGTCGATGTGATCCGCGCGGCGGCGCGGGCAGGCACAAAGCTCGGGAAGAGCCAGGTCAGCCAGTACGTGAGCGGAAAGACCGTTCCGCGGCGCGGTGTCATGCGCGTGCTGGCGGAGATACTCGGCGTCGATGCGTCCTGGCTGGCAGGGGAAGATGCCCGGACTTATCCCGCAGATGGCGGAGACATGAGATCTGACGGCCGCACGCTGAGAGCCGGGGAAGATGCCAGACTGTCTGGATCAGGGGAAAGTATGCAGCCCGAAGCTGCCGCTCCCGGAGATCTTCAGTCTGGAACCGGAGAGATCAGCCTGAAAACGGAAGCAAATGATAGAAAGAGAGAAATAAAGCCCATGCGTATATTTAAGAAATCATCCAAACTCGACAACGTGCTGTATGATGTAAGAGGACCAGTGTTCGATGAGGCGAACCGGATGGAGGCGGAGGGCGTTCATATCCTGAAGCTCAGCATCGGTAATCCAGCCCCGTTCGGCTTCCGGACACCGGATGAAGTCGTACAGGACATGAGCTCGCAGCTGACCGAGACGGAAGGATATTCGAACTCGCACGGCCTGTTTGCAGCGAGAAAGGCCATCATGCAGTATGGACAGCTGAAGAATCTGCCGAATCTTGATATCAACGATATTTACACGGGCAATGGTGTCAGTGAGCTGATTCAGCTGAGCATGAACGCGTTGCTCGACAATGGGGACGAGGTGCTTGTTCCGTCTCCGGATTACCCGCTCTGGACGGCCTGCGTCAACCTGGCCGGCGGAACGGCCGTGCATTACATCTGCGATGAGCAGTCGGAGTGGTATCCGGACATTGCAGATATGGAGAAGAAGGTCACCGACAAGACCAAGGCGATCATCATTATTAACCCGAACAACCCGACCGGCGCGCTCTATCCGGAGGAGGTGTTGCAGCAGATTGTCGACATCGCGCGGCGCCATCAGCTTATGATCTTCTCGGATGAGATCTACGACCGGCTCGTCATGGACGGCTTAAAGCATGTGTCAATCGCGTCACTTGCGCCCGACCTCTTCTGCGTGACGTTCAGCGGGCTATCGAAGTCACATATGATTGCGGGCTATCGGATCGGCTGGATGATTCTGAGCGGTAACAAGAAGATCGCGAAGGACTACATTCAGGGCCTCGATATGCTCTCGAATATGCGGCTCTGTTCGAACGTTCCGGCGCAGTCCGTCGTGCAGACCGCGCTCGGCGGTGTCCAGTCTGTGAGCAGCTATCTTGTGCCGGGCGGACGCGTCTACGAGCAGCGGGAGTTCATTTACAACGCACTGAAGGACATTCCGGGCATCACTGCGGTGAAGCCGAAGGCGGCGTTCTACATTTTCCCGAAAATGGACGTCGAGAAGTTCAATATCACGGACGATGAGCAGTTCGCACTCGACCTTCTGCACGACAAGCACATCCTGATCACGCGCGGCGGCGGCTTTAACTGGGAGAAGCCGGATCATTTCCGGATCGTATATCTGCCGCGGATTGAGGTGCTCTCGGAAGCCGCGAAGAAAATGAAAGACTTCTTCTCTTATTACAGACAGTGATTGCGACCGGGAGGGAAAGATTTTCCGATAACCATCTTTTTTCTGGGGTGTATGATGGTAACAATTGATACGAGAGGCGAGCTTTCGCTTGCGAAGATTGCAGACAGCGGGCAGACGTTCCGCTGGAAGGAAATGGAGGACGGCTCCTGGCGGATTCCGGCCTTTCACCGCGTGCTCTATGCCCGCGAGGAGAGTGGAATCCTGTCTCTTTCCTGCACACAGGAGGAGTACGAGCGTATCTGGCGCGCCTACTTTGACATGGATACAGATTATGCAAAGATTTGCGCGGGCATTCCAAGGGAGGATGCCTACATGCGCCGCGCCGCGGAGATGGGGCGCGGCATCCGTATCTTACGGCAAGACCCGTGGGAGATGCTCATCACGTTTATCATTTCCCAGAGAAAAAATATCCCTGCGATTAAGCTCTGCGTCGAGAAGCTCTGCCGCGTGGCGGGGAAACCGCTGTGTCCGGAAGATACCGAAAGCGGATCCGCCGCGGCGGAGGACAAGAAGGGGATGAGCGCGCCAGTTGACAGCGCGCGCTTTCAAGAGCCTTTGTGTGACTTCCCGTCCCCGGAGGCAATCCTCAGCCTTACGTGTAACAAGGCGTCTGGCATCCCGGAGGACGGCCATACGCTCTGCGCCTTTCAGAAGGCTGGTTATTCGAGCTGCTCCCTCGGCTATCGGATGCCGTATGTCCGTGCGGCCGCGGAGTGGATGCACAATCTGGTTGTGACAGGTAATGCAGCTGGGCAGCCTTCTGAACCGGACGGAATTTCGACGGTGCCAGTGCAAAGCGGGCTGCCTTCCGGGACGGATTCAGACGAGGTCGATGAAGAGAAGGCTCTTCGAAACGCAATCCATCATCTGCAGGCGCTCCCGGACGATGTGCTTCGCGAGGAACTGCTCGGCATTCGCGGTGTCGGTGTGAAGGTGGCCGCCTGCATCATGCTTTTCGGTTTCCACCGGACAAATGCATTCCCTGTCGATGTCTGGATGAAGCGCGCGCTCGCGGAGCACTACCCGGAGGGCTTTGCTCTCGCGTCGTACGCGCCGTATGCCGGCATTATGCAGCAGTATATGTTTGTCGAGGCAAGAGCGGAAGGAAGAAAATGACAGAGAAAAGGCCATATGCGCATGTGGCATTGCACATGCGCATATGGCCGGCACTTGAGCAGAAGCGGCATTTGTACGGGGTGGATCTGAGACTGAAGACGCCCGCGTAATTCTTAAGAGAGCAGGTAGCGGATATACTGGGCGGCCTGCTCTTTCCTTGTTGTATTGGCAATGATTCCGGCGTACACGGTTCCGCTCATATTCGCCTGCTGACTGAAAGAAGTCCCTTCCAGAGAGATGGCATACGGATCGGAAGATGCCGCTCCTTCCTCATCGCGAACGGAGGAGGGCAATTTCATGAGATATCCGTTCTTTTCCAGTACAGCAAGAGACTTCTCATCAAGTAGTACGACGTCGAGCGACCGGTCCGTGATCTGTGCCTGAAGCTTCAGGGAGGAGGCGTACGTATACTCATAGGCGTCACTTCCCGGATCTTCGGAAATGAAGAGCGGCCCTGTGAGCTGCACCTTATCCCGTGCGCCCCGCTCCGTGAGCGTGTCCAGATACCCGTCCGTCAGCATGGATTTCGAGGAGCTGCCGAGCGTTGTATTGAGAAGCCCGACAGACACCAGGACGTTCGGCTTTGTGAGGAGCCGGCAGAAGCCATATCCGACGACGAGGACAGCGGCCAGTATGAGTGCAATCTGTACCTTATAGTAGTCGAAGATATATTGCAGTTTCTGACGGCCTGTCATTTTTGAAAGCACATCCTTCATCATCAGGCCTGCCCTTCTCTCTGGGATTCCGAAGTCTTTGCGAGCGCGTCTATGACCGGGCGCAGCAGGTAGGAGGACAGGAATGCGCAGAATCCCTCTCCGAGGAAAATGAGCGGCGTAAAATAATGAATCGCGGTATAGAAAACGGCGACGTGGATGCCGATGACAAGCAGTGTGCAGAAGAGGTAGCGGACGCTGATAAGAAATGCATTCCGGATCATGTGAAGCGGCGTATTCTGAAACCATGCCTGGAGCGGAAAGACGAAGACGAGCGTTGCGAGGTAGGCGATGAGCAGCGGGATAAGACATGCAAAGCCGAGCGTGCCGGCGACGCCGCTGAGGCGAAGATGTGAGAGAATGTACCAGTCCGCA
The DNA here is from genome assembly GCA_900320615.1 of uncultured Eubacteriales bacterium. Lineage (GTDB taxonomy): Bacteria > Bacillota > Clostridia > Lachnospirales > Lachnospiraceae > Chordicoccus. The sequence goes on from ONSX01000004.1 coordinate 8,729, forward strand.
CCGAGAGCAGCGCCGGCACCCGTCATGATGAGACCGATCGGCGTGCCGCTGCGGAAGTTCTCCTTGAAAGCCCGGAAGAAGGAAGCGGTGACGCCGGAATTTTCATCTCGCGCCATCCGGAGGGTGACAGTGTAGAGCGCGCTCGTGGACGCGCCGATCGTAAAGATCGGAAGCGAGGTGACAAACCAGAGAATATTCAGCCAGAGCGCATCTCCAAGCTTGCCGATGAAATTCATGACGGGATTGTCGGGATTAAATAAATTTCTCATATTATTATGCCTCCTTGACTGCACGGATCAATGTGCCGCCCGCATCCGGGCCGTCTCCTGTCGATGCCCGGAGAATCAGATTTGTCTCTACGTATACCTTCCGGAAATCAAGACCGGGATCCCGGATCCGGGAAATGAGAAGCTGCACAGCCGAGAAACCGATGACCTGGCTGTGGATGTGCACGGTCGAGAGCTTCGGAGAGCAGATTCTCGACTCGGATGAGTCGTCAAATCCGAGAATCATCATATCTTCCGGGCACCTGAGCCCGAGCTGCTCCATGACCTGCAGCAGATCGATCGCGATAAAGTCATTTGCGCAGATGCATACGTCCGGGAGACTGCTGAGCCTGGAGAGGTGATCCTTCAGATATTCCCGGTTATGGCTGTAACCGGCCTCGTCTGAATTCTCTGTCAGACAGTACGCTTCATTGATAGGCAGCCCGTTGTAGAACATGCCATTGCGAAATGCCATATAGCGCTCAAAAAACGAGGTGCAATGCCGGATGTCGCCGGCAAAGCCGATTCGCGTATGTTTCCGCTCCCTCATCTTATGGATAAAAGAAAGAATGCCGGACGTATTGTCCATGAGGAGCAGATCGGCATTGAGCGCCTCCCCGTCTGTGATGACCGGGGCATCAATCAGCAGAAGCGGAAGCCCGAGGCCGGAGAGCATCCGGCAGTAATCAAGATCGAAGACCTCGACACAGACGATGCCGACCGTTGTGTCCTTTCGGAATGAGGCCGGAAGCCGGTTTTCCCTGAGATCAGCGGCACTGATATTATGGATGCTCATGCTGTAGCCGAGCTGAGAGGTCTCCGACTGAAACCGGTCCAGCATTGACGAGGCAAAGTGCGAGTGATCGAGGAAGGACGCAGTCAGCAGTGCGATCTCGCCGCTGTCCTTCTTATCTTTATCGTTCTCTTTCTTCAGAGATGTCATGTCAAGATACGTGAACTGTTTGTAGCCCATCTCGATGGCTTTGGCGAGGACACGCTGCCTTGTGGCCTCCGCCAGTACGCCGGTGTTGTTGATTGCTTTTGATACGGTATTTCTGGACAGCCCGAGCTCGTCGGCGATGTCCTGAATTGTCACGCGATTTCCCATACTGTGTCATTCCTTTTCCGTCATATATTATCATTACTGTCACAGGCCCCGGACGTTTCCCGGCGGCTCTCTTTTTATAAAATGAGTATAACGCACACTCCAAAATGTGTCAAATGTAAAAGTATGCGCTGTGACAAGAATCGCATATTGCACAATTACGCCTGAATTAACTTGTGCAAATGCGACGAAAATGAGCTGAAATGAAGCAAATGTAAAACTCTTAATTGACACAAATGCAACATATGCGGTATAGTAAGCGAAGCAAAAGAACCGGTTCTGAAGTTGAAACAAAGTTGTTTGGTTTATGTTTTTGAGAGGTAAGGATATGAAAATGACGAGTACTGCACAGGCCGTAGCGGCCGTCCCGAAGAAGAAGGAGAGCTTCGGGCATTACTTTTTAAAGCACTGGCAGCTTTACATCGTATTTCTGCTCCCCGCGCTGCTTCTGACACTGATTTTCAAGTACATCCCGATGGGAGGCATCCTGATTGCCTTCCAGGATTTCAATCCGATCAAGGGCATCGTCGGAAGTCATTGGGTCGGCTGGAAAAATTTTACGCGTTTTCTTACATCCCCGGATTTTATGACATATCTGGTCAACACACTGAAGCTGAGCGTCTACGGATTGCTCTGGGGCTTCCCGGTTCCGATCATCCTGGCTCTGCTTCTCAACAGGATGCATAACAAGCGCTTAAAGAGCGGCGTGCAGATGATCCTCTATATGCCGAACTTCGTATCGGTCATCGTCCTCTGCGGTATGGTCCGGATTCTTCTTTCTGTCACGGGCCCGGTGAACCTGGCACTTCACACGAGCATCAATTTCATGACGATGCCGGAGGCGTTCCGAACCATCTACATCGCGAGCGGCATCTGGCAGGGAGCCGGCTGGGCCTCCATCATGTATACGGCATCGCTCTCCAACGCAAGTCAGGAACTCCGCGAGGCAGCCGTCATCGATGGCGCGAATATCTGGCAGCAGATGAAGGTCGTTGACTGGCCTGCCATCAAGGACATGGTTGTCATCCAGTTCATTCTGTCGGCGGGCAATATCATGAGCGTCGGCTTTGAGAAGGCTTATGCGCTGCAGACCGATCTGAACCTTCCGACATCCGAAATCATTGCGACATACGTGTACAAGAAAGGTCTTCTTGACGGCGATTACAGCTTCTCAACTGCTGTCGGCCTCTTCAACACGGTGATTAACGTCATTCTTCTGATTGCGGTGAACAAGATCGTGGCGAAGATGAATGAAGGCAAGGGAATTTAAGGGGGCAAATGGTATGAATAGAAAACAAAAATTTTCTGCTATGTGCGCGTCGGACAAGACGATCACCATTATCGGCAATATCTTTCTGGCAATTTTCGTCGTCGCGATCGTGGTACCGCTTTTCTATATTGTGATCGCTTCATTTATCAATCCGGTCACGCTTCAGAACAGCGGCATTACCTTTGATTTCAGCAAGTGGACGCTGACTGCTTACCGGCGAGTCATCAGTAACCGGCAGATCTGGGTCGGCTTTGGAAATGCAGTGCTCTACTCGGTTGTGTTTACAGTCATTTCCGTTCTGGTGACGCTGCTCTGTGCATATCCGATGGCACGTCCTGATTTCAAAGGTCGCAAGTTTTTTAACATCATCTTCATTATCACGATGTTCTTCAATGGTGGTATGATTCCGACATACCTCCTTATCAGTGATCTCGGAATGCTCGATACCATGTGGGCTCTCGTGCTTCCCGGCGCGTTCAGTGTCTGGAACATGATTATCGCCCGCACGTACTACCAGGGAGTTCCGAAGGAGCTGCGAGAGGCTGCCTCCGTCGACGGTGCAAATGAAGTGACCTACTTCTTCAAGGTTCTCATGCCGGTCTGCAAACCGGTCATTGCGGTCCTTGTGCTGTGGCAGTTCGTTGCGATGTGGAACAGCTACTTCGATGCTCTGATCTACATCAGCTCCGATGCGAAGCAGCCGCTGCAGCTCGTCCTCCGCGCGATCCTGATTCAGAACCAGCCGCAGGCAGGCATGATCGCCGATATGCAGAGCACGGCAGCCCGTGCACAGCTCGGCGAACTTCTCAAGTATGCAACGATCATCATCTCATCGGTCCCGCTGCTCGTGATGTTCCCGTTCTTCCAGAAGCATTTTGATGCAGGAATCATGGTTGGTTCGGTTAAGGGATAAGGAGGTTTTTGAAATGAAAAAGCGTTTAGTGGCGGCGATCACCGCCGTGATTCTGGGTGTCACATCCCTCAGTGGTTGCGGCTCGACCCTGTTCGGATATAAAATTAATACGGCGGCCTCGGCGGACCCGGACAGCGTGAAGCTCCCCCTGAAGGAGAAAGAGACGATAACGGGACTGACCAGTTATCCGAGCGGCACGGAGTCTGATCCGAACAAGCGGGCCATCTTCGAACGGCTTGAGAAGAAGACAAATGTACACGTTGACTGGAAATCGATTTCCTCCGATCAGTGGAGCGACAAGATCTCGCTCCAGATGGTCAACTTCTCGACTCTGCCGGATTTCATTTTCTCGGCCGGTTTCAGCGACAGCGATCTTCTGAAATACGGGGAGCAGGAGCTGATTCTTCCGCTGGAGGATTATATCGACAAATATATGCCGAATCTGAAGAAAGTTTTCGACAAGTACCCGGAGTACCGCAAGATGTGCACGGACACGAACGGACACATCTGGGCGCTTCCGTGGATCGAGCAGCTCGGCGAGGGAAAAACGGCGATCCAGACGGTTGGCAATATGGGCTTCATTAATAAGAAATGGCTCGATTACCTGGGACTTCCGGTTCCGACAACTGTCGATGAGTTTGAGAAGACCCTGCTCGCCTTCAAGAACCACGAGGCGGATCTGAAGGCCAAATTCAACATCGAGGGCTCGATCATCCCGATGTCGTGCATCGTCAATGATCAGGATCCGGCCATTATCATCAACGGTTTCGGCGAGGGCTACGGAGACAACGATTCGGGGCGTCATATCGCGGTGACAGACGACAAGAAGGTCATCTGCACAGCGGAGCAGGACGGATACAAGAAGGGCATCGAGTGGATGCACAAGCTGTACAGTGAAGGGCTGATCGACAAGGAGAGCTTCACGCAGGAGTGGTCCACATACGTTGCGAAGGGAAAGTCAGGCCGCTACGGCGTCTGCTTCACCTGGGACGTCGCGAACATCGATAATCTTCAGGACTGGGTTCCGCTTCCGGCCCTGACTGCCGACACGACGAATATCACGCCGCAGAATGGTTCCTTCACGAGCGGTTTTGACAGAGGACGCTGTGTCGTCACCGCAATGGCAAAGAATCCGGCCCTCGTGTGCTCCTGGCTTGACCAGATGTATGAGCCGCTTCAGTCTCCGCAGAATAACTGGGGTACCTACGGCGAGAAAAATAAATTTAACATCTTTAAGCTCTCGAAAAATGCGGACGGAGAGCCTATGCTGAAACATGAGGATCTCGGCAAGGAGTCACCGGTTGAGGTTCGCGAGGCACAGTGCGTCGGCGGACCGCTGGCCGTTCTCAATGAATACTACAATAAGTACGTGACCTGCCCGGACGACGCACAGTACCGTCTGGACTGGATCAAGGACACCTACACAAATGAAATGCACAGAAAATATGTGTACCCGAACGTATTTATGAGCCGCGAGGACACAGAGACACTCTCGAACCTGCAGGCGGATATCCAGAAGGAGATCAACGCAAAGAAGTCAGACTGGATCATGAACGGATTTACCGATGCGGACTGGAATGCCTACATCAAGAAGCTGAATGCATATGGCATGGACCAGTATCTCAGCATTTTCCAGAAGTACCTGAATGCATACTATGAGAATGACACGTCATCCTCAGCCGCATCGACGACATCATCCTCAGCTTCATCAACGAATTGAGAATGAGTGAAGAGTAAGCGACGGATGAGATCCGGATCGGTCAGGATGAACCGCAACAGGCAGAATAATTAAGCGCCGGCCAGGGGCCGGCGCAGTCAGAAGGAGAAGTGGCGGTCGCGCCGCGATCGGAGGTTAAAACTATGGGCAGGAGCAATAAGCTGGAAAAAGCAAGAGCATATGAGAAGCAGAAGGCCGCGAAGATCGGGGCAGCGGACAGACCGGCCTTCCATCTGACTCCGTATGTCGGATGGATGAATGATCCGAACGGGTTCAGCCTGTACAAGGGACAGTACCATCTCTTTTATCAGTACTATCCGTATGATACAAGCTGGGGACCGATGCATTGGGGACATGCGGTCAGCCGTGATCTGCTGCACTGGGAGTATCTTCCGTGTGCGATGGCGAACGATGAGGATTACGACCGGAACGGCGTTTTCTCCGGAAGTGCGATTGAGCTCCCGGATGGCAGACAGCTTCTGATTTACACAGGTGTCCGTGAGGAGAAGATAAAGGGCAGGAAGAGCCGTGTTCGTCAGACGCAGTGTGTGGCAGTGGGGGACGGTGTCAATTATAAGAAATATGGCGGCAACCCGGTTATTACTGGCAGACAACTGCCGGAAGGCGCAAGCCGTGAAGATTTCCGGGATCCGAAAATTGTACAGGCAGAAGACGGCTCTTACCTTTGCTATGTGGGATCACGTCCCGCTGACGGCAGCGGTCAGATTCTTGTCTATGAGAGTTCTGACGGATTCCAGTGGAAGTTCCGGAATGTCCTGATCGAGAACCGGAACCGTGTCGGACGCATGTGGGAGTGCCCGGATGTTTTTGCGCTTGACGGAAAGACCGTGCTTTTCACAAGTCCGCAGGATATCCGCGCGGATCAGCTCGAGGGGCTGACCGGAAATTGCGGCATCGCGATCGTGGGAACGATTGATCCAGGCACAGGCGAGCTTTGTGAGGAGTGGATCCAGCCGATGGATTGCGGCATTGATTTTTATGCGCAGCAGAGCGTACAGACAGCGGATGGTCGAAGAGTCATGATCGGCTGGATGCAGAACTGGGATGCGTGTGGTGAGAGAAATCCGGAGCAGAAATGGTTCGGGCAGATGTCACTTCCGAGAGAGATTCACATCCGCAATGGGAGAATTTACCAGACGCCTGTCCGTGAGCTTGATGCCTGCCGGAAGCAGGCTGTGAAGGCGGCTGACCTGCCTGTAAATGGCTGTGTCCGGCTTCCGGGCGTCAGCGGACGAATCGTTGATCTCAACATGAAGGTTCGACCGGATGCGACTGACGGGTTCTCGACCTTTGAACTGCGTTTTGCAGAAAATGAAGATGGAACACAGTATTGCTCACTGACCTATGACAGAAGGAACGGGACACTTTCGATCAGCAGGCTTCATTCGGGTACATGCCGGGCCCTGCTCCATGAGCGGACCTGCCACGTGGCCTGCACAGATTCCCTTCATCTCCGGGTGATTCTGGACCGGTTCAGTGCGGAGGTTTTCGTCAATGACGGGGAACAGACCATGAGCATGGCCTATTATACAGATATGAAGGCAGACGGCATCAGCTTCCATGTGGACGGAGCTGCACGTCTTGATCTTGAGAAATACGAGCTGGCATTCTGATGATCCGCGGGGTGAGAGACCCTGTCTGCGCTTTGCGCGGGCAGGGCCTCTTATTTGTTCTCCGTAAATATGCCCTGTTATCAGACTGGAAAATAAAAAGTGCCTGTGCGCTTTTGCTCTTGAGCCTTTCTGAAAAATGTATATAATAGTTCACGCAGCCATCGGTAAGCTTATATCTAGTTTGAGAGGTTTGTTATGAGTTACAAAAAGCATACGGCCCTGATCACGGGGCTTGTCATTGCGGCAGCGCTTGCCGCAGGATACATTGTCGGAGCAAGCTATTACGGAACGAAGCGCTTCCTGATGCATACGACCTATAACGGCGTCAGCACAAAAGGGAAGAGCTCTGTGGATATCGAAGAAGAGGCGAAGCAGAAGCTTCTCTCACGTTCAATTACGATCAAGGAGCGGAACGACAAGACAGAGACAATTGATCTCTCGTCCGTCGCGTCTGGCGTCACGTTCGAGACATCTCCGGACCAGTTCCTGAAAGAGCAGAACGCGTGGATTTGGCCTCTTTCACTGCTCAAGACGACAAATCTTACGTCAAAGTACACGGTTGCACTCGACGCAGACAAGCTGGCCAGTGCCGTGAACAGCCTGACAGCGGTCACGTCTGCGGATGTCACAGCGCCGCAGGACGCAGCGATTGTCCTTGGAAGCGATGGCTTCACGATCCAGGATGAGGTTGAGGGCGATCAGATTAATACGGATGCGCTTCTTGCTGCGATTGAGTCGTCCGTTCAGGATGATTCGCTGACTGTTGATGCGGACAAAGAGAACTGCTACAATGAGCCGTCTGTCAAGAGCGACAGCGCGGATCTGAAGTCGGAAGTTGATTCTCTGAACGCGCTGAAGTCCGAGACGATCACGATTGATCTGACTGGCGCGACGGAGACGCTCGGCTGGGATACTTTCAGCTCCTGGCTGTCCTACGCGGATGGTGCGATCAACGTAAATTCTGACGCACTGGCGTCCTATGTCAGCGATCTGGCCAGTAAGTACAACACGTTCCAGACAACGCGCTCTTTTACGACGACCCTCGACGGTGTCCAGAGCGTCGGCATGGGCGATTATGACAGCTATGGCTTCAAGATGGATCAGGATCAGACGGCGTCTCTTATTGCCCAGACGATTACGGCCGGCCAGTCGACGACGATTCAGCCGGTCTGGACGTACACGGCCGTTCAGCGCACCGGAACCAATGGTGACATCGGCTCGACATACGTCGAAGTTTCCATCACGCATCAGCACGTCTGGTACTACAAGGACGGTGTACTGCAGATGGATAGTGACTGCGTCAGCGGTCTGCCGACGGCAGAGAGACAGACCTACAAGGGTGTCTACCAGATTCTGAAGAAGGCGACGAATTACACGATGAAGGGAAGCTACGGATCCCAGTGGTGCCAGTACTTCATGCTCTTTAACTACGCAGGACAGGCACTGCACTCCGCGCAGTGGAGATCGAGTTTTGGCGGAACAATTTACCAGAGCAGTGGCTCGCACGGCTGCGTCAATCTTCCGGTCAGCTTTGCCGGAGAGCTGTTTAACGCGATCAGTGAGGGAACACCGGTCGTCGTGTACTAATTCGAATCGTTCATCAGAAATATGCAGGCTCCTCCCACTACCCTCGGGTGGTGGGAGGAGCCTTGTTATCAGGCTACTTTGTCACCTGCTCAAAATAGGATTCAACCGTCTCGGGCGCGGCGGAGCATCCCTCTCCGAACCACCACTTGACAGTTACGATAAAGGTACTGATGTAGAAGTTGATGTAGAAATTAACCGGTACGGTGAGGCTCTTTGCGGCGAGCTGACGCCGGATCTCGGGTCCCAGGTCGCGGCGGAATCTGTCACGAAAGCGTGTCCAGAACAGATCGGCGCTTTTACCGCCGAACAGGCTGCTGAACCGCTCCTGATCGGCTTTCAGATGATACAGAATATGTGTCATTTCATTTTTCAGGCAGACGGTGCTCTTTGAAAAATCGTGATCAGACTCCGCGTGCGGATGCTTGTCGAAGATGTGGTTGAAGAGATCATCGCAGATTGCATCGAGCAGACTGTCTTTCGTCTCAAAATGCGCGTAGAATGTCGTGCGGCCGATGTCCGCCTCCTCTATGATATCCTGCACTGTGATCTGTTCGTAACGTTTTTTGGCAAGCAGCGTCTCAAATGCACCGAAGATCGCTCGTCTTGTCCGGAGCTGTCGTCTGTCCATGAGTCCTCTCTCCCGGAATCCTTTAACCTGCTTTGCAGGGTTCCATTAAGCTGTATAAGTTTCACTGGGTATGCGTCGTGCCTCGCGGCTTTCGCCATTCCTTTCATGCCGCCTTCGCGGCATTTCTTCATCTTGTAACGACCTTGTAAATATAGATGTTCTGTTTCCCGTCGAGCGGTGTCGTGCTGATGAGCCGGTAGGTCACCGCGTCATCCGACAGACTGCTGAGATCACGCGCCGTAAGAACATAGCGGATCTTCAGCTTCTTCACGTCCTTGTTGCTCAGCGAGACGGAGAAGTAGTCGTCATTCAGGAGCTTGAACTGGTTGTCCGTGTCGACGTCCTCCGCGCCAGTCAGCGTAATCTTGATCTGTGCGTAGCGGTTGTAGATGTCTGACTCGTCACCGCCAGTGTCGATCGATTCCCAGCGACCAAGGTTCGGGTACGTGTTCGTCGAGTTGATTGTCGGAGCGCCCATCATGATCGGGTAATTGCCCCACGGGAAGTCGAGGGTGTCGACGGCCCAGAGCGCGTCCTGATCGTTGGCTGCGACAGAGCTGATTTCATTTGCGAGATCCGTGTGCTGCAGACCGCCCGTGCCGATCTGAACCGGGTTGATGAAGAGTCCGCCGGCCAGGGCAATGGCGCTCATGTAGACGGCGAATGCAGTCCGGAACCGGGAAATGAACAGCATGAGGAACGCCGCGAGGACGGCGATGGCCGCAAGGCCCCACATTTCCTGGTCCGTGCAGAGCCGTTGGCAGACATAATGCACGCAGTACCAGGCAGCCGCGCAGAGCATGACTGAACTTCCGACCCAGACGGCCGCAAGGTGCGGAATCCGGAAATTTCTTACAGCCGGGCTGGTTGAATCTTGCAGATCGATCACATCGCTGAGTGCCCGGAAGAGCATGACCATATTGATCAGGTCGACGCCGAGGAATGCGCGGTAGGACTGGCAGAGATAGAGCAGACTGATCTTTGCCAGAATTTTCGGAAAGCCGGCGCAGACGTAGACCGAGAGAAATGCCCCGAATACGAGCAGGATGAGGAGAAGGCTGTCTTTCTTCAGGTGGCAGCGGATCTGGCGGAACAATGCGAGCGCTGTGAGCACAAGGCACATGGGAAAAAATGTAATCAGCGTCGCTGTCTCAACGACATTGATGCTGGACTTCTTCAGATAAGCCGCGCTCAGGTACGGGAGCTTCAGTCCGACGGCATAGTTGAGAAAACGGCCCATGCTGCCGCCGCCTGTCTCCAGACGGTCTCCCGGATAGACGGTGTTCATGACTGCTGAGATTGTCGATCCGGACCGCATGAAGAGGAAGCCCATACATCCGGCGAGGACTGCGAGGGATACGATGAGACCGGCGATGTCGCCGCCCCGCAGCATGTGCTTCCTGTGATTTTTCATGAGAACCCAGATCAGGAGGGCCAGAAAGCAGTATGCGAGCGGGACTATCCACGCGGGATAGAGCGTCATGATGTAACCGCCTCCGCAGACGATGGCAGTCAGAAGGCACAGGAGCTTGACAAGAACATGTCTTGTGTTGAGAAATTTGTCCGCGACAAGAATAAAGAGGAAGCCGAAAATCAGCATTTCCACGAGGCCGTTGATCGCAAACCACCACTGCACGATCGGGGAGAAGAGGAGCAGCATCGCTCCCGCTGCAGACAGGCGGCGCTTGTCATTTGTTATGAGGCGGAAGAATTCGAAGCTGACGAGCCAGAGGCAGACCGCTCTTGCGCACCAGAAAAATGAAAGCCCCCGCTCAGATCCAAGGAACAGATATCCGATGAGAAATGGCCGGAATATGATGAGCGGCGTCTTTACCGGCAGCGCATAGACCATGAAGACATCTGTCGAGGCACCGCGGATGATGTTGCTGAACCAACTGTAGGGCGTTGCGGAATATTGCTGTGAGAGAATCATCGGCGTCATGACGCCCCACTCGTCGCTTCTCTGCGGCTGCGCCTGGCCGAAGGCAAGATTCGCGGAGTGATCCGGCACAATGGAGGACCACTCGTAGATCGATGAGCCGTTGATATTAAGAGCCACGCCGAGCGCGACGAGCCCCGCGCCGATCAGGAAGCGCCAGCGGAACAGGAAGCAGTAGAGTGTGCGCACCGGCACCGCAAAATGAAGGCCGATAAAGAAGAACAGAAGCGCAAGCAGAATAAAGCGGGCGAGGAAGACGCTGAGGAAGCCGTCCGCGGCGAAGGAGGACTGCGCCGAAATATCCCTGATCTGGAATGTTGAGCCGGCCTCCTCTCCGAACTGAATGCGGAGAGATGTCACATTTTCTCCGGTGCGGATAACAAACTCGTTGTCCCCCCTGTGTGCAGTGAATGCACTGACTTTGCCTTTGGCGAGGTTCTCTTCATCTGTTGCAAATGTCACAGTGATAGTCTTATCTTCGACGCTCTCCGAGCGGACATTGAGACGCAGGTACGGTGAACTGATGCTGAGCTTCCTGAATGTGAGATAGGGGCTGTCGCTCTTTGTGCGGTACGTTCGGCTGTCTTCTCTTGAAAGACCGGCGAACTTCGCATTTTTCAGCTGAAGCTGGCTGTCGGCGCTGAAATAATTGTAGAAGACACCCGCAGATGCCATGCAGATGCAGAGCGAGATTCCCATCGCAATGACAAGCGCAAGAAGAACGCGGAGGAGCGAACTGCTCTCTCCGCGGCCGGCGCGGTTTTTATTCGTCTGTGCTGCAGGGCGACGTCTCGTCTGCGGCACTGTTGTTTTTTCTGACATACATTCCCCTTATGAAAATTTTAATCCTGTCCTGTGAGTCGCTTCCTCTGACGGCACGGACCATTGCTGCACATGCGGAACAGACAGATGGCGGCTGCACGAGCGGAATTGCGGTACGCGGGCCACTGCAAACACCCTGAACGGCCGCTGCCCTTCGCAGCAACGCCGCGGCGCGAAACGCACGTACCATATGGAGCAGCTGCGTCCCGGTTTGACTTTCACAGGGGGCTTGTATATAATATCTGTACTAAGCCTGTGCATACATATTATAATTATAGGGCTTGCGGGACATACCCGCAAGCCCGTTTCTGTGCCAAGGGATGCGTGTGAAACGTAACCCTGCAGATTCCATCCGACTTATGGGGGATAAATGATTCATGGATAAAATTGCGGTTTTAATCCCGTGCTATAACGAAGCGGTGACGATCGAGAAGGTCGTGAAGGACTGGCAGTCTTCACTTCCGGAGGCGGTTATCTATGTATACGATAATAATTCGACGGATCGGACCGACGAGATTGCCCGGGCAGCGGGAGCTGTCGTCCGCTATGAGCGGCGGCAGGGCAAGGGAAATGTCATCCGCCGTATGTTCCGGGAGATCGACGCCGAGTGCTACGTCATGGTGGACGGAGATGACACCTATCCGGCGGAAGCAGGTCCCGAGCTGGTTCGCGGTGTCTTCGAGGAAGGCGCGGACATGGTTGTCGGAGACCGTCTCTCCTCGACTTATTTCACGGAAAACAAAAGGCCTTTTCACAATTTTGGCAATTCCTTTACGAGATTTGTCATTAACCGGATGTTTGATTCGGACGTCAAGGACATCATGACCGGACTTCGAGCGTTCAGCTATGAATTCGTAAAGACATTTCCGGTTCTATCGAAAGGTTTTGAGATCGAGACGGAGATGACAATCCATGCGCTCGATCGGAACATGGCGATTAAAAATGTTGTGATTGAATACAGGGACAGGCCGGAAGGCAGCAGTTCCAAATTGAATACGGTCTCCGACGGTCTGCGCGTCGTTAAGACGATGTTTGCGCTCTACAAGAATTATAAGCCGGCCCAGTTCTTCGGCCTGATTGGTCTTATCCTGGCTGTCGTCGGCGTCTGCATGTTCATCCCCGTCCTGCATGATTTTGTCGTGACAGGCCTTGTCGCCAGATTCCCGACGCTTATCGTGAGCGGCTTCATGATCCTGGCTGCGATCATTTCATTTTTTACAGGGCTTATGCTGCAGACGATGATCCAGAAGGACCGCATGGCATTCGAGTTCCGGCTCCAGGTGGCGAGGGATATGCACCTTCTTAAGAGGAGGAGAGCACGGGCCAGACAGCGCCGTCGGGAAGAAGAAGCTGCGCGGGATGAAAAAACGCATAGAGCATAAAGGCGCTATTTCTGGCTGCGCATTTTTACAGCATCGATATAGCTGTACAGGGTGTACTTCGATATTTTGAAGGTCTCGCAGACCTTCAGGCCTGACTTCGTGATCAGGAAGGCGCCGCTGTCATTCAGATAGCGGATTGCCCGGATTTTGTCGTCCTTGTTCATGAGGGGAACCGGCTTTCCGACGAGCTGGATGCTCTGGTCAATCAGATCATCCAGGAGGGCAGTGACAGTGATTGTATCAGTTTTGCCAAACCCGTCCATCCCCTCCTTCAGTGCGTGGTTTACCGCAACCATGAGAGAAATATCAAAATTGATTGCGAGCATGCCGATGATTTCTCCATTCTCATCTCTCAGATACACATTGCTCGACTTTAACATCTTGCCATTTCTGCCTCTTGTCAGAAATGACAGTCTGTCCCTTGCACGTCCGCTATTTGTCTTCAGCGTCTCGAGCACAATGCGCGATGGTCCGTCGCCGAGCTGTCTTCCGGATACATGTCCATTTTCGATAGCGATGATCGAGTGCTCGGCAGGGCAAGACTTCAGATCGTAAACAACAACTTCGCAGTCCTTTCCGAACTGCGCGGCAATCGCCTTTGAAAGACGAACCGCGAAATCGAGATTATCAGCATGCATGCAGCAGAACACCTTCCTGTCAGAATTTGAGTGATTGAACCGTCAGATTTCATTATATCAAATGACGGACCTTAATCAACATCTTGTAATCTGACTCCGGCAGGCTGACTGCTTCCGCAGGCCATTTCGCAGGTTCTGATTGTCAAGTGCAGCTTGTGACCGCACATCATTTTCAGACTTTGGATAATAGTAATTGTCGGGAAAATACATAACTGCAATACATATCATGATATATGCGTAATTATAAATACGCAAAACAACATATAATCCATAAATCACAAAAAAATATCGCTTGACTTACACCCTAAAATATGCCATGTTTATGATAATTTGATGGGAATTTTATGTCCAATTGCCAGGCAATTTTTGATGCATAATGAGCAACCTTATGTCCAACTGCCAGGCAATTTTTACTGGATATTGAGAACAATGCAATTCTGTATTTTTATGGCAGAGAATAGCAGAATTGCTGAACTGGTATATTTATACGGCCGGTCACCGGGCAGCCAAATGGATGCATAATCTGGATGTCATTTTCAGACGGATGGCCGATCGTTTGACAACATGGTTACTACTTTGTTACAGCACGTTGTGTCAAGGGGATGGAATGAAATCTGTTTTGCAAAAAGCTTTGGTGTTTGTCTGCATATTGGCTCTCGTTCTGGGAACCATAGTTACTCCTGTACAAATTTACGCGGAGGGATCTGCGTCTGCTTCCGGGCAGACAGTGTCCAATACAGATAGCACGGAGATGGCATCTCCGTCCGTTGCTTCGTCCGGAAACGGGAAGGAGAGTCTAGGCGCGTCTTCAGATACGAACAGCCAGACCTCTTCCCCATCGGTGCCCGCGGCTTCGTCACCTCAGACAAATGCACAGACATCTTCTGCCATTGGCGGAAGATGTGTTCCTTCTGCAAATGCCACGGTGGCTGCTGCGGCTGTGACCGGAAGTGGCATTGATCTTGCGGGAAGCTATCAGACTGCCGACGGCACCATAAAAAATTTTATCACAGATTACCAGCTTTCTTATCAGAATGGAAACGACTGGGTGACGATCGATCAGTCGGATACGACAACCACAGTTTCCATGTACACAAGACTTCAGCTCAGGGTGTACTTCGGCGGCGTGTCTGCCCAGACGCTTCTTGATAATGGCGGCGTCATGTATCTGGACGTCCCGTCCCTTCTCGAAAATCCGACGGTCACGAGTGGTATCGTGACAGATTCGACCGGCGCGCAGGCTGGCACCATTGCCGTGTCGGGACAGCGGATCACGCTTCAGATTGATTCATCCTACCTTCAGAATAAATTAGAGACCGAGGGCATGAATTACACGCTGGAGAACGGAAGCCTTATGTTTACGGCTGCGCCGGATCCGGCGCAGGTGCGTGAAAACTACACACAGACGATCAAAGTCGGACCGCTCGATGTGACGATCCGTTTTGATCCGGATTCTGATGCACAGTCAGGCTCACTCACGCTGGGAAAATCCTCACCGGTCTATTCGACGGACAGTGCGGGAAATGCCTACCTTTCGTATACGCTTACGGTTTCAGCGGGAGATGCGCCGATGCCGTCCGTCACGGTTGTTGATCATTTTACAGCGAATGCAGTTGATGTCGACTCGTATGTCGGCGTATCTTCGGATGCGCGCGCGCTGAATCCCGAAGCATCAACCGTCAGTCCGTATGAGACGATCGACAAGGGCTCTTCCACAAGTTACGGCAATGTAAAACTCTCCGTCGCAAAGACAGATTCCGATCCGGGTACAATGCTCTGGACGATCGGAGATATGGCGGCCGGTGAAGTCAGAACCCTTCATTATATGGTGAAGTTAAACAGTGACTATGTCGGCACGGCTTCCGCATCAAGTGGCGTCATTACGAACACGGCGACGCCATATGCGAAGACCTACGCGCACAATGCGGCGACATCATCCTTTACACCGAATACAGGCGCAACAGTCATCAAGAAAGCCGGATCTGTCATAGAAAATGCAGATAGTACGGTCACGATCCCGTACACGATCGTTGTGACCGCTGACAAGCGTAATACATGGACGCTGAAGAATCTCAAGGTTTCGGATTATCTCGGGACCGAGAACACGACAATTGAGCGTACAACACTCTGGGATGCGATCACAGCCACCGATTCCATGAAGAACCTCGGCTTCGGTGACTTCAAGATGTCCGATGGAACGAAAACCATCAGCGTGTCGGAAGGAACAGGCGCCAGCACGGCTCCTTATTATGTAATCAAGGGAAAGAATGAAAGTCCGGGCTTTAACTTCTACCTCGGGGATCTCGCACCGGGTGAAACGCGAACCATCACGGTGAATCTCACGATGAAGCCGGTGTTCTCTTCTTCAGCGATCATGCTCGGGAACCGCGCGTCTGTTTACACAAACGACAAGTCAGTCTTCGGGAACAAGGGACTCGCGGAGTCATCCACGAAAACAAGTTTTGACATGCAGCACTGGGATCGAAAGATAGTCGGAGCTGCGACAACGGAGGATGTGGAACAGTCCGTATCCGGTGATGTTTACTCCTACAGCGGTTCATCCTGGAGTCTGGCATCGTCCTCTGCTGCCATGACGATTCCGTCCGGAAGTTATGAATACCAGATCGTCGTCAATGAGCAGGGAAAATGGAATATTTCGTCAGCAAGCTTTAAGGACGCTCTTTCCTACAACGGAACATACCTCAAGTATGCGGGATATCTGAAGCTCGAATATTTCAAGAACGGCGTCGACTCCTCTGTTTCCTCAGGAACGGATGCTTCTGTCATCGGTACGTTGAAAAAGAAGACAGCAGACAAGACGGTCTGGCTTGATATTAACGGTCTTGCATCCTTTAATTTCTCGCCGAAGATGCTGGGAAGTGAATTCGGAAAAGGCGCGTATCTTCTCACTTACTATGCGGCACCGGTCTCCGGAAGCTTCAGCAAGGTCGTTGTGGGGAACAGCTTCACGCTGAGCGGGAATATCATCGGAACGGGCGGCACGATCTATGTCCTGCCTGCGATGACCGTCAAAGCAGATGTTTCGGTCACCGGAGCAGAGGACTATACGGCCCACAAGTATGGCTGGTACTACGATTCCTCTGATACGGGGGATGGCTTTACAAATGGAAAACTTTACTGGGTCATCACGGTGAACGGCACAAAAGTTTCGAAAGGGGTGCAGTTGCGTGATGTTCCGGGAAAAGTGGCAAATCGAACGAAGAACACATCGATTGCCGGCGTTTATTTCGGAAATTCGAGGACAGACTGGAGTTCATTTACAGATTCGTATGTGAACTATGCGGCCATGGAGTCGGACTCCGCTTTCACGGCCGTTGATGCAGCGAACTACTCCTGGAGCTCGGAGAGTAACGGACCCGGCACGCTGACATTTAGTCAGGATATCCGGATTCCGGACGGAAAGACGATGTACGTCGTTCTGATGACAGAACCTTCGGCGAAACCGAACAGTGACGCGCGCACACAGACTGTGTTCAATAATTCGCTGCAGGAACGGAGTAATTCCTCCATGACGTATAATACCGTCAATACAGCGACGATCTACTCGCTGGGGCAGGGAACGAACTTCAAGGAATTCGGAGAGTATGGAACGTACAACGCTTCGACAAAGACATGGAGCGATGTGCTTACTAAAGATCAAAATCATCGGATCTCCAGAATTCTGACTTCTTACACGACTGCGAGCGGACAGGAGACGCTCGAATCCGGAACCTATGTTGATTACCTGCTGGCGATCAATTATGCCGGGGATGAGTCGGGCACTCTCAAGGTTGAGGATGTGGTTCCGGATGGCATGGAGCCGGTTTATGTCCGGTATTTCTGGATTCCTCAGGGACTGCGCAGCGCTGCAAACGCGCCCACGATGCCGGAGCTTGACAGCGGAACATTGGGGGCAGGCAGCTGGAGCGACATCGGCGTCAAGAACACCGCGATCGACAATGGAGGCTATACAGGCACTGCCAGCGCATATTATGACAAATCAGGCGGAAAAATCATTTTCCATGTGGGAAATCTGCAGAAGGGCACAGCCGGGCAGATTGATCAGAAAGATCTTCAGATACAGATTGTCATGCGGGTGACCGATCCGGAGACGATCATGGGCAAAGAGAAGGAATTTACAAATACCATGAACGTCTACACGACAAATAGTACGCTGGTTTCAACGAGCCGTGTTACGACAAGCGTTAAAACACATTCCGTTGATAAATCCAAAGGAGTTGTGAGCAATGGATCGGTTCCGTTTACAGTGACAGTCAATCCACTCGGTGAGGATCTCCTGAAGGATTCCGATACGTTGACGCTGGTGGATGAGCTGAGTTACGGGACAGCCGACAACTCGCACGGGGCGATGACGCTGGATCCTTCTTCTGTCCGTATCACGGACAGAAGTGGGACAGAGCTTTCCAGGAGTCAGTGGACGCTGAGTCTGGCGAAAGACACGGAAAACGGGAAGACGGTTATGACGCTTGTCATCCCGGACTCTGAACAACTGACGATTATCTATACGGCTTCCATTGATGCACCGCCCGGAACTTCTGTCACCTACAGGAATACGGCACACTGGTATGGATACAGCGAAGATCAAAGCAACACTGTTCAGGATTCTGTAAGCTACCATGTCGATGCCTCCTTTGGCTTCGGCTATTACCCGGTGATCAACCTCACCAAGGCGGATCAGAATAATGTGACGAAGACACTGTCTGGCGCGAAGTTTGCCATTTACAAGGCCGTCTTGAGCGACGGCACATGGAAGGCGGCCGGCGATGCGATTGAGACGGCGACAACCGGAAGCAACGGAGAGCTTACTTTCGGAAGCGGAACAACGAAACTTCAGTACAATACAATCTATGCAGTGGTGGAGACGGAGGCGCCTGCCGGGTATATAAAGGACACGACTCCGACGCTTATTGCGATGGCGAGAGCGGACAAGAGCGGCGCTTACCCGAATGAATCCACAGAATGGAACAGCACGGTCGATTCGAATCTTGTGACACATACAGCAGCGGATCTTGCCAGCTGGGCAGACCAGGGCGTCACGGTCAATTACCGGGGAAGCTCATACAGCTATACAGCTTATAATCAGAAGGCGAAGCTTACGGTGAGAAAGATCTTTGCTGACAAGGATGGCAGGACCATGTCGACACCGCCGGATGGAACTTTTTCCTTCGGGCTGTATGATGCAGAGAATACGCTGGTGGAAACGCTGACGATCACCTGCTCGGGCGGAAGGATGTCTTACCGGCTGACAAAGAATGGCAGTACAAAGAGTATTGATTCACCGGTCTTTGATGACCTCAATGTCGGCGACAGCTATTTTGTCTACGAGCTCGATGGCAGTGGAGATCCGGTTAAAAATGGGAGAATTCTGTATAACGCGGAAGGCAACAGCTATACAGTTTCCTACCAGAATGGTCAGACAAATGCAAATCCGAACACAATTGTCGTCGCGGATTCGAAGACGGGAGCGACATTCTCCATCACAAATCAGGAGTATACGGTTCCGGACACAGGCATTCGTTCCTTCCATGATTTCTGGTATATCGCTGTGTTCCTTGCGCTTGCCGGAATTATGATCGGATATATCTGGCTCTATAAGCGAAAACTCATCGGAGGACAGAGAAGAAGGTAAAAGGACAATATGAAGAACATCAGCCGAAAGAAGAAGCGCTCTTCCGGAAGCCCGGAAGAAGCGCCCAAGAGGTCTCCTCCCGCAGAGGAACCTCTGTGGAAGGGATATCTGCGTCTTTTCATCCGGGCCGTTATCTTTATCGCGATTCTCGTTCTGTTGTTTACACAGGTCCTGTTCCTGAAGCGGGTGGATGGAAATGAGATGTTTCCGGCTCTCAAGGACGGGGATCTGGCGCTGGGCTTTCGGCTGGAGCGGACGCTCCGGTCCGGAGATGTCGTTCTCTATCAGGCAGACGGGGATCTTCATTTTGGGAGAATCCTGACGCTCGGAGGGAACACCGTCGAGATCAGCGGCGACGGAAGCGTAAAAATAAATGGGGTATCGGAGAGCGGAGAGATCCTCTTTTCGACGGACGATCCGGGAACGCTCACATATCCCTATGAGGTGCCGGAGGGAAGCGTGTTCATCCTCGGTGATTACAGGACCGAGACGAAGGACAGCAGAACCTTTGGCGCAATCCCGATCAGCAGTATCAAGGGAAAGGTGCTTACCATCCTGCGAAGGAGAGGCATATAAAGACACTTTTAATCACTAGCTTTTTTACACAGAAAGGACACCATTATGAGGGGAAAAGGAATGAAACTCACAAAGAACCTTGTGCTCAGCGCACTGACAGCGGCCGCACTTGTTGCCGGCACGACGCTTCCTGCATTTGCAACGACAGCACCGGAAGCAACATTTAACAAGGTCTATACACTGACCATTCCGACGGGGGAGACAGCGACTAATTATGCAAGCCCGGCCGAGACATTTATATTTTCATCCGGCAAGGCAGATGCCACAGCGACAACAGAGGGCAAGGCATCTCTGGCAGCCCTGAAGGGAACATCCTGGAACACCAACACGACAGCTGTTCAGGATATCAGCGCACTTGATGCAGCAGTCAAAAGTGCAGACAATATCCCGCAGACGGTTTCCGTAAGCTCTGCTGCATTTGCAGACGGCGCGGCAACAGCAGACGGTGCGACAGTGGCCGTTAATGTGACAACGGACGGCGAGTATACAAAGCCGGGTGTCTACTACTATGATTTCCACGAGGTTGCCGGAACAACAGCCGGTGTTACCTATGACGGCACGAATTACCGTGTGGCTGTGACGGTTGAGAACAAGAACGGCAGCATGGTCCCGAGCTCTGTCAAGCTCATCAATCGCACAAGCGGCGCCAAGGTTGACAAGATCACCAATAATTACGCGGCCGGCAAGCTCTCCTTCACAAAGAAGGTCGCCGGAAACATGGGTGATACAAATAAGCAGTTCAAGGTAACCGTGACACTGACAGCTCCGGCAAATAAGCCCGTGAAGTCCACGATCGGTGTTGCCGGCGATGGCACGACTGTCGCAAGTGAACTGACAGCGATCAATCCGGCTGACTGGACAAACGGCACGGCTACGAAGACATTTACCGTTCAGGATGGCACGACGATCAGCCTGACAAACATCCCGGAGGGCGTGAGCTGCCTCGTCAAGGAGAATGATTACTCCGCTGCCGGATACACGACAACCTATTCACTGAACGGCTCGACAACCGGCACGGCTGATGCAAGCACGGCACAGAACATGGTTGCCGGCGGAAACATCGCACTTACGATCACGAACACGAACAACACGAAGATCGATACCGGTGTGTTCACATCAAACGCTCCGTATATCATGATTCTCGCAGTCGCGGCTGCCGGTGCGATCGCATTCGTGATCATCTCCAGAAAGCGCCGCGCCTGATTAAGGACACGCATGGCAAGACAACTGCTGAAATGGCTGAACCGTGTGCTGAACGCCGCGATTATCCTCGCGATTCTCGCGGCGATGGCATACAGCCTGTATTCTATCTGGGACAACAACAGCATCTACGCGGCGGCCCTGTCCGTGTCAAACCGGATCCGTAAGGAAAAGCCGACCGGCGATAAGCCGTCCTTTGACGATCTTCTGAAGATCAATCCGGATGTCTGCGCGTGGATTACGCTGGATGGAACCAATATCGATTACCCAATAGTGCAGGGAAGCAGCAACGACGAATATCTCAACAAGGATGTCTACGGCGAGTATTCACTCGCCGGAAGCATCTTTCTAGACACAAGGTGCAGCCGCGGCTTCACGGATTTTGACGAGCTTGTATACGGCCACCACATGGACAGGCATGAGATGTTCGGAGACCTCGACCTCTATCTGGATGAAGATTTCTTCAATCAGAACGAGACGGGCACTCTGCTTCTTCCGGGACAGAAGATACCGGTAACGGTTGTCGCTGTCATGGTTGCGGATGATACCGATCCGTGGGTGTTTGATCCGGCTGCGGCCGATGAAAACCCGGCGAGGTATCTTTCGTACATTGCTTCAAACGCGAAATATGTTCATTCTGAGACGCTTATGGCGGTCGGATCCGATACCGGCAGTCAGCATCTCCTGACGCTGTCCACCTGCTCCTCCGATCAGGAGGACGACCGGACAGTTGTCATCGCGTCGTATCAGATTTCAAAGGCCGAAGGAAATGAATGAGATATCAGAGGAGAATTATGACAATCAGCAGAAAGCGAATACTTACGATATGGGCCATCATTTGCGCGATGCTCGTTCTCTTTCTCCCTGGAAGCAGACCGGTTTTGGCGGATGATGCTTCACTGGTTATGACGCTGCCGGTCCACGCGGAATTCGGAAGCGGAGGGCTGAATGCGTCGAAGACGTATCAGCTGATTCTGACGCCGGAAGACGCGGACAATCCTATGCCGGCGGGATCTGAATCAGGCATATACACGGCAGAGATTTCCAGGGAGGCGGGGACTGACTATGAGGTCCGGATCGGCTTTTCGGGAGTCGGTGAGTACTGGTATCAGCTTACCGCGCAGGATAAGACTGGCAGGGAAATCGGAACATGGTTTCTGCATGTGACAGTCCAGAACCTGAACGGAAATCTGTCGCTTGTGACGACACTGCACGATAAGACGCGGACCGGCGACAAGACAGACAGTCTCACGCTGGTCGACACAGATCAGCCGACACCGACGCCGACTGCCGTAGTGACGAATTCGCCCGTTCCGTCGAGAACGGCGACAGTCACGCCGGCAGGACCAACGCCCGGTATGCAGAAAACAAATACGAAAACGACTGCTCCGGGCAGGAGCAGCTCGGCAGTGAAGGCCTCCAGCGTAAAGACTGGAGACCCGAACCATCCGCTCATGTGGAAGATTACATTTGCCGTTTCGGCGGCAGTGCTGGTCCTCTTCCTTGTCTTAATAGTCAGGGAAAGAAGACGGCAGGACGAATGATTCGGGAAAATGAAAGGCGGGACCGCAGTGCGCGGTCCTGCTTTTTGATTTTGAGGAGATAATGAAGCGTATGATCTTTACAGAAGCAAACCCACAGAAATTCGCGCGGTTGACGGAGCGGCGAATTCGGGCTACGATGAAGTTAAATATGACTAGTTACTTGTTGGTAATGCCCGCTCTGGCAGCGGGAAAGGCAGCAGGAGGTGCGGGATTTAACTTGAACAGACACGAAGCGCGGTACAAAAATACCTCCCGGAAAATGCAGGACGCAGCGGAGAAGCTCCTTACGGAGAAGGACTATGCGGACGTCACCGTGCAGGATATCTGTCGGGAGGCGCCCGCAAGCCGGACGACCTTCTACAGTCACTACGACTCGGTGCCGGACCTGTTTTATGACCTTCTGCGCCGGAAGGTCGGGGAGCTGTTTCAGTCAGAGGATGCGTCTGTCCGGATTGATCTTCCGGAGCTCATCGAGAAGGGACAAATGAAGACGCTGTCCTCCGAAAAGATCCTGATGCCGTTCCTTGCATTTGTTGAGAAAAATCAGACTTTGTTCCGCGCGATGGAGCGGACGGACCCGGTCCGCAGCCGAAAGGAGGAGAGTCGGCTCGAGGAGTATCTGTTCCGGCCGGTCTGCCTGCACATGCACATCACCGACCCGGACGACATCGATTACTTCTTTACATTTTTTATGAGCGGGTTTTTCAGCGTGATTTACCGGTGGGTTCGCGGGAACTGCCGCCGGCCGAAGGAGGACGTCTGCCGGATCATCCGCCGCTGCCTCGGGGATACCTGATC
Source organism: uncultured Eubacteriales bacterium (assembly GCA_900320615.1). Classification (GTDB taxonomy): domain Bacteria; phylum Bacillota; class Clostridia; order Lachnospirales; family Lachnospiraceae; genus Chordicoccus. The sequence continues at coordinate 32,398 of ONSX01000004.1, forward strand.
TGCCGGCTTCTGCTGCCTGCTCCGGGTGCGCATAAGCGGGAACCGATGCGTCCTGCTGAATTCATCACAAAAAAGGAGGTGCCCTATGACTGCATTTGAACGTGTGAAATCGGGAATCCCGTCGCTTGATGAGGCTTTTCACAACATCCGCCTCGGCGACAATGTCGTCTGGTCCGTCTCGGACCTTGCGGACTTCCGCGTCTTCATGGAGCCCTTTGTCCGTCAGGCGATCGCGGACGGGCGGAACATCATCTACGTCCGCTTCGCGTCGCATCCGCCGCTCCTTGAGGCACAGCCGGGGCTTACGATTGTGCCGGTTGAGCTCTCGCACCGCTTTGAGACGTTTACGCTCGCCGTCCGGCACCTCATTGAGAAGGAAGGGCGCGGTGCATTTTATGTGTTCGACTGCCTGAGCGAGCTGCAGACGGCGTGGGCGACGGACCTCATGATGGGAAATTTCTTCAAGCTGACGTGCCCATACCTCTTTGAGCTCGACACGGTCGCGTATTTCCCGGTTATCCGGGGCCGCCACTCCTATCAGGCGATTGCGAAAATCCAGACGACGGCACAGATCTTTCTGGATGTCTATGCGGAAAAGCATATGAACAGACCGGCCACAGATCAGAATCTGCAGCCTGACAGATCCGTGAGCACGTCCACTGAAAGCCATCATGAGCAGCCTGGTGCGGGAACAGGAGCCGCCGATTCAGGAAGGACCCGCACGCTCTATGTCCGTCCGGTCAAGATCTGGAACCGCTACTCGGACACGATGTTCCTGCTTCACGCCTATGACACGGGGACAGGCCTGTTTCGGCCGGTCGCAAGCGGCGTCGAGGTCTCCCGGTTCTATCAGATCATGGAGAAGGCGGGGCGCGAGGAGCGAAGCCACAATCAGGACAGCTGGACCCGCTTCTTTAACCGCGCGGAAATGAAATATGAGAGCGGACTTGACGTTTCGGAGGAGTGCTCGCGGATCTGCGACATCATGCTGACAAGAGACGAGAAGCTGCGCGTCATGATCAAGGAAAACTTCCGGCCCGAGGACTATTTTGAGATCCGCCGGCGGGAAATCGGCACCGGACTCATCGGCGGAAAGTCGACGGGCATGCTGCTTGCGCGGAAGCTCATTGAAAACAGGCGGCCGGACATCGCGTCCCGCCTGGAGCCGCACGATTCGTTCTATATGGGCGCGGACGTGTTCTACTCCTATATTGTTGACAACCAGCTCTGGGACCTCAGGGTCCGTCAGCGGACGCCGGAGGGATATTTTTCGCTCGCGGAGGAGTTTTCAAGCCGTATGCTCCGCGGCACGTTCAGTCCGGAGATGGAGGAGAAATTCTGCCGGATCCTTGAGTATTACGGGCAGGACCCGTATATTGTCCGCTCCTCGAGCATCCTTGAAGACGGCTTCGGCAATGCATTTGCCGGAAAATATGAGTCCGTCTTCTGCGTGAACGACGGAACCATGGAGGACCGCCTCGAGGAATTCGAGCGCGCGGTCCGCACGGTCTACGCGAGCGCGACGAACAAGTCCGCGCTGGACTACCGCCTGCACCGGGGACTTGAAAACCGCGACGAGCAGATGGCGCTGCTCATCCAGCGCGTGTCGGGGTCCCGGTATCACTCCTTCTTCATGCCCGCTGCCGCCGGTGTCGGCTATTCCGTGAGCCCTTATGCCGTAAGCGCGGGAAATGGCCGGAAGGATGAGGGCATGCTGCGCCTTGTCATGGGGCTCGGGACCGGCGCGGTCGACCGGAAAATGGGCTCCTATCCGCGGATCGTCCAGCTGAATGACCCGCGGCGCACAGCCGGGACGAGCGATGCGGAGCGCCACCGCTTCTCGCAGCAGCGGATCGACGTGATCAGCTTTATCGACAGCGCGGAGGAGAGCCTGCCGCTGTCGGACGTCGAGCCGGAGCTTCCATATTTCCTGAAGACAAAGCTGCTTTCGCACGACGGCGATGCTGAGCTCATGTTCGCAAACCGCGGCGACCGCCGGTTCGTCTGGTATGTGTCGTGCGACGGCATTGTGAAGCAGGATCTGCTCATGGACGATATGCGCGGGATTCTGTCTCTTCTTGAGACGTCCTACGGCAATCCGGTCGATACGGAATTTACGATCAATCTCTCGGACAGCGGCGACTATATGATCGATCTTCTGCAGTGCCGGCCGCTGCAGGTCGCAAGGAGCCACGGGACGGTTTCAATCCCGGAGAATCTCCCGGAGGATTCGATCCTTCTTGAGAGCACGGGAAGCTCGATGGGATTTTCGAGAAAGGAGGCGCTCGGGCTTCTCATTTTCATTGATCCGGTCCGGTATTATCAGTTGCCGTATCGGGAGAAATACGCCGTGCGCGATGCGCTCTCGAAGATCAACTGGTCCCTTCGCGGCGGGAAGACAAATGCGATGCTCTTTGCGCCGGGGCGGATCTGCACCTCGTCGCCGGAGCTCGGCGTTCCGTCTGCCTTTGCGGATATCAGCGAGATGCGCGCGATCGCCGAGGTCGCCGAGACGAAGGCCGGCTATCAGCCGGAGCTCTCATTCGGAAGCCATATTTTCCAGGACCTCGTCGAGGCGGAGATCTTCTACACGGCCGTGTTTGCCAATGAGCGGACGAGGATCTGGAGGCCGGAGATGCTGCGCAAGTTCCCGGACGTGACAGACCGGTTCCTTCCGGATCTGCCGGATGATCTCCGGAACGTCATAACGGTCTATGACGTATCGGAAAAGGCGTGCACGCTGTGGTATGATATGGTTAAGCAGAGGCTTGTCCTTGTGACAGAGAAAGCCTGAAAAGCAATCGATCGTTTCTTTGACCTGCTTTGCTGATCTGTGATGCAGGCCAGTGAAAATGAAGGGTTGTATTGGGAAATCAAGAAAGGAGGCTGGGCGATTCTCCTCTGAGTGAGACATGACTGTTCAATCGGGGGGCGCAATCGTCCATATGATTGATGAAATTTATTCATCTGGCGGATCTTCACCTCGGGAAGCGTGTGAACGGCTTCCCGATGCTTGAAGATCAGGCTTATATTTTAAAACAGATCCTCACCATTGTTGATGAGGAGAAAGCGGATGCCGTCATCATTGCGGGAGACATCTATGACAAGCCGATCCCGCCGGCGGAGGCTGTGAACCTCTTTGATGATTTCCTGGTCGGCCTCACGAAGCGGCACGTGCAGGTCTTTGCGATCAGCGGCAACCACGACTCCGCGGAGCGCATTTCCTATGCGGGGCGGATTCTTCGTGAGAGCGGTGTCCACATCTCGCCGCGCTTTCAGGGAGCGATTAAGCCTGTGACCGTTCGCGACGCGTATGGGCCGCTCAATATCTATCTGATTCCGTATATCCATCCGTCACTCGTAAAACATACGCTAAGCGATGCGGAAAGTTCTGATCCGGCTGCCGGGAATGAAGAAGCAGATTCCGGCGTTTTCCCGGAGAAAATTGCAACCTGGACCGACGCGATGCGGTCTCTCATTTCCCGGTCGGATGTCGACCCGACGGCGCGGAACCTTGCGGTGGCGCATCAGTTCGTGACCTATGCGGGCACGCAGCCGGAGCTCTCCGATTCGGAGGAGCGCCATATCGGCGGTCTTGACAACGTGGACACATCGGTATTTGAAGCCTTCGACTATGTGGCGCTCGGCCATCTTCACGGGCCGCAGCGCGTCGGACGCGACACGATCCGCTACGCGGGCTCGCCGCTTCCGTACTCCTTCTCCGAGGAACATCAGAAGAAGAGCGTCGCGGTCATTGAGATGAAGGAAAAGGGCGATGTCTCCATTCGTCTCATTCCGCTTCAGCCGAAGCGGGCGATGCGGACCGTGCGCGGCTTATTTGCCGAGCTTACGAACCGGGCGTATACGGCGCGCCTTGATCCGGAGGACTACTACCATGTGATTCTGACGGATGAAGAAGACGTGCCGAATGCGCTTGCGCGACTCCGGACCTGTTTCTATAAAAATCTCATGATAATCGATTACGATAATGCGCGAACCAATGCGGAGTCCGTGATCGAGTCGGAGGCAGATGAGCGGAAGAAGGAGCCGATCGAGGTATTGAGCGAGCTCTATGAGAAGCAGAACGGACGGCCGATGACGGAACTGCAGAGCTCCGTCGCGGAAAAACTGATTGATGCGATCTGGGAGGGATAAGAGTGAGACCTGCAAGGCTTGTGATGTCCGCGTTTGGACCATACGCGGGCAAAGAGACGATTGATTTCGGGGCGCTTGGATCCGAGGGCCTCTACTTGATTACCGGCGATACGGGAGCCGGGAAGACGACGATATTCGACGCGATCGCATTCGCGCTGTACGGCGAGGCGAGCGACCGAAACCGCGAGAGCGGCATGCTCCGCTCCCAGTATGCGGAGCCGGGAACGCCGACGTTCGTTGATCTCTCATTTTCCTGCCGGGGCAACATCTATGAGATCCATCGGAATCCGCGGTATGAGCGGCCGAAGAAGCGCGGAGATGGTGTGACGACGGAAAATGCCGCTGCTACTATGACAGGGCCGGACGGCTTTACGAAAAGCGGCTACGGCGAGGTGACGCTTGCGGTGACGGAACTCCTCGGCATCACGCGCGATCAGTTCATGCAGATCGCGATGATCGCGCAGGGCGATTTCATGAAGCTGCTTCTTGCGGACACGCAGACGCGCAAGGAGATTCTGCGGAGCATCTTCCACACAGGCAATTATGACCTGCTCGAGAGAAGTCTCCGCGAGGAGGCAAAGCACGCGTACGGAACGTATATGGCCGCCGGCAGCCAGCGTGAGGCATTTCTCCGCGGCATCAATCCGGGCGAAAATGAGGAGCTTGTGAGCGCGTGGAATGAACATGCTCTGACCGGACAGCTGCCATCGGAAGACGTATTTGACCTGATCGGCCGCATAATCGAAGATGACCGGAGCAGAGAGCAGGCGCTTGGGAAGAAGCAGGAGGCGCTGGACGAAGAGCGCGACCGCTTGAAACTTGAGATCGAAGCCGCAAAGACGGCAGAGAGACGGTCCCTTGAGCTTCGCGACGGAAGAAAACAGATGGAGCGCCTTATGCGTGAGAAAGAGACGCTGTCAAAGGATCTGAAATTTGCAAATGAAAAGCGTCCTGAGGCGGATGATCTCCGCCGGAAGGCGGCCGTTGAGATGAGCCGTCTGCCTGACTATGACCGGCTGGATCAGGGCAACGCATCTTTGAAGGATGCGCGCGAAACCCTTCGGACAAAAGACGAGGAACTGAAGCAGACGAAGCATACGCGGGAAGAAGAGGCCCGTGCGCTCGCGAGGGATGAGGAGACGCTTGCATCCCTGGAGTCGGTCCCGCAGGACCTGATTCGAAGGCAGCATGCGCTCGAAAAACTGACAGAACGGCGGAAGAATGTGAACGCGCTGCTTGCGGGGGTACATGAGGCGGAGCAGGCGGACCAAGAGGTCGCAGATCTCACCGGGCAGGCGGAGAAACTTTCCCGAAAGCTTGAGCAGTTCCGACAGGAAAATGAATCGCTTGCCAGGGAGCGGGATGCCCTCAGCACCTCTCCGGCTGCCTGCGAGCGGGCCGATGCGGCTCTTACGGCGTGCCTTGCGCGGCAGACTTCTTTGAGGGACCTGAAAGCCGGGCTCTCCCAGATGAATGTCCTTGCGGAGACGCTCCGGAAGGACCGGGAGGCGCTGCTTCGCGAACAGGACGCGGATGCGCGGCTCATTTCTCTGATTGAGGGCTTTCAGAAGGATCAGAGGGATCTCGAGACGGCCGACGCGGAGAAGGAGCGGGCTGCGGCAGCCGTTACCGAGTATACCGCGCGAGCGGAGAATCTCTCTGACCTCTCACAGAAGGAGCAGACCCTTGTCCGGGAGAAGAACCTGACAGCTTCTCTCTATGCGGAGGCACAGCGGGCACAGCAGGAGTCTGATGAGGCGTATGCCCGCTTCCGGGACCTGAACAGGCTCTTTCTGTCTGGTCAGGCGGGAATTCTTGCCGCGCACTTAACAGACGGACTTCCGTGCCCGGTGTGTGGATCGCGGGTCCATCCAGCCCCGGCTGCCGCGAAGGCCTCTGTCCCGTCCCAGAATGAGGTGGAGAGCGCCGAGGCGCGGAGCAGCAGCGCGTCAAAGGCAGCGACGGAAGCAGCAAGAAGACACGCGGCGCAGAAGATGAAACTGGACGCGCTCAAGGATCAGATCACGAGTCTTATCTCGGGGCTGAAGAAGGCGGACCGTCCGTGGAATACGGATGAAGAGATCCGCGCAAATGAGGAGCAGCTTGCCAGAGTCCGGAAGGATTACAGGACGCAGGAGGAGCGGATCGCAAGGAGAAAGCGCCTTGCGGCGGAGCAGATGGCCGCGGAGACGGAGGAAGCAAAGCACAGCAAACGCGCGGTAGAGCTTGTAAAGGCCGTCGCGGCGGATGAGACTGCTCTTATGAAGCAGCGCGAGGTCTGCACGAAGGCGGCTGAGGCGATGGAGGCTGAAAGCCGGAAGGAAAGGCTCGCTTCTGACCGCGCAGGTATGGCCGGAGTGCCAGATACCGGCAGTGGCAAGACGGAGCCGTCTGTTTCCTGTGAAGAGAAAGAGCTGTCCCTTCTTCAGCCATCCGCCCTTATGACAGCGATTGCGGAAAACACGGCCCGGGAGCAGGAACTCCGGAAATGGCTGCAGAACGAAAATGTCCATTGCACGCGCTATAGGGAGATTCTCGCTGCGCTTCCTGAGCGTGAGGCAGAGCTTTCAGGGAAGGAGAAGACGCTCGCGGACATGCAGCTTTCTGTCTCGGCAAAGACGGCCTCGGCCGAAAGTCTCTGGAAGAGTGTCGTAAGGGCGGCCGCTGATCTGTTTGGCAGAGAAGTGGCGATCCCGGAGATTCCGCGCCTTGCAGAGGATGAGCGGACGAAACTGAAATCACTGGCCGGCCGGATCTCGGGAGAGATTGAGGATCTGAAGCATGGAAATGAACGGAGAAAGACCCTTCTTGCCGGTACAAAGGCACGCACAGATGCGATCAGCCGGCTGGACCAGACAATCGCGGAAGATACATCCTCGCGCAGCGCGCTTGCGGCACAGATCAGCGCGCTTGTGACGGACACCGAGCGGCTCGCCGCATCGCTCCCGTATAAGACGCGCGCGAAGGCAGAAGACGCGGCCGCCGGCATGAATGTGAGGGCAGAGCATATCCTGGCTTCTTGCAAGGCTGCGGAAGAGGCGCTTGCCGCGAAAAATGATGAGATCCAGCTTCTTTCGGGAACAATTGACACGCTTCAGAAACAGCTTGCGGAGACGCCTGTATACGACGGGGCGGCCGCGGAACAGCAGCTCACGGATAACTCCGCCCGCCAGTCATTGCTTGATGCCAAACGAACCCGGATTGCGGGGAGGATTCAGAGCAACAGCCACTGCCTCGAGGAGCTCCGCAGGAGCGATGCCGGCATCGTGGAGGCCGAGCGGAAATATCGCGAGATCAACGCGCTCTCGGCGACTGCGTCCGGAAGTATATCGCAGGGCAAGGCGAAGGTCGAGCTGGAGACGTATGTGCAGATGGCACTTTTTGACCGGATCGTCCGCCGGGCGAACCGCCGATTCTCAATCATGACGGGCGGCCAGTACGATCTGCGCCGCAGCGATGTGGCAAATGCAGGGCGGCAGAGTCAGACGGGCCTTGATCTCGAGGTCATCGATCATTACAACGGGTCCGTGCGCAGCGTAAAGACGCTCTCCGGAGGGGAGTCCTTCCTGGCTTCGCTGTCTCTTGCGATTGGTCTCTCCGATGAAATCCAGTCGCACGCGGGCGGCATTCGTCTCGACACTATGTTCATTGACGAAGGATTCGGATCGCTCGATCAGGACTCGCTCGATCAGGCGATGAACGCGATGCAGGGCCTGACCGAGGGCGGAGAACGGCTCGTGGGGATCATATCCCATGTGAGTGAGCTGAAGACACGGATCGGAAAACAGATCGTTGTCACGAAATCCAAGGAGGCGGGAAGTCACGCGAGCGTTGTACTGAATGACTAATGGAGCGGCGGTCCGGAGTGCAGTGCGTAATTTCGCAATGATAGCAGATGTTAAATGAATGGGCAGCCGCGCAGATCTATTCGACAAATCACGGTTTAACGCAAAGATATGTGATTGCTGTCCGGCACAGGACATCAGTTCTTCTCCCGGATGCCGATTTTGTACTCATTTCCGTAGAGGCCGAGCATGAAGAGCTTGTGCTGACTGAAGTCAAAACTGTCGAGCGGCTCGGTCTTTCCCTCTGGTGTCGTGATCGTGACGTCATGGAACAGGAATGAATTGGCGCTTTGTTCCCTGAGGAGCTTTCGTGCCTTCGTTGCCACCATGCCGTAGTAGACGACATGCCGGTCGGGCATCACATAGTCGGGCTTTCCCGGATTCGAAAAAGAAGCCTTCTTTCCGTCTACACTGGTGAGGTCCGATGCGATGTAAAATGCACCGCCCTGAAACAGGCGGTCTTTCTCGCCATTTTGCGGGAAGCAGAAAAAGCCGGTTCTCACCTTTTTGGTCTCACCGCTGTCGTCCACAATTTCGTCGGACATGCGGCGGACCGAATAGGTCTGCCCGTCAAGCTCAATTCCCTCCGCGTAGAGTGAGTTGAGGAGGCCAGTCAGAAAGTCCGTGCCTTCCTCTTCTATTTTTTTCTCAAACGCGTCCATAAAATCAATATATGCCATATCGTTCGATCCTCTTTTCCTTAATATTGCCTGCTTTCATCGCGGTTTCTCTTCTGTCAGCAGCCCGTAGCACTCCGTCCGCCGTGTGCCAAGGTATGGCATCTTCTCCCGCCATCTGTCTGCGTCCGCGAGGTCAATCCGGCATGTCACGAGCTGCTCCCTCCTGTCTGCGAGACACACGAGATTTCCGCGCGGGTCTGCGACAATCGATTCTCCGGCAAATTCGACCGCACCTTCGCGACCGGTCCGGTTGCACATCGCGGCAAAGACCTGATTCTGCATCGCCTGCACGCGAACCTCCCAGGCAAATAATTCCAGCGGTTCTGCGGTTACATTGGCCGTCGGGATGATCACAAGATCCGCGCCCATGAGCGCGCACAGCCGGATGCTCTCCGGAATATGCCGGTCATAACAAATGACAATCGCAACTTTTCCGAACGGCGTGTCGAATACCCTGAATCCGTCATCTGACGGTGTGTAGTAGTCCTGTTCGTAGAATTGCGGGGCCTGTGCAATGTGGACCATCTTTGCGATACCCTCGATCGTCCCGTCGGGACGGATAAACAATGAGGCGTCATACGGCTTTCCGCCGAGACTCAGATAGACATTCGGAGACAGGTACAAATGGTTTGCACGGGCCATCTCCTGCAGGCAGCGGATGTAGACCGAATCTTTCTGAAGGCACCAGGATTCGATCCGCCCGTCCGGATAGTGGTCTTTGGTATACTGCGGGAAGAACGGCGTGAGTTGGATTTCCGGGAAGAAAAGCAGATCACAGCCTTTTGCGGAGGCCTCCCTGCAGAAAGCCTCCGCGTGTCCGAGATTTACATCCATATCGTCTGCCATGCACATCTGTGCCATACCGAGCTTCATCGCATTTTCCCCTTGTGGTTTTCAAAGTGGTCAGGCCCTGTATACTGCGGGAAATAAATCTCCCGCGGCCGTTGCTGAATTGTTATGATTATTCTACATACTAGCACATTGCGAAAAAATGGTACAGATGTCCCCATATTGAATTGACAGATTTTGTATCACCCCAGCCGCAAATTAATCCGGTGCCTGTCCTGCCTTCTTATTTGCCTGCTCGACTTTGAGGCGGACGAGCACAAGCGTGATCAGAAAATTAAAGACCATCGGGAGCCAGAGATACATGACATGCAGCATACGGACTGTGGATGCGCTCTGCACAGCCGCGTTCTGTACATAGCCGCTTCCGGCCAGCATCCAGCCGGCGATGGCTGTTCCAAGACCGCCGCCGACCTTCGTTCCAAATGATGTGCAGGAATACATTGTGCCGTCGACCTTTTTGCCCGTTGTGAGACGCGTGTACTCAGAGGTTGTCGCGATCAGCGCATTCATATCTCCTTGGAGCGGACTCATGCCAAGCGCGGCGACTGCCGTGAACACGAGCATAAGCGGCACACTGCCGATATATCCCGCAATGACGACACCCAGCCGTCCGGCTGTGCCGATCGTGTAGCCCGTGAGGTTCAGGCGATACATGCCATGAAATTTCTGCACAAGAGCCGGCGTAAGCACAAGGCCCGCAATCATCGGGATATTGATCGCCCACGAAAATGTGCCGAAAAGCTTCTCATTTCCGAGAACGTATTTCATGTAGTAGATCCCCATGCCGAGCGTTGCCGTATAGAGCTGCATCAGGAGATAGATGCCGCAGATCATAAGAAAATATTTGTTGTGGACAAGGATTCGAAATGCATCGGCAAGACGATAGTTTTCCTCGCGCTTTATTTCCGTGCCGCCTGCCAGCTCTTCATCGGAGAGCTCCTGCACGGAAAATACAGACAGCGTGTTGGCGATAACGCCGATCCCTGCGTAGACGATAGCAACGGTCCGCCAGGCAGCGGCTCCTCCGCCAAGCTTTGCCACCCAGCCGACGGTCACGGCCTGAATCAGCATATTTGTCCCGAACGCGAACATGAACCGGATTGAGCCCATCTGAACGCGCTCCTCATTGTTTCTTGTGACAAGCGCAGTGAGCGCTGAGTACGCGATGTTGTTTGCGGTGTAGAATCCTGCATTTAGCAGTGTATATGCGATAAAAAACCAGATATATTGGGCCGGTTTTCCCATGCTGGCAGGGACGCTGAAGATCGCGATGAGACATACCGCGCATCCGAAGTAGCCATAGAACATCCATGGTCTTGCTTTCCCCATCCGGCTCTTTGTCTTGTCAATCATCGCGCCGAAGAAAATGTCACTAATTCCGTCGAACACCTTGGACACCGCGATCAGTACGCCGACGATTCCTGCATTCAGACCGACCGTGTCGGTCAGGAAAATCATGACAAACGCCGCCAGAAGCGCATACACGACATTTCCTGCGATGTCACCGCAACCATAGCCAGCCTTGTTGTACCATTTCAAGTATCTTTTTTCTTCCATGATCCGTTTCCTCATATGAACTTTTTTTCTCTTGACAGAAGTGCCACGCGCTTTTTTCAGGCCTGTTTTTGCGGTTCTTATACTATCGTCTCAGAGAAAATTTGTACATAAAGGATACTGGACAGGATATGCATAAAATGATACGATTTTCCATGTATGAATTCCGTCCTCCGTGCGCGGGATGCGGAGTGCCTGCACGTCGGTACGTATACATCTGCGAAAGAAGGAAACAGGGGAAGTTTCATGCGGAGTGGAGGTTCGGCGTATGTATCTGAACTCAGGATATCTGCACAATTCTGCCATTGACTTCAAGGATAAGAGCCGCCCGCTGATTGTCGGCAGCTGCGGCACCTATCGCCTGAAGACGCGCCCGAGGCTTCCGACCTACCGTCCGCGCGGCCGCGTCGACTACCAGATCATTTATATCAGCTCCGGGAAGGCATATTTTCATTTCGGAAATACAGAAAATGAGACGATCGTCACGGCTGGCAATATGGTTCTCTATCGCCCGAAGGAGTTTCAGAAGTACGAATATTACGGCGCGGACAAAACAGAGGTCTACTGGGTTCATTTTACAGGAGGAAATGTCAAAAATATCCTGCGGGCGTACGGCATATCCGACGATATGCGGGTGTTCTATGTCGGAACCTCTCCAGTGTATGCTTCTCTATTCAAAAGCATGATCGAGGAACTGCAGCGGTGCCGAGATAACTATGAGGAAATGCTGACAATTTTGCTGCGGGAACTTCTCATTACCGTACACAGGGAACTGAAAAAGGAGCGGCGCCGTTCAGATCCGTATCTCGACCATGAGATGAACCTCGCGGTCCGGTACTTCGGCGAACACTACAGCAGCAATATCAGCGTGGAAGATTATGCGAGATCGCGCGGCATGAGCATCAGCTGGTTCATCCGCAATTTCAGAAAATATACGGGCACGACGCCGATGCAGTACATCCAGTCCGCCCGCATGACCAATGCACAGATGCTCCTCGAGACGACGCAGTACCCCGTATCTGAAATTGCACGCATCGTCGGCTATGATAATCCGCTGTACTTCAGCCGGCTGTTTCACCGGCAGCGGGGACTCTCTCCGTCTGCATTCAGAAAACAGATTTTGAAACGGACTGATGGTACAGCAGGAAACTAACGCATTGCAAGCGTCAGTGTGGTATACGTGTGCTTTGAACTATCCCAACTGACCGAAGTCAGTTGGGGTAGTTCAAAGAAACTGAACATACACGGGGAGCCGGAGGGCTGAGAGGTTAGTTTCTGGACTCTGCGTTTTGCCAGGAGGTGAGCAGCTTGGTCAGAAGCTGGCGGAGTTGCTCCTGCTCCTCTTCTGTCAGTACCTGAAAGAGAGATGCTGGATCGTCGCTCCCGGAAATTTCCGCCTCCTTTTTTCCTTTTTCTGTGAGATGCAGATTGACGCGGCGCGCGTCTTCTTCACTGCGGGAACGTTCAATCAGCCCCTTTTCCTCCAGCTTGTTCAGAATTTCGCTGGCGGATCCTGGCTTAATCGCAAGCTTTTGCTGCAATTCCTTCTGAGAAATACCATCTGCTTCTGAAAGAATACGGAGAATACGGACTTGCCCGTAGGCTTCATTTCCACCGTGATGAAACAGATAGTGTCCGCTCTGCCGCATCAGGCCATAGAGGCTGTTGCCTGGCTCGTGAAAATGACTGTTCTGGTGAGCGCCTCTGCGTCTGGATGGTTTTCCATGACTGCCGCACCCATGTTCTCTCTCGGAAAAATCGCGATGGCTGTCATGGATATGTCTTCTTCCGGAGAATCCGTCGTGTGTACTATGCATGCGCCGTTTGTCAGAGGAATCAAAATTATCATGAGAAGCAGCGGCATTCTCAAATGAACCTTTCTTAAAAATCTTCTTTTCAGTATTTTTTTAGGTTTTGATTTACAATATATGATTGCGCATATACAATAATATAGAGAAGCTAAGGAGGCAGATTTTATGGAGAAGAATTTATCTCGTCAGGCTATTTCCCATGAGCGACAGCTGAAAAACTATGTCAGTACCTTTCCGGATTATATGCAGAAATATTTTACGGAAAGCCATTCAGGTGCGGCGCTGAATACGTTGTACAACTATGCGCTCGACATGAATGCCTTCATGCAATATATGCGCCGGACCGAGAGCTCTCTCCGCCACACAGAGTCGCGCGACTTCCCGCTCAGCGTCTTCCAGAATTTTACAGCCTATGATGCCCAGAGCTATCTCATGACACTTGAGCTTGGGCAGGCGCGTAATACAGTTGCGCGGAAGTACACCTCGCTCGTATCATTTTTCAAATACCTGAATGTCACCGGACAGATCGACAATTTCCCATTTCTGACTGTCACGCGGCCGAAGCCGACGAAGGGTGACATCAATATCTATCTGTCCGACAAGCAGATCAGCCGTGTCTTGAATGGCACGCTGAAGAGCACGCGCTATCTGGTAAAAAATGCAGACGGTACACACGTCTCTCTTCCGATCACGACAGCGGTGCGGTTCAAAAAAGAAAAGACGGCGTATCGGAACTATGCGATCCTGATGGCATTCTCCCACACGGGAATCAATGTCTCTGAGCTGATCGCACTCAACATAAATGATATACATTTTGATGAAGGATACTTTTCCGTTGTCAGAAAGGACGGTCATCGAAAGGCCGTCTACTTTGATCAGGAGACGGCAGACGCGCTGTGCCTGTACCTGCAAGGCGACAAGCTGCCGGATGACCTTCTGCGTAAATATCCGAATTTTCGGAGTATCAGCGATTTCTGCCGTATCTATATGTCCACAGTGGATATTGAGCGCCGGGCCGCGCGGGAATACGGCCGCGACGATGATGAGTTCCTCAGTGACATTGATCGGATCGCAAAATGGCACCGGAAAAGAGGCCGTGAGGCCCTGCTGGCTTCCCCGGGCGAGAAAGCGCTGTTCATTTCCAGACGAGGCACGCGCATGTCCGTCCGCATGGTTGAAATAGTAGTCCGCGAGATGGTCATGACGTATCTTCCCGACCTCCCGTACGGAAATAAAATCACTCCGAGCCGGCTCCGCGCAAGTTATGCAGCGAATGCTGTCTCGGCCGGCGAGGATCCTCTCTGGGCGGCGCGGCAGATGGGCGTGCAGAAAGTCGAACTGCCCGATTCTGTGAAGACGGAGCTCGTCCGGCAGGCAAGGGACCGCTTCACGAGCCGGAACGTTCGGGAGAATGAGCATCAGTAGATCGCGATCAAAAAGCTCCGGCTGCCTTCAGAATCCGCCCTGCGGGTTTTCTGAAGACGGCCGGAGCGGGCATGAATGATTCTTATTCTTTCTCTATTCCAAGCTTTCTGTACCGGTTCACAGCCGCGAAGATCTCCTGCTCGCGCGGCATCGCAACAAGCGGCACCGTGCCGTGGGAGAGCGACGAAAGTCCCTCCCTCGCAATCTTCTCCATGAGCAGTGAGACGCACTCCCGGAGCGTCCGTTTTCCGTCAAATGCATTCCGGCCAAGCCACAGGAGGCACGCAGCCAGCGTCTCCGACTGCTCCGCATCGACGAGCTGTCCCACATAGCGGAGATCAACCTTCTCTCTGTCCGCGAGGAACCCCTCAAGCCCGAGATTCTTCATTTTCACACGGTCGCCTAAAAGCTCACGGCACGGCAGCGGCCGGCGATCAAAGGACGGCATGTGCCACGGATCAGCCGCCTCCGGGACCTTATAGGCGCAGGCCTTGACAGCCTCCTTCGCCGTTTCGGTGACATCGGAAGCCCTGTAGGCGTCCATGCGAATGACCGTGTCGGAAACCTCAAAATACGCGCCGAAGCTTCCCGCGACAAGAATGACCGAGATCCCTTCCTTCTTCAGATCCCCGATTCTCGAAATAAACGGCGTAATCGGCTCGCTCTCGCTCGGAACAACAGCATTCATCAGGGCATCGCGCATCATGAAATTCGTCGCGCTCGTGTCCTCATCGATGAGCAGCGTCTTCGCT
>ONSX01000002.1 GCA_900320615.1 uncultured Eubacteriales bacterium
GGCTCATCCGGAAAAGCCGGAGTACGCAAACTTCACAATCCGTGTTTCCGGTTACGCTGTCAAGTTCATCGATCTGACACATGAGCAGCAGCTCGATGTCCTGAGCAGAACATTCCATGATCATCTTTGATCTTCCGGCTCGGAACTGAGATCTGAAACAAAAGGCACAATGTGCGCCGGCAGGTTTGCCTGCCGGCGCACATTTTCTACTATTATGAGGGTAACATATTATGATTAAAGGACTGGTCAATTCCATCGAGAGCTTCGGGTCCGTCGACGGACCGGGCGTCCGTTTCATGTTTTTCATGCAGGGCTGCGACATGCGCTGCGCATACTGCCACAATCCGGAGACCTGGGCGAAGGAGCTTCCGGACACATCGGAGTCGATGGTGATTACGCCGGAGGAAGGATTCAGGATGGCAAGCCGCTATAAGGCGTACTGGAAGAAAGGCGGCGGCATCACAGTGAGCGGCGGCGAGGCTATGCTTCAGATGGAATGGGTCACGGAACTCTTCAGGATCTGCCGGAAAAATGGAGTGACAACCGCTCTCGATACATCCGGCAGTCCGTTTGCTCCGGACGATGCGGAGTATATGAAGAAGTTCGAGGAGCTGTTTGCAGTCACGGATCTCTTCATCCTCGATCTCAAGGAGTACGACGACGCGCGCCACAGAAAGCTCACTGGATGTTCAAACCGGAACATCTTCGAACTGGCCCGATATATTTCCGATCACGGCGGAAAAATGTGGATTCGTCACGTCCTTGTTCCGGGAATTACGGACCAGGAGGATGACCTTGAGGCGCTCTCTGATTTTATCAGGAGTCTTCACGGCGTCGACCGCGTCGAGATCCTCCCGTATCACACGCTCGGCGTGACGAAGTACAAGAAGCTCGGCATCCCGTACCGCCTTGAGGGCGTGCCGACCCCGACGGACGAGCAGGTGCGCCGCGCGAAGGAAATCCTGCACACGGAGGACTATCAGGGGTTCCGGTCCTGACTGCGGTGGAATCAAGCAGTGACCACATACAGAAACTCTGCTATAATTTGTAATTATTCAGTACCTCTCCGGAAGCAGGGAAAGATAAAGGGTGAGCTGGCTTGCCCGCCCGGACTCTTTCCCGGCTCCCGGAGGGACTGGCAATGTCCGCCAGCAGAGAGAAACGCGAAGCGTTCCGGGGCTGGCGGTGCCGAACAGATGTATCGATTTTACTGTATCCGGAAAAAGGGGAGGATCAGAGTATGTGGGCAAAACTAAAGGACCATGGAAAGAAGATCGCATTTGCGGTCGTTGCCGTATTTCTCATTGTCGCGGCCTGTGTGACGACGGCCGATTCCGTCCAGAAGACATTCTGGGCGCTGGTGCCGCCGATCATCGCGATCGGGCTCGCTCTCGTCACGAAGGAGGTCTACAGCTCGCTGTTTATCGGCATCCTGTCCGGCGCGATGCTGTACTCGGGCTTCAGCTTCACGGGAACGTTGAATCACACATTTACGGACGGCGTCGTCTCCGTCCTGTCGGATTCCTATAACGTCGGAATTCTGATTTTCCTTGTTATTCTAGGCATTATGGTACAGCTCATGAACCGGACCGGCGGCTCCGCCGCGTTCGGCAAATGGGCTTCCTCTCATATCAGGACGCGTGTCGGCGCGCAGCTCGCGACGATCGCGCTCGGAATTCTCATTTTCATCGATGATTATTTCAACTGCCTGACGGTCGGTTCTGTCATGAGGCCGGTCACAGACAAGCACCATGTGTCCCGCGCAAAGCTCGCATACCTGATCGACGCGACGGCGGCACCGGTGTGCATTATCGCTCCGATCTCATCGTGGGCGGCTGCTGTCTCCGGTTTCGTCAAGGACCAGAACGGTATCGATCTTTTTGTTCACGCGATTCCGTTTAATTACTACGCGCTGCTCACGATCGCGATGATGTTCATGCTCACAATCCTCAAGGTCGATTACGGCCCGATGGCAAAACACGAGTACAACGCGATCTGCCACAATGACCTGTATACGACGCCGGATCGGCCGTACGCGAACGCCGCGGACGAGGAGGTCAACACGAAAGGAATTGTCGCTGATATGCTCGTTCCGATTCTCACGCTCGTTGTGTTCTGCGTGATCGGCATGCTCTATACGGGCGGCTTCTTCAGCGGCACAGGCCTTGTCGAGGCATTTGCCGGATCGGATGCGTCTGTCGGACTCGTGCTCGGTTCGTTCTGCGCGCTCGTCGTCACGATTGCGTACTACCTGATTCGCCGCGTTCTCTGCTACAGCGAGATCATGAGCTGCTTCCCGGAGGGCTTCAAGCAGATGGTTCCTGCGATTCTGATCCTCGTGTTCGCGTGGTCGCTCAAGGCGATGACAGATTCTCTCGGTGCGAAGGAATATGTCGCGATGCTCGTCAATCAGTCAAAGGGAAACTTTCAGCTGATCCTCCCTGTCATCATTTTCCTGATCGCGGTCGGTCTGTCTTTCGCGACGGGTACTTCCTGGGGAACATTCGGTATTCTGATTCCGATTGTCACGAGCTGCTTTGAAGGATCGGATTACAACATGATGATCATCTCGATTTCCGCATGCATGGCCGGTGCGGTCTGCGGCGATCACTGCTCACCGATTTCGGACACGACGATCATGTCGTCGGCGGGCGCGCAGAGCGACCACCTGAACCACGTCTCGACGCAGATGCCCTATGCGATGACGGCAGCGGCTGTCTCCGCGGTGTCCTACCTGATCGCAACGGTTGTCGAGCGGACGACACACAGCCTTACAGCCGCCGCGTGCGTCGGTCTTCCGTGCGGCCTTGCGATTCTTCTCGTCATCCTTCTGGTCGTCAGGAGGGGAAATGAAGCGCGGATTGCGCAAATTCGGGCGGAAGAGACCGGAACGGCACAGGAAGGCTGAGCGATTGTAAAGGTGACGAGTCATTACAAAATGAGCTGGAGGCCTGTCTTATGCGAGGCAGGCCTTCAGCTCTTCTATGTATGCCTGGCCGATTTTTGAGATGATGTTCTGCTTCTTTGTGATGTAGCCGATGTCCATATCGCTCGACAGATTCTCATTTTCATCGCGGAAAGGGACGGCAATGTAATCGTCGCCGTTCAGCTCTTCGCTGATGATGCCGGAGCAGAGGGTGTAGCCATTCAGGCCGCGCATCAGGTTCAGGTTCGTCGCGCGGTCATTTGACTTGATCAGCTTCGGATAGAGATTGTCCGGCAGGATTTCCTCTGCGAAGTAGAACGAGCCGTCGTCGCCCTGCTCGAAGGAAATGCACGGGTACGGACTGAGGTCGGCGAGGGAGATCGAGTTGTATCCTGCGAGCGGATGGCCCTTCCAGAGGTAGACGTAGGCCTTGCAGCAGATCAGGTGGTGGAAGAGAAGGTCATTTTCTGTCAGGTATTTCTGGATAACCTTGCGGTTGTAGTCGTTCATGTAGAGGACGCCGATTTCGCTGCGGAGCGTTGAGACGTCGCGGATAACGTCGCGCGTGCGCGTCTCGAGGATCGAGAATTCGTATTCGTTCGTTCCGAAGGCGCGCACGGTTTCGACAAAGGCTTTAACGGCGAAGGAGTAGTGCTGCGTGGAGACGCAGAAGCGCCTCTTGACTTTCTCGCCGTCTCCGTATTTTTCCATCGTGAGTTCGTACATCTGGTAGATCTGCGCCGCGTAGGAGAGAAATTCAGATCCCTCATTTGTCACGGTGACGCCGCGGCCCGAGCGGAGAAAGATGGTGATGCCGAGATCTGTCTCGAGTTCCCGCATCGCCGAGGTCAGCGTCGGCTGGGAAATGAAGAGCCTCTTTGCGGCCTTGTTCATGGATTTTGTTTCCGCGATCGTGAGCGCATAATGTATCTGCTGAAGTGTCATGTTTATCTCCGTGAATGGCCCGGAGGGGCCTTCTTTCATTCTGATCGTCGCCGCTTCCAGGGACGAATTAAGAGATCAGCCCGGGGCGGTCTGACACCGCCGGTACGGGACGGATCGGGATTTTTGTGCAGACCTTATTATATAAGGGCGGGGAGAAACGTGCAATGAGGAGGAAAATGGCTGCTCCTGATATTATGGACTGCTCGGCAGGTTCGGCGGGCGCACAGGAACCGGCCTGCGAATGATATAACGATTGCGGGACGAAGGAGTTCCCGTCATAATAATGGAAGATAGGCAGTGGGACGGCAGGAGACGGGCGGCCTGCGGGATGCCGAAGGGAGATACAGCCATGGATAAAAAGAAGAAAAATCTGAGCGGGGAAATTGAGGAACAGCTCCGGAAACTTGAACACAGGAATTTCAGTATCGGCGGGACGTTTTCGGACTTGTTCGGGGGAGACACAGAGCAGGCGGACAGAGGGAATACTTCTGCGACTTTGGCGGGCTCGGGCTCTCCGGTGCCGGATAAGAAGAGCTCTGCGGATGAAAAACAGTCGGCGGATGCTTATCCTGACGTCGCGGCCATGCTCTCGCGGGCCCTTGATGAACAGAAGATTCTCGGGAAAAAGCTGGCGGAAGAGGTTCCGCCGGAGGCGGTGCCGGGAGGTGAGCCGGCCGCGGCGGCAGAGCCTGAGGAGGATCCGCTGGAGCAGCTCGACAGCCTGATCGGACTTGAAGAGGTCAAGCGGGATGTGAAGGAGCTCACTTCATTTGTCAGGATTCAGAAGATGCGGAAGGATCAGGGTCTGAAGACGGTCCCGGTCTCGCTCCATCTCGTGTTTACAGGGAACCCGGGCACGGGCAAGACGACGGTCGCGCGTATTCTCGCGAAAATCTATAAGAAGATCGGCGTGCTCTCGAAGGGACAGCTCGTCGAGACTGACCGGGCCGGGCTTGTAGCGGGCTATGTCGGCCAGACGGCGATCAAGACGACGGAGCAGATCAGGAAGGCGCTCGGCGGCGTGCTCTTCATCGACGAGGCCTACACGCTGTCCGCAAAGGACGACGCGTTCGGGCAGGAGGCGATCGACACGATTCTCAAGGCGATGGAGGATCACCGGGATGATTTTGTCGTGATCGTCGCGGGCTACACGGACCTGATGGAGGACTTCATCGACAGCAACCCGGGTCTCCGCTCGCGCTTCAACAAATATATCGAATTTCCGGATTACACGGTCGATGAGCTGGTGGAGATTTTTCTCATGAACTGCAGAAAATACGAGTACTTGCTGGATGATGACGCGAAGAAGCATGTGCGGGAGCAGATCGTTCTCCGAAAGATGCGCTCGCCGGAGAATTTTGCGAACGCCCGGGAGGTCCGCAACCTCTTCGAGGACGTGATCACGCGCCAGGCGCAGCGGGTTGCGGCGATGGAGAAGCCGACCCACGAGGATATGACGCGGATTCTCGCGGCAGATGTCGCGGAAAGACGGGATATGCCATAAAAGACGCAGATATATATCATAATGCGTGAAATATGTCCGCTTTTTGCATAAAACAGAGCCGAATATGCCATTGTTTTTTAGACGACTTTCTAATACAGTAGGATACATAAAAAGGCGCGCGGATGGCGCAGCCGATATGGATGACAGGGACAGGAAGGAGAGCAAGGGCGGTATGAGTACTGTTGAGGAATTGGTAAAAGAGCTGATCGGATATGGTGTGAGAAGACAGCTGATCACAGAGGACGACCGGACATATGCGGCAAATGAGATATTTGATATTCTCGGCGTCGAGCCATCAGCGGACTTTTCCGTCGAGCCCGCACATACGGACGATGAGATCTCCGCGTCGGGCATGGCTGCAAGAGAAAAGGCGGCCCCGGAGCCTGACGACGACGGAGCGGCGCTCGAGACGATTCTGAAAGGGCTTCTCGACGACGCCATATCGCGGGGCGTGATCGACGGTGGTATTGCGAGCCGCGATCTTCTGGACACGAGAATCATGGGCGCGCTCACGCCGAGACCGTCTGAGGTGATCCGGAATTTTAGAGAGAGACTCGCGAAGTCTCCGGAGGCGGCGACGAATTATTTCTACGCGCTCTCCCGAAACTCGGACTATATCCGCGCGTACCGCGTGAAGAAGGATGTCAAATGGGTCACCAAGACGAAATACGGCGACCTCGACATCACGATCAATCTCTCGAAACCGGAGAAGGACCCGAAGGCGATCGCGGCGGCTCTCAAAAAGAAGCAGGACAATTACCCGAAGTGTCTTCTCTGCCCGGAAAATGAAGGGTACGCCGGCAGACTCGATCATCCGGCCCGCGAGACGATCCGTCTGATCCCGCTGACGCTCGGCGGCGAGAGGTGGTACATGCAGTATAGCCCGTACGTCTACTACAACGAGCACTGCATTGTGCTCTCGGGAAAACATGTCCCGATGAAAATCGAGCGCCTTACATTTGTCAGGCTCATGGAGTTCCTGGAGATTCTGCCGCACTACACGATCGGCTCGAATGCGGATCTTCCGATTGTCGGCGGTTCGATCCTGACACATGAGCACTTTCAGGGCGGCCACTATACCTTCGCGATGGCGAAGGCGAAGATCCGGACACCGCTTGTCTTCAAGGGCTATGCGGATGTTGAGGCCGGCATCGTGAACTGGCCGATGTCCGTGATCCGGCTCGACGGAGAGAATCCGGACAGGCTCATCGATCTGGCGGATAAGATTCTCACTGCGTGGCGCGGATACAGCGACGCGGAGGCGGAGATTCTCGCGGAGACGGACGGCGCGGGGCACAACACCATCACGCCGATCGCGCGGATGAATGGAAAGAAGTTCGAACTTGATCTTGTTCTCCGGAACAATCGCACGACAGAGCAGTACCCGCTCGGCATTTTCCACCCGCACCAGGAACTGCACCACATCAAGAAGGAGAACATCGGCCTGATCGAGGTTATGGGGCTCGCGGTTCTTCCGGCAAGACTCCTCAGGGAAATGCAGGAGCTGAAGACGGCTATGCTCGCGGGAGATGATATCCGCAGGATTCCGTCGATTCAGAGCCATGCGGACTGGGCGGACGAGATCCGCGGAAAATACAGCGACATCAATGAGAGCAATATCGACGGCATTCTCCGCGATGAGATCGGCCTCGTGTTCTCGAAGGTCCTCGAACACGCGGGTGTCTACAAGGACACGGAGCAGGGCCGCGCGCAGTTCATGCGGTTTATTGATACGGTGAACCGGGTGTGAGCGTTTTTTCTGAAAGGACATACAGAGAAAGACCGCGGAGAGCGGCACAACGAAAAAAGATGACAGATCACTCAGCCTGAGACTGAAAGAGCAGGCAGGTGAGCTGTAACGGGAACAGCAGAAACAGATTAGAAAGGCCGCCTTGAGCGGAACAGGAGAAATCAATGGCAGACGAAACAGTGATCAGCAACCTGAAGAAAGCATTTGAGGATACGTTTGGCGCATCGGCGGAGCTTGTCTGCTTCGCACCGGGCCGCGTCAACCTGATTGGCGAGCACATCGACTACAACGGCGGACACGTCTTTCCGTGCGCGCTGACGCTCGGGACATACGGGGCCGCAAGGCGCCGCGCGGACAGAACAGTCCGCATGGCTTCCGCGAATTTTCCGGAGGCGGGCGTGACGGCGGTGTCGCTGGATGACCTCGTATACAGAAAAGAGGACGGATGGACAAACTACGTGAAGGGCGTCATCTGGGCGTTTGCGAAGAACGGATATGCCTGCGAGAGCGGCTTTGACTTTATGGTCAGCGGGACGATCCCGAACAAGTCGGGGCTCTCATCGAGCGCGTCGCTTGAAGTTTTGACCGGCGAGACGATGATGGAGATGTTCTCATTTGACAATGACCAGATCCACAACGCGCTTTTCGGTCAGCAGGCGGAGAACCAGTTTGTCGGAATGAACTGCGGCATCATGGATCAGTTTGCGTCCGCGATGGGAAAGAAGGACAAGGCGATCTTCCTTGATACATCGACGCTCGCTTACAGCTATGCGCCGGTTGTCCTGAAGGATGCGGAGCTGCTTATTGTCAACACGAACAAGCCGCATGAGCTCACGGATTCCGCATATAACGAGAGACGGAGCCAGTGTGAGGAGGCGCTCGCGATCCTGCAGAAGGCAAAGCCGGTCAGGGCGCTCTGCGATCTGACGCCGGATGATTTCGATGAGGTAAAGAGCCTCCTCACGGACGATGTTCTTCTCCGCCGTGCAAGGCACGCCGTCACGGAGAACGCGCGGACGGTTGCAGCTGTGAAGGCCCTCGATGCCGGCGATCTGGAGCAGTTCGGAAAGTTGATGAACGCGTCGCATGTATCACTCCGGGATGACTTTGAGGTCTCCTGCCGCGAGCTTGATATCCTCGCTGAGGAGGCGTGGAAGGTCCCGGGAACGATCGGTGCGCGCATGACAGGCGGCGGTTTCGGCGGCTGCACGGTCAATATTGTGAAGAGCGCGGCGGTTCCGGAGTTCATCAGACGCGTCGGAAATGCATACAGGGAGAAGGTCGGATACGAGGCAAGTTTCTACAGAGCGGCGATCGGGGACGGCCCGCACAGAGTGGACGGCTGAAGGTCTGCTTCGCCTCATGACCTGCACCGGGGTGGCTGAGGCCGCCAGGCCGCAGATGATCGGGCTCGGACGGCGCCGGCCTGCGGGAACGGCTGATATGAGATTCGCACGGATTGTGCCGATATGGTAAAATAGCAGAACAGACATCTGCATTTTATGGAGGCACAGATGGCGAAGAACAGACAAACGATTGATTTCAGGTTCTATGATATGCCGCAGAGAGATCCGGTTCTTGTGTTTTCAGGCGAAAAATGGAAGAGGATCTACGGCGAGAACGCGCCGAATCTTCATTTTCATAATATTCTCGAGATTGGCATCTGCCGCGAGGGCAGCGGACATATGATCTACGAAAATGAGGAGCGGCCGTATGAGGCGGGCGCGATCTCGCTGATTCCGGCCAACTGCCCGCACAATACGCTGAATGAACCGGGCCATATCTCGTGGTGGGAGTATATTTTTATCGATGTTCACGCGTATCTGCAGCGGGCGTACGGCGCGGATGAGCAGTTCATGCAGAAGTGCGAGGAGCGCATCGGAAGCCGCTACAATCTGTTGTGCGCCGATGACCACCCGGATATGCGAGAGCTCATTGACGCTGTCATCGAAGAGACGAACCGGAATGAGCCGTATATGCGCGAGGTGAGGAATTCATATATCACGGCACTTCTTATGCTCATGGCGAGGGAGAACCGCGACTACACGAAGAGCAGGTCGGAAGAGTTCCGGGCGAGGGATCGGCAGATCGTGCAGTCTCTTAAGTACATCGGGCAGCACTACGCGGAGAACCTCATGATCGCGGATCTCGCGGAAAATGTGCACATGAGCGAGACGCATTACCGCCGCGTATTCCGGGAGTCTATGAATATGTCTCCGACCGACTATCTCAACATGGTCCGCATCCAGCAGGCATGCCGGCTTCTCCTCAAGACCGATCTTCCGGTCGAGATCATCGCGGAGCGGGCCGGATTTACGACGATGTCGACATTTAACCGGAATTTCCGCTCGTATACAAATGAGTCGCCTCTCAGGTGGAAGAAGAACCACATGGGGGCGTCCGACAGTATCGCGGGCTTCCGGATCCGCGCGAGAAAGGGCTGGGACGACGATACGGTCTGATCGCGGACGTGCCCATTCCGCCCGCGTAGATGATGCATACCTGGCCGATGGCGGGAGAACTATGTTTCTGCAAAAAAAGAGTCGCAGCTGTGCGGCTCTTTTTTTGTGTCCGGACATACACGAACAGAGTCGGATTTGCACATTTTTGGATAGAAAATGTGAACAATTCCTGAACTGTCATATGTAAAATGTAATCATCAGGTCGGAACGAAAGCACGATATTCGTCGTTCTGCACAATGATTTTCACAAGGAATGGAGGAACAAGCATGCTGATGCTGGGCGTCCTCTTCTGCTCGGTCCCGACCATGATTATCTTCTTCATTCTTCAGAGACAGTTTGCGGAAGGTATCACGGGCGCGGTCAAGTAACAAATCTTGTGGTCTGCGGCGGAGCGCACAGCGTTCCGCCGTCACTTTTTTCAAGAGAGGTATTTCTATGTCAGAGTTTGATTACAGGAAGGTCAGCGACCCGCTGTATTTTGAGGAAAATCGCGCCAGCGCCCACTCGGACCATGTGTGCTTCGGAAGCTGGGAGGAGGAGCGGATCGGACAGAGCTCGCTCCGCTTCAGCCTGGATGGCATGTGGAAGTTCTTTTATGCGCCCGCAGAGTCGCTTGTGCCGCAGGGATTTACGCAGAGAGACGGAGCTGTTTCCGGGTCTGACTGCCACAACTGGGAGGATATCCGCGTCCCCGCGCACATTCAGATGGAGGGATACGGCCGGCCGCACTACACGAACACGGCATACCCGTGGGACGGTGTGGAGGCGATCGAGCCGGGGCAGATTCCGGAGAGATTCAATCCGACAGCCTGCTATGTGCGCTACTTCTATGTGCCGGAAAACATGAAGGGAAAGCGGGTGTTCATTTCTTTCCAGGGCGCAGAGAGCGGACTTGCAGTGTGGCTGAACGGGACGTATATCGGTTACAGCGAGAATAGTTTTGATCCGGCGGACTTCGAGCTGACGGACGCCCTCACGGACGGGGAGAACAAGCTCGCTGTGGAGGTGTTCCGCTGGACATCGGGCAGCTGGGCGGAGGACCAGGATTTCTTCCGCTTCTCCGGTCTGTTCCGCAGCGTCTTCCTCTATGAGGTTCCGGAGACACACGTGCAGGACATCCGCATCCGGACGGATCTTGATGAGACGCTGACAAAGGGAGTGCTTCGCATACGGTTGGAGACATTCGGACGCGGCAGCGCTGCGGTAAGGCTCGTTGACGGAGAGACTTGCGTGGCGTCCGCAAAACTCGGGATCGGGACGACAGGAGATGAGACGGAGGCAAGTCTTGACGTCGATTCCCCGAGACTCTGGAGCGCGGAGTATCCGCGTCTCTATGACCTTCTGATCGATGTGAAAAATAAGCAGGGCAGGACATGCGAGGTGATCCGCCAGAGGGTTGGCTTCCGGAAATTCGAGATCCGGAATTCCATCATGTACCTGAACGGAAAGAGAATTCTTTTCCACGGCGTCGACCGTCACGACTTCAGTTCAAAGAGCGGGCGCGCTATCACGAAGGAGGAGATCCTCCGGGACATCGTGACGATGAAGCGGAACAACATCAACGCGATCCGAACGAGCCACTACCCGGATGTGTCGTATCTCTATGACCTGTGCGATGAGTACGGTCTCTACCTGATCGCTGAGAACAACATGGAGACACACGGCACATGGGATCCGATCATGCGCGGTGAGAAGGAGCAGTCGTACGCCGTGCCCGGAGACCGCAGGGACTGGCTTCCGGCCATGCTCGACCGCTTGACGAGCTGCTATGAGCGAGACAAGAACCATCCGTCCGTCCTGATCTGGAGTCTCGGAAACGAATCCTACGGCGGATCTGTCATTTACCGAATGAGTGAGCATATCCGCGCGCTCGACCCGACGCGCCCCGTCCACTACGAAGGCGTCGCCAATGACAGACGCTACAACGGTTCGAGTGATATCGAGAGCCGGATGTATCCGCCGGTCACGGAGATCCGCGCGTACCTGAAGGAACACAGGGACAAGCCGTTCATTCTGTGCGAGTACACGCATGCGATGGGCAATTCCTGCGGCGCGATGTTCAAGTACACAGACCTGGAAAATGAGGATCCGCTCTATCAGGGAGGTTTTATCTGGGACTATATCGACCAGTCGATCACGACGAAGAACCGCTTCGGAGAGCTGTACGAGGCCTACGGCGGTGATTTCGGCGACCACCCGAACGATGGGGATTTCAGCGGAAACGGCATTGCCTGTGGCAGAGACCGGGAGTCCAGCCCGAAAATGCAGGCTGTGCGTTATAATTACCGCATGATCCGCACGTCTCTCAGTGCGGATCGGGACGGGACGGTGCGGGCCCATGTGAAGAACAACTACCTGTTCACGGATACAGGTGCCTTCGATGCGGAGCTTGTCCTCGAAAAGGAGGGACGTGAGATCAGCCGGAGACGCGTGACGGTGTCCGTCGCTCCGGGAGAGGAAGCGGATGCTGTGTTCCCGGTCCGGATACCGGGCGTGAGACCGGACGGGGAAGAGGATGTGGTGCGGACTTTGGGCGTGGGAAATGCCGGGGAATACGCCGTGACGCTCAGGTTCTTCCTTAAGGCACCCACATGCTGGGCGGATGCCGGCTTTGAGGTTACAAGTGAGCAGGCAGTCTTCGAAGTGAGAGAGGGCAGTATTTCAAAGCTCACGGCGGAGACATGGCAGGAGGAGATCGCGGCCGGGGCTGATGCCATCGATGCGTCTTCAAATGCAGGTGAAAAGGAACCGGAGAAGCCCAAAGAAGAGGCTGCGCCTTTGCGTGCGGCCGGCGGGTCAGTGGTCTGTGATGAGACAGATGGTGCGGAGTCTGCCGCACGCAGGAGCCTGGATATGGCCGGACGGTACACGCGGGACAGTCAGCGCATCTTCGCTGGAAATGAACTGCTCCACAGGGAAGGTCTTGCGGATGCGAATCTCAGAAAGCCACTCCGCACGGTCTGCGGCTTTGAGAATGTCGGTGTGATCGGAGAGAACTTCCGTGTTCTTTTCTCAAGAAAACTTGGAAGACTCGTCTCCTACAGGTATGCCGGAAAGGAAATGCTGGATGCGGCCGCGCTTCCGAATTTCTGGAGAGCACCGACAGCCAACGACAGAGGGTGCCTTATGCAGCAGCGCCTGATGCAGTGGAAGACAGCGAGCCTCTATCCGACGGCGAGAGATTTCCGTGCGGGAAGCGTGGGCTTTATTCCTGCCGTGAAGGAGGAGAAGAACTGCGTGACGGTGACGCTCGGGTACTATCTGCCGACATCACCGGCGGCTGAATGCTTCCTTTCGTACACGGTTTTCGGAGACGGAACGGTTCTCGTGAGAGAGAGCATGGACATTCCGGAGGGACTCGGGACGATGCCGGAGTTTGGCGTCGCGTTCCGGATGGACGCCGATTATGACCGGATTTGCTGGTACGGTCTCGGACCGGATGAGACGTATGCGGACCGCACGCAGGGCGCAAGGCTCGGCATCTGGTCGCAGAGTGTCCGCGATGCGATGGCGAAGTATCTCGTGCCGCAGGAGTCAGGCGCAAAACTCGGCGTCCGCTGGGCAAAGGTCACAGATCTCCGCGGGAGAGGCCTCGTCTTTGCCGGGGATCGCATGATGGTCTCGGCGCTTCCGTGGTCCGTGCATGAGATCGAGCAGGCGGATCATCCGTATGAACTCCCGCCTGTCTGCCACACCTATGTCCGCGTAGCGAAAGGACAGATGGGTGTCGGAGGCGATGACAGCTGGGGCGCAAGACCGCACAGCGAGTTCCTGCTCCCGGACCATGGCCATGTGGAATTTACATTTGCATTCCGCGGCGTCTGAAACAGAAAAGAGCGGACTGACTGTCCGATGCAGGGGGTGAGTCAGGATTTTTCCAGAATCTTATGAATATATTGCGTGTAGCGCTGCGCCGCTTCATTGTTCATCTGATAGCGGCTTTTTACATCGGTAATGCCGACAATGTAGTCAACGCTTGTATTGTACAGAATGGAGAGAGCGATCAACGTCTGGATGGAGGGTTCATTTTCCCCGGTTTCATACTTGGAATAGCCGGTCTGGGACAGGCCGAGCATGCTGGCGACCTGCGTCTGATTCAGCCCCTTGTTTTCACGCAGATATTTGAGCCTCGGGTACATACAATTACTCCGGTAACAACAGATTCTGTCTGAATGGTTTACATCAGAACAGAGCAATACTATGGCTGTTAAGTGTAGCAAAGGTGATCTGCTGATATGTTGTTTTAATCTGAAACAGGTTAAAAACAGGCGGCCGGCTGCCTGGCATCAGGCCGGAGGCGCGTGTTGTCCGTTGTGTTTCTGTTCATTTCGGGCTATCATAAAGAAAAAAGGGCACAGCCCGGAAACGGAGCAAAAGCATGAATATAATTGATATTTCGAGGGAACTGTTTTCTGTGCCGGCATATCCGGGAGATCCGGTGCCGTCGAAGCGGATTGTCAGGGGTTTTGACAGGGAGACGCCGGATATCTGTCAGCTGACGGAGCTCACACTGGGGAGCCACAGCGGGACCCACATCGACGCGCCCAGACATTTTATTCCAGGCGGTCTTGATGTCGAGCATGTGGGCCTTCGGCGCGCGTACGGACGCTGCAAGGTCGTGGAGACAGCGACGCCGATCGAGCTGACGGCCGACATGGTAGATGAGTACACGCATGACGGGACGAAACGGCTGCTGCTGAAGGGCGGCTTTGAGATCACGCCGGAATCCGCGCAGCGCATGGTTGACGACGGAATCCGGACGATCGGGACTGAGGCGCCGACGGTCGGCGGAGAGGGAACGGGACCGATTATTCATAGAATCCTTCTTGGCGCGGAGATCCTGATTATCGAGAACCTTGATCTCTCCCGGGCGGAACCAGGGTATTACACGCTGTCCGCTCTGCCGCTTCGCATGGCGGACCTTGACGGCTCTCCCGTCCGGGCCGTCCTGATCGAGGAGTGATGGATTATGAGCTCAAAGGAAGAGGTGCTTGCATTTCTCGAGAAAAATAAGGAGAATTTCTGCTCCGGCGCGTATATGGCGTCGGAGCTTGGCATATCGCGGAATGCGGTCTGGAAGGCCGTGAACGGGCTCAAGAAGGAAGGGTATGCGATTGAGGCCGTGACGAACCGCGGGTACCGGCTTGTGCCGGGTTCTCCCGACAATGACCGTCTGTCTGTACAGGGACTTGCGCCGTATCTTCCCGGGATATATCCCGGCCGGATTCACATCTATGAGTCGCTTCCGTCGACAAACCGGACGGCGAAGGAACTTGCGGTCGGCGGAGCGGAGGACGGAACGGTTGTCATCGCAAACAGTCAGACCGCAGGCAGCGGTCACGCGGATCATTCATTTTTCTCACCGGTCGGCGGGATCTATATGTCGGTGCTCCGGAGACCGGGGCGTGTCCTGGGAGGATCGGGAAGTGACCGGGCGCGTGCGGATGCGCAGGAATCCGTTTCTCTCGGAAATGCGAAGAATATTACATATATGACGGCGGCGCTTGTTGCTGATGTGCTCGGAGAGGTGACGGGCATATCGGTGCGCGTGCGGCCGGTCAATGATCTCTATGTCGGGGACAGGAAGGTCGGCGGCATTCTGACCGAGGCCGGAAGCGACTTTGATACGGGCGAGCTGCAGTGGCTTGTCATCGGGATCGGCATCAACGTCTCGACCCCCGCGGACGCATTTCCAGAGGAAATCCGGGAGCGGGCCGGGTCGCTGTATCCGGACGGCCACGCTCTCGTGACAAGAAATGAGCTTATCGCAGCGATTGTCAGGCGTCTTCTCGCAATGTGAGAGCTTTCGGAAGCATCGCTTTACGGCGGGAATCCTGCACGGCGGGAATCCCGCATGAGCGCGGCGGGGTTTGCACCGCATAATGTTATCCATATGTAGATGATAGGTTGACAATAGTCCCCGCAGAGTATATAATTCGACACCGTACAGACGCGTCCATGTTGCTTTGTGTCTGACAGGAATGTATACACTCTGAGGGAGGACTAGTCATGAAGGATGCAAAAATCAAGAATCTGGTTCTGATTGCGGTGATGGCTGCCGTGATCTGCGTTCTCGGCCCGCTGTCCGTGCCGATCGGCCCGGTTCCTGTGTCGCTGACGAATTTCGCAATTTATCTCACGCTGTATGTGCTCGGAACCAGGAAGGGCACGATCAGCTACTGTATTTATCTTCTGCTCGGTCTTGCCGGCCTGCCTGTATTCTCAGGCTTTGCGGGAGGCCCGGGCAAGCTGTTCGGACCGACGGGCGGTTATCTCATCGGCTTTATCCCGATGGCCATCGTCGCCGGACTTTTCATCGAGCGATTTATGAAAAAGCCGGTGATCGCGGTGATCGGCATGTTCCTTGCAACATGGATGGCGTACGGTCTGGGGACTGCGTGGCTTTCGTACTCGGCGCATATGACATTTGGCGCAGCACTTGCGGCGGGCGTGACGCCGTTTATCCTCGAGGATCTCGCGAAAATGATTGTCTGTGCGATTATCGGACCGGTGCTCCACAAAGCGCTCTCGAAGGCAGGGCTGCTCGGGACTCCGAAGCGGGCCGGCGCGCAGGTGTGATCTCTGGAAGATCAGCGAATATCTGTAAAAATCGGCCATACGAGTGAAAGAACCGGGCCGCGACAGGATTAATGTCCTGTCGCGGCCCGGTCTTTTTTGCGCCGGCGGCCGCAATCCGGAGCGGCAGACGCCTTTCATCAGAGCTGGAAGAACGCAGTTTATGATGGGATGGCGCGGGAACTCTCGTGATTTTACTCATGGGAGGCTGTCTCATCCAGCATGAATTTCCGGTCGTAGTTCAGATTGTATTCTCTGACCATTTCTTCTGCGATCCTGAGGGTGTACGGCCTCCAGACGTCCGCCGGCCTGTGCGCATCGGAGCCGAAGACGACACGGTTGCCCACTTCTCCTGCGATTCTCCAGAATTCCGGGTTCGGGTAGTTGCGATGGTCCGCGATGCCGAGGAAATTAATCTCGAGCGGAATGTCGAGAGCTTTCACTTCCCTGCAGAAGGTGCGCATTTCCCGGTCATAGATGGCGGAATCTCCCGTAAAATGAATGAGGTCCGGATGGGCGACGTAAAGAAAGCGACCCGTCCGGAGACCTTCCAGCACCTGTTTCAGGTATGCGCTCAGGATGGAAGGCTCCGGGTGCGGCTGGCTGCTCCAGACAGTCTCATCACCGTAAACAATGTTTCCGACAATGTGCTGGCCGAGGATCATGTAATCGATCGAGTACTGGTCAAGAAATGCAGTCATTTCTTCAAACATCGGCCGGACATATTCGGCTTCGACACCGATTCTGATGTCGATGTCGCGGCGGTATTCATTTTTCAGGGCAAGGAGCGTGTCACAATAGCCCTCGAATTCCTCCGGGTGCATGCGGACAGTGGGGCAGGCGGCGTAATACGCCTCCGGAACCGGCAGCGGCGTATGATCGGAAAATCCGAGCACCTTCAGGCCGCCCTCGATCGCTCTCTCGATATATTCCCGTTCAGTGCCCTCCGCGTGGCGGCACCGGTACGTGTGCGTGTGGTAATTTGCGTGCATATACTTTGTCCTTTCCGGCTGTATCTCATCGATTGCCTGCCTATAGTATACCGCAGAACCGGTCTGCGTGCAGGATCCTTCATTTTAAGGTTGACAGAGAAAAATGTAACT
The DNA here is from genome assembly GCA_900320615.1 of uncultured Eubacteriales bacterium. GTDB lineage: Bacteria > Bacillota > Clostridia > Lachnospirales > Lachnospiraceae > Chordicoccus. The sequence continues at coordinate 17,268 of ONSX01000002.1, forward strand.
CCTATAATTCATATAAGTTATATAGGAAACAAACTTCATCTGAAGGAGGAGCCGTCATGAAGAACCCACTGCATTATCAGCTGACAGAATATGACTGCGGACCGACGTCGATGCTCGACGCGGTCAGTTTTTTATTTGAGCGGGAGCAGATCCCGGCGGAGATCATCCGCGAGACAATGCTGTACTGCATGGACTGCCATGGCTCCGACGGACTCTGCGGCACGAAGGGTACAAGCTGCACGGCGATGATGTTTCTCGCGAACTGGTACAGTAATTTCGGCGTCAATGGCCAGATGCCGATCGCCACGCGGTACGAGCGCGGCCCGCAGGTGTATATTGATACAAAGGAGCAGGCAGAGGCGGCAGGCGGAGTGTCAGCGGACGCCTCCGAAGCTTCTGCGGGGGCATGTCCGGCAGGCGCGGAAGAGTTCACGCAGAGCCATGGCAACCCGGAGAGCGAGAGTCTGATCCGCAGGGCCCTCTCGGAGGGCAGCGCGGTTGTTGTCCGCCTGTTCCTCGATGAAGCCCACTATGTGCTGCTCACCGGCATCGACGGCGACGATGTCTACATGTTTGACCCGTACTACCAGGAGGGGCCGCTTGATTTCGCGCCGGATATCCGGTTTGTTGATGACCGACCCTTCTCCTGCAACCGGATCGTTCCGGCGAAGTATCTGAACGCAGAAGGCGAGACGATTTATTCGCTCGGCCCGAAGGCGACTCGTGAGGCGATTATCATCACAAACACCGGGAAAATGAGTGGCGCCCTCGCACCGGCGGCGGGCGGCGGCATCCCGGCATGCCGGACTCTTCATGCCGGGACATGAGGGCACTTGTTTAGGAAAGGATGAAACTATGGCAGATGTTAACAGAGAGCGGCTGGTCCGCTCATTTTTCAGACTGACGGAATATGATGCGGAATCTTTTCATGAGCGGAAGCTTGCGGATCATCTGAAGGAGATGCTGAAACAGGCGGGACTTTCGGTGACGGAAGATACAGTGGGAGACACGCTTGAAAGAATTGCAGACGGCACGCTTGCGCGCAATGGAAAGCCGGCCGGGGCATCAACGGCTGATTCTCTGCAGTGCAGACGTGAAGGGTCTGCCGGGGCCGACCGGGAGGCCTGCGCGAACCCCGCTGGCAATATTTTCGCTGTGCTCCCGGCGTACCACTCGGACGCGGACCCGATTCTTCTTGTAGCGCACTCCGATACGGTTCGTCCGGGAAATGCAAGGCGCGCGAGACTTGTCAGTGTGAGTCCTGACGCGGGTGCGGCGAATGCCGGGAGCCGTTATTCCGGAACGGACGGAGAGAAGGCCAGCGGTTTCCGAACCGCTGGCAGGACGGGCAAAGAGCTGTCAGATGCCGGTTATCCGGCGGGAGACGCGAGGACGGATGCAGAGGCGCCAGCTCCGGTTGAGGCAGATAAGGCCCGGTATATCGCCTCGGACGGCACGACGGTCCTCGGGGCCGATGACGAGGCCGGCATCGCAGAGATCCTCGAGCTTCTCACCGTTCTTAAGGAACAGAGCATACCACATCCGGAGATCGAGGTTCTCATTACATCCTGCGAGGAGCCGTACTGCCTCGGGAGCCGATTCTTTGATTTCGGAAGAATCCGCGCGAAAGAGGGCTATGTCCTCGATATGAGCGGACGCGCGGGGCGCGCCGCGTCGGCGGCGCCGGCGATTCTTTCATTTGAAGTGACAGTGACAGGAAAGAGCGCGCACGCAGGCTTTGAGCCGGAGCAGGGCATCCACGCGATCAGGGCAGCCGCGTCGGCTGTCGCAGAGATAGAGATGGGTCATATCAATGAGGAGACGACCGTCAATATCGGGACATTTAACGGCGGGAAGGCGCGCAATATCGTGCCGGACCGCGTCGTCGTCACAGGAGAGATCCGGAGCCTCGATGATGAGAAGGCAGATGCGCAGCTCCGCACCGTTCGCGAGAGTTTTGAGAGGAGTGCGAGGGAGATCGGCGCGGACGTGTCCTTTTCATCGGACAGGTCATTTCACGCCTACAAGGTGGAAAGAAATGATGTGGCCGCCGTTCATTTTGAACAGGCTGTGCGGAAGGCCGGGCTCACGCCGGAGTGGGTGACGACCTTCGGAGGAAGCGACAACAACCGTCTGCGCGAGCACGGCATATGCGGACTCGTCGTCGGCTGCGGGTACTGGCACGCGCACTCCACGAGCGAATACGCGGATGTCGGAGAAATGGAGAAGAGCGTGCGGATTCTTCTGAATCTTGTCTCGTGACGGTACAGTACCTGTTCGCACGCCATCATTCGTGGGATCATGTAATCCTGAATGAAGCCGGATGCACGATGGATGCGCAACCGGCCTGATATTTGCGGGATCCCGTGATCCCGGATGGCGCGCAAGCTGTGACATGATGCATAAAAATAAAATAAATTCGGACTGAATGTTCGTGATTATTACAAGGGCCTCGTGTATAATAAATACGAGGCCTTTTGCTGTGCGCAGAATCTGCGGGACATGCGCGAAGGGCCGGTTCTTGTCGGAGAAAAAGCAGCGGCTGTGCCAGATCATTACGAGATCGGAGACACATATCCGCGAGGTTTTTGTCAGAGAAAAAGCAGCGGCTGTGCCAGGGCCGCGTGGAAATGGAGGTGCGGAACGTATGGGAGATCGCGAGGTCAGATACTCAGAGAATCCGAACCGGGAATACCATATCCAGGTAGCGCCCGGGGAGGTCGGACGGTATGTCATCCTTCCGGGAGATCCGAAGCGGAGCGTAAAAATTGCACAGTACTTTGATAATCCGGTAAAGATTGCGGACAACCGTGAATTTGTCACGTATACGGGGACGATCGACGGCACGCCTGTAAGCGTCACGTCGACCGGCATCGGAGGCCCGTCGGCAGCGATTGCGCTCGAGGAACTCGCAAATTGCGGGGCAGATACCTTCCTCCGGGTCGGAACCTGCGGTGGTATGCAGCTCGACGTAAAGAGCGGCGACACGGTCATCGCGAGCGGGGCGATTCGTATGGAGGGCACGAGCAAGGAGTATGCGCCGATCGAGTACCCGGCCGTTCCTGACTTTGATGTGCTCTGTGCGATGCGCGAAGCCGCCCGGCGCATGCACATCCCCTGTCACGTCGGCGTTGTCGAGTGCAAGGACGCATTTTACGGCCAGCATCATCCGGAGAGCATGCCGGTGAGCTATGAGCTACAGAACAAATGGGAGGCGTGGCTCCGGATGGGCTGTCTTGCTTCTGAGATGGAGAGTGCGGCGCTGTTCATCGCAGGAGCCTTCCGGAGGGTGCGCGTGGGTTCACTTTTCCTCGTCATGGCCAATCAGGAGCGCGCAAAGCGCGGACTTGAAAATCCGGTCGTCCACGATATCGACCAGCCGATCCGGACAGCCATCGAGGCGATCCGCATTCTGATCCGGGAGGACGGCGCGAGGCAGCACGACGGAAAATGAATATCCGCAGACAGAAAGGAGACACTATGGCAACACCTCATAACAGAGCAGAAAAAGGAGATTTCGCAAAGACGGTCCTGATGCCGGGCGATCCGCTTCGCGCAAAATATATCGCAGACACATATCTGGACAATGCAAAGCTTGTGACTGACGTTCGGAATATGTTCGGATATACCGGGACATATAAGGGCAAGAACGTATCGGTCATGGGTAGCGGCATGGGCATGCCGAGCATCGGCATTTACGCCCATGAGCTGTTCAGCTTCTACGATGTCGACCAGATTATCCGCATCGGTTCCGCAGGTTCGATCAGCGGGAAATGCCACTGCTTCGACGTAGTCCTCGCACAGGGAGCATGCACAAACTCGAACTGGGGACGGCAGTACAGGCTCGGCGAGGGGGCTTCATTTGCCCCGATCGCGGACTGGGATCTGCTCCTCGGCGCATACAACGCCGCGCAGTCGCTCGGGATTCACACGGTCGTCGGAAATGTTCTCTCCGAGGACGAGTTCTATAACGACGACCCGGAGTACTCGAAGCGCTGGATGAAGATGGGCGTCCTCTGCCTGGAGATGGAATCGGCAGCGCTCTACTCGGTGGCGGCGAGAGAGGGCAGGAAGGCCCTGTCGATCCTCACGATTTCAGACGAGATTCTGACGGGGAAATCTCTCTCGAGCGATGAGCGTCAGACGAGTTTCCACGACATGATGAAGATCGCGCTTGAGCTTGCGTAAGACATGGAGGAGTTTATGGAGAAAGAGGAGATTTCCGGTCTCATTCGGCGGGCGATTGCCATGCTGGATGAGGCCTATGTGCCGTACTCTCACCACAGGGTCGGCGCGGCGCTCCTTGCGGGGAACGGCAGCGTCTATACAGGCTGCAATATTGAAAATGCGGGGCTCACGGCGACCAACTGTGCGGAGCGGACTGCATTTTTCAAAGCTGTCAGTGATGGCGTCCGCGATTTCAAGGCTATCGCGATCGTCGGAGGCCTGAACGGGGTTCTCAGAGATTACTGCGCGCCCTGCGGCGTGTGCCGGCAGGTCATGATGGAGTTCTGCGACCCGGAGACGTTCCTCATCATTACGGCGAAGTCACCGACGGATTATCGGATTCACACGCTTGCGCAGTATCTGCCGGACGGATTCGGACCGGCCAATCTCAGGGTCGGTTCGTAACCATATCCGCGGCTGTGTGCAGCTATGCACCCTATCCTCACTAATACCCACAGGCAAGCCTGTGGGGTTGTCTAGCAGCCCTGAGTGAGTAGCCTAAGCCCTGAGACAGGGGCTACGTTAGGAGAGAATATATAGTTACCTGCGGATGTAGTACCAAGTCTGCAGCTCTAAGGTCTGTGATTAAACAGTTCTGAGGTATAGGAACAGTGTTGCAGACACACAAAACCTCTCATTAACATTGGCGATGGTACACTTACCGCCCTTCGGGGTGAGTTATAAAATCTGTTACAGATTTTATGGAGATGCCAGAAATGGTATATGTACTTAATATCAGCGGACAGCCGCTCATGCCGACAGAGAATTGCGCCAAGGTACGCATCCTGTTAAGGCGCGGAAAAGCCAGAGTGGTTAAGAGATGTCCGTTTACAATACAGCTGTTATACAAAACAGCAGACTATACACAGGAGGTCACTCTGGGCGTAGACAGCGGAAGCAAGCATATCGGTCTTTCCGCAACCACAGAGGACAAGGTATTATTTGAGTCCGATGTGGAGCTGCGAAACGGCATAGTGGATCTGCTCGCCGACCGCAGGCAGAATCGCAGAGCCAGGAGAAGCCGCAAAAACAGATACCGTAAACCTCGTTTCGATAATCGCAGACGTAAAGACGGATGGCTGGCGCCTTCTGTCCAGAACAAGGTGGATACACACTTGACGGCGGTTCGCCGAGTGCACGAAATCTTGCCGGTCAGCAGAATCATCGCAGAGGTGGCGTCTTTCGACATTCAGAAGATCAGGAATCCTGCCATAAGAGGCACGGAGTATCAGCAGGGCGAACAGATGGGATTCTGGAATGTGCGCGAGTATGTTCTCTTTCGTGACGGTCATGAATGCCAGTGCTGTCATGGAAAGTCAAAGGACAGAATTCTGAACGTTCACCACATTGAAAGCAGAAAGACCGGCGGCGATGCGCCTAACAATCTGATTACGCTGTGCGAGACCTGTCATACAGGCTATCACAGAGGCACAGTCAGGCTTCCGAAGACAATCCACAGAGGGATGTCTTTTAGGGATGCTACATTCATGGGCATTATGCGATGGGCGTTTTACGATAAGCTGAAGGAAATCTATCCAGATGTGCATCTCACCTATGGCTACATTACAAAAAATACGCGCGTCAGGCATGGCCTGCCTAAAGATCACTGCATAGATGCCAGATGCATCAGCGGCCATCCGGACGCTGTCTCTGATGGTACAGTGTACTTCCAGAAAAAAGTAAGATGCCACAATAGGCAGATACACAAGGTAAACTTTATCAGAGGCGGAAAACGCAGACGGAATCAGGCCCCGTATGAGGTTATGGGTTTCAGGCTTTTTGATAAGGTGCAGTGGAAAGGGTGTGAGTGCTTCATCTTTGGCAGGCGTTCTACAGGCAGGATGGATCTGAGGCTTCTGAACGGAACAAAGCTGAATCCCTCGGTCGGATATAAGAATATATGCCTGCTGGAAATGCGCAAGAACATGCTCATAGAAAAAAGGAGGAAGGCGGTTCCTCCCACAGGCAAGCCTGTGGTTTTCCCCGCTAAACGTTTATGACACGTTTGTCTTGACCAACCCCTGTGAGTTAGTCTAGGATAACTTGTGAAAGTTATTTCAGACTAACATTTTTGCTTGTGTATGGGGAGGGAAGTCTTGACACTTAAGGAACTGAATCCCGGCCAGTCGGCCTTTGTGACGATTGTCGGGGGAGAAGGTGAGCTCAGACAGCATTTTCTCGACATGGGTCTTATACCAGGTGTGGAAGTGACACTTGTCAAGTTCGCGCCGATGGGGGATCCGATGGAACTTCTGATCCACGGCTATCAGCTGACACTGCGCGTCGCGGACGCCGCGCGCATCGGGATCGAGCGGGTGCATAACAATGATGGCAGTGAGGAGCCGAACAATACAAGCGAGAGATTTGCCAATCACAGGGAGCATCCGGGTCTCGGCGAGGGCGGCCGCTATCATGTGAAAGCCGATGAGCATCCGCTGCCGAAGGGAACGGTTCTTACATTTGCACTGGCAGGCAACCAGAATTGCGGGAAAACGACACTGTTCAATCAGCTGACGGGCTCAAACCAGCACGTCGGAAATTTCCCGGGCGTCACGGTCGACCGGAAAAGCGGCCCGATCCGCGGTCATGAACATACACTGATCACGGATCTGCCGGGCATTTATTCGCTCTCTCCGTACAGCCAGGAGGAGATTGTCAGCCGGCAGTTTATTCTGGACGAGCATCCGACGGGTATTATCAATATCGTGGATGCGACCAACATCGATCGGAACCTGTATCTCACGATGCAGCTGATGGAACTGAACCGCCCGATGGTCCTTGCTGTCAACATGATGGATGAGTTGACCGGCAACGGCGGCGCGATCCGTGTGAATGATATGGAGGCTATGCTCGGCATCCCTGTTGTGCCGATTTCCGCTGCGAAAAATGAAGGTATCGACGAGCTGATCCGCCACGCGATCCACGTCGCGCAGTACCAGGAGCGCCCCGGGCGGATCGACTTCTGCTCGCCGGACGAGGACGGCGGCGCTGTCCACCGGTGCCTGCACGGCGTGGCGCATCTGATCGAAGACCACGCAAAGGCGGCCGGTATTCCGGTGCGCTTTGCGGCGACGAAGGTCGTCGAGGGCGACCAGAGAATCATCAATGCGCTGAAGCTCGAGCAGAACGAGAAGGAAATGATCGCGCACATCATCCGCCAGATGGAAGAGGAGCGCGGCCTTGACCGCGCAGCAGCCATCGCGGACATGCGGTTCGATTTTATCGAGAAGCTGGTCAGCAAATGTGTCGTGAAGCCGCATGTCAGCCGGGAGCAGAAGCGCTCCGACCGGATCGACCGCTTCCTGACAGGAAAATACACAGGAATCCCTGCGTTTATCGGCATCATGTGCGTCATCTTCTGGCTTACGTTCAATGTTATCGGTGCGTTTCTGCAGAATCTGATGGCGAGCGGCATCTCCGCACTCGAAGCAGTGGTGGCGCACGCCTTTGACGTGTGGAATGTCAATGCGGTCATCAAGTCGCTCGTGATCGACGGCATCTTCGAGGGTGTCGGTACGGTGCTTTCATTTATGCCGATCATCGTCGTCATGTTCTTCTTCCTGTCGCTTCTTGAGGACACGGGGTACATGGCGAGGGTTGCATTTGTCATGGACAAGCCGCTCCGGAAGATCGGCCTCTCGGGTCGGTCGATTGTCCCGATGCTCGTGGGCTTCGGCTGCACGGTGCCGGCCGTCATGTCGAGCCGGACGCTTCCGTCTGACCGCGACCGGAAAATGACTGTTCTGCTGACGCCGTTTTTCAGCTGCTCAGCGAAGCTCCCGATCTACGGGTTCTTCGCGGCGGCCTTCTTCCCGAAGCAGGCGGGGCTTGTCATGGTTCTGCTGTACGCGCTTGGTATCTTTCTCGGAATCCTGCAGGCGCTTCTCATGAAGAAGTTCGTCTACCGGGGCGAGGCGGTCCCGTTCGTCATGGAGCTTCCGACTTACCGGATGCCGTCCGCAAAGAACACGCTGCAGCTCATGTGGGATAAGGCGAGGGACTTCATTGAGCGTGCGTTCTCGATTATCTTCGTCGCGACGATCGTGATCTGGTTCCTGAAGACGTTCGGACCGACCTTTAATGTCGTGAAGACAGCGGATGCGTCGGGAAGTATTCTCGCGATTGTCTCGGGCTTTATCGCACCGGTTCTGAAGCCACTCGGACTCGGCGACTGGAGGATTGCGTCGTCACTTATTTCCGGGTTCCTCGCGAAGGAGTCGGTCGTTGCGACGCTGAATGTCATGTTCGGAAGCCGCGCGGCTGTCCAGGCGGCGCTCACGCCGCTTGCCGCGGCAGCGATGCTTGTCTTCTGCCTGCTCTACACGCCGTGCGTGTCGGCGATCGCATCGATTCAAAGGGAGCTCGGCGGGAAGTACGCTGTGCTCGTCGTGATCTGGCAGTGTCTGGTTGCGTATGTAGCCGCGTTTCTTGTGCGCCTCGTGCTGATGGGCGTGGGGATGGTGTGAAGCTGTATCGTTAGATGTGCGTAAAGCCTTGAAATCAGGGTGGAAATCAGAGACCGGAGACGGTATCATAAAAGAAGAATTGGATAACAGGCACCGCGCCTGTCCCGGTGGGAAAGTTCCCGCCGGGGCAGGCGCGGGCTTTCTGACAAGGGAGGATTTTCAACATGAGATGGATGATTGCGTCTGATATTCACGGGTCCGCCGTGTTCTGCAGACAGATGCTTAAGAGATATGATGAGGAGCAGGCGGACCGCCTGCTCCTTCTGGGTGACCTTCTGTACCACGGCCCGCGCAATGATCTCCCGGAGGGATATGCGCCGAAGGAAGTGATCGCGATGCTGAATGAGCGGAAGGATGAACTCCTCTGCGTGCGCGGCAACTGCGAGGCGGAGGTTGACCAGATGGTTCTTCATTTTCCGGTGATGGCGGATTATGCGATTATTCCGAACGGAAAGAATGTGATCTATGTGACGCACGGCCATCACGCGTCTGAGCAGACACCGCCGCCGCTGAAGGAGGGGGACATTCTGCTGCACGGTCACACGCATGTGCCGAAGTGTGTAAGCCATGAGACTTTTGTCTATATGAACCCCGGCTCTGTCTCGATCCCGAAGGAGAATTCGCCGAGATCGTATATGATTTACGACGGCGGCATTTTCGAGTGGAAGCGTCTCGATGACGGGAGCGTCTATATGCGGGCAGATATGAGGGACGGGCTGAAGAATGCATAATAATAAACGACAGTCGGCGGAGGCGTCCGCACTAATTCATGCGCTGATTCTGCTCACGGCGGCCGTCATCTGGGGGTTTGCATTTGTCTCACAGAGTATCGGCGCGGATTATGTCGGTCCGTTCACTTTCCTTGCGGGGCGGTGCTGGATCGCCGTCGCGTTCCTTGTGCCGGTGGTCGCGATTGCGGACCGCGTGCGGGAGAGAGGGCAGGTGACCGGCAGAGCGGGCGGCGCAGACGGAGACGCGGCAGCGGGCGCTGTCTCCACGGGCCGGCCGGTCACGGCCGCGCAGCGCCGCATGCTCCTTGTGTCCGGCTGTGTGTGCGGCCTCTTTCTTTTTGCCGCGAGCGCCGCGCAGCAGATCGGTATCGGGATGACGACGACCGCGAAGGCGGGCTTCATCACGGCACTCTATGTCATTCTGGTTCCGATCGTGTCGCTCTTCCTCGGGCACAAGAGCAGCCTGAAGATCTGGGTCAGCGTCGCGCTTGGCGTGACAGGGCTTTATTTCCTGTGCATGAAGGGCGGTTTTACAGGTCTGAACCGGGGGTTTCACTTAGTTAAAGATACCACATCAAAACCCACGTTGACTTTTGCTCAACCGATACAGCCGGAGGGCTGGATAACAAGAAAAGGCGGTATGCGCCCCGTGGAGGGGTAGAATACCGCCTTTTCTTGTGGGGGTTTCCAAAGGGGGCTTGCCCCCATTTGGCACACGACTTTGCCTGCAAAGTGTAGTGTGTTATACCTGCTGGCGTGGCTGGCGGGGGAAACGGGGTGCGGTGCTTTTTGCGCCCCGCTTGCTCCGGCAGGAAAACAGGCTGACTTTTTGTGAATGAGAATGAACAAAAAATCGGGCTGGTTTCAGAGAACGGCGGCAGGTATATGAAAGCCCCGTCCCTCGTCCTACGCTCCGACTTATGGACAAAATGTCCCGAAGCTGCGGCCACACTCCCGGCAAAATAGCAGAACAGCGGGCAACCGTCAAGGCTGAAATGAACGGGTTTGCACCCGGCCTTGACCGCCTCCCGTTGTTCTGCTGAATGGGTGGACAAGGCGGCAAATCTCTCAAAGTGCTTGGCCGCACTCTCTTTAACTTGGAAGCGTTTTTTCCCTCAAAATTGAAATGGGCGGGAAGCCATTTTGTGGCTTTCCCTCCTTGATTACCTTTTAGCAAAGACGGGCGGGGCTGTCAACGGCGGCGCATGAAATGCGCCGTTCATCTTGACCGTTGACTGGCTCGGCTGGCTTTGCTATTCGGTAGCCAGACGAATGCTTTTGGTCGCCATGTTATTTCTAAAAGCAAGATCATGTTCTACGAAGATCATGGTAGGAGAAAATTCTCTAATCAGATTTTCAATTTGCATTCGAGAATAGATGTCAATATAGTTAAGAGGTTCATCCCACACATACAGATGCGCTTGTTCACAAAGGCTTTTTGCTATCAACACTTTTTTCTTTTGTCCCGCCGAAAAATCTTCCATTTTCTTTTCAAACTGTATTCGTGAAAAATCCATTTTCCGTAAGATTGCCTTAAACAAACTTTCATCAACACGATTGGCTTCCGCAAACTCTGATAACGAACCGTTCAGCATAGAAGTATCTTGAGGTACATAGGACAATATCATGCCAGAACCTATTGCAACTGTCCCACGATGTTCTATTTGTTGCCCAACCAGTAGCTTTAGAAGGCTCGTTTTCCCAGAACCATTTTTTCCATAAAGGGCAATGCGTTCTCCCTGTTTTACTGTAAACGAGATTGGCTGGCAGACATTTTTGCCGTCAAAAATCGGTACAACATCAGAGAAAGTCACTAAGGTATCTGAAAAATAGAGAAGCGGAGCGATTTTCAAATCTTCTACGGTTTCCAAATTTTTGAGAAGGCCGGACTTTTCCTCGATTGCACGTTGCTGCCGCACTTCGATAGCCTTTGAGCGTTTCATCATTTTGGCAGATTTGTGACCAATATACCCTCGATCAACCGGGCCGTTCCCATATTTTGACGCTTCAATTCGGTCTGACCAGACAGAAGTTCTTTTAGCTGCCTTTTGCATATTATCAATGCTTTTTTTCAGCTTCACATTTTGAGCGAGTTCAAATTCTTGTTGACGCTGGAAGTTGGTAAACCAAGTAGAAAAATTTCCGCTTTGCACTTCGATGTTTGACCGATTGATCGACAGGATATGGTCAACACAGCCATCTAAAAAACAGCGATCATGAGAGACTAAAATGAATCCCTTTTTCCGTTTCAGGTATGCTGAAACGGTTTCTCTGGCTTCCATATCCAAATGGTTTGTCGGTTCATCAATCAGTAAAAAGTGTCCATCATTCAGAAAGAGGGTGGCAAGCAGCACCTTGGTCTGCTCCCCATTGGAAAGCGTAAAAAATGGTCTCCAAAGCACATCATCACGGACTTCCAGATAGGATAGTTCTCTCAACAGCTCCCATTCTTCCGCCAGCGGGCAGACTTCCGAGAGAATGTCCGCAGTTAATCTGTTTTTATTGCTAACAGGGTATGGAAAGTAATCAAATTGCACAGAGGCTTGTATTTTCCCATGGTATTCGTACTTTCCAAGCAGAAGATTTAGAAAAGTTGTTTTACCTCTGCCATTTCTACCAATGAACCCAAGTTTCCAATCTGTATCAATTTGAAAATTGACATTTTCAAAAATGTTATCATAGCTGGATGGATAGGCAAAGGTAAGGTTCTCGACTCGGATCATCGACATATCGCATTCCTCCTTTATTCCGGGGATAAAGAACATAAAATAAGAGCTGCAAGAAAGTCAATTCTTGCAGCTCGTCACAGCATAATAGTACCACCCCTATCAAGAGTGATACGCCTACGATATATCGAGTGAATAGACTTTTAACTTTCTTGCAATGGGTACAATGGTACTGTAAAACACAGTATCACTGTATATTCCAATTTATTTGCAAGAAAAGTTAATCATCTTTCCACCTCACCTCTAATTTTATGTATGTTAGTGTATCACAAAGACACAAGCAAGTCAAGGAAAAGGGCAATGATGATAATGAGTATAAGGCAGGGTACTTTCTGTTTTTGCTTCTCTGCGGGATATGAGATTTCGTAAAATCCGATTTAGATGTTAAGGCTCATGTATAAAAGCGGATAAGGATTGCCCTGTTCGTCAAGGTCTGTCCTTTTATAAACCTGAAAGCCCATGTGTTCATAAAAGCCCTTGGCCTGTGGGTTTTGCTCATTCACAGCCACCCGCTCTACGGCATAGGTTTTAATCCCATATTGGAGCAGGCGCTTTCCGAGCCCCTTTCCTCTTTCTTCCGGGGAAATGAACAGCATTTCCAAGGTGCCGTCCTTGATCCCCATAAAAGCCCCGGGGCAGCCCCTATCATCTTCTGCGATCATCAAATGCGCAATTCCAGCGAGCGCCTGCGGTACATATTCTTTTATCTTTTTGATTTCACTGTCCGACAGAAACAGGTGTGTTGCTCTTACAGAACTTTCCCATACCGTCAGCAGCCGATTTATGAAATCCGCCGTCCTGTTTTTGGTTTCTACTTCAATGAATCTCATTTTTCCTTTTTGCATATCTAATTTCTCATTTTCTTCCCCGCTGCGGGTTTGGATTTTTCAGCAAGTCCGACTTCTGTGCAATCCTTTTCAGCCATTTCTTTTCCTCCTCCGACAGCTTCCCATAGTTCAGTTTGAGCCGCTTGCAGATAAAGGCCATCGCAGCCTGTTCCGGGTCGCTGTTTGGGCTGGCGGCTTCTTCGGCGGTCTGCAAGAAATCTTCCAGAGGATTGTCCTCCGGGACACTGAAAAAATCGTCCTTGTGGGCTTTCCGCAGGTCAAGGGCTATCTTGTTTATATCCTGCTGTATCACATGGCGGCAAAAGCTGTCATCGTCAATGTGGGCGGCGATCAGCTGCCTTAACTGCGGGTCGGTCAGACCGGGATTGTGCTGCTTCATAATAGTTGCGCTCACAGCGTCCACAATGGCGTTTGCCCCCTGTACCTGCTTTGCCGCTATGCCGTTTACATAGATTTCAAGGTCAGCCATGAGCCGGGGAAAATCCGGGTGCGTCGCCAGTTCACACAGGAGGGCATTATCCACCAGCCTGCTTTTCAAAAATTCAATCATATCATCACTCAAACGCAGGTCTGCAAGATCGGCGTTTGGGTGATTTTTTGTTTCAGAACGGCACAGCAGATAATCAACGGACACTTCGTAAAACTTTGCCAGCTGGATAAGGGCATAGTGGCTGATGTCCTTGAACTTGTCCCCCTCATAGCTGCCTAACGCAGACTTGGAGAGATGGGTTTCTTCCGCAAGCTGCTCCAGCGTCAGGCCACGCTCCACACGCAGGTCTTTCAGGCGTTCTTGTATGGATAGTTCCATGTTCTCCCTCCTTGTCTGCTCGACAAACTGGAATTGCCTAAAGCAGTAAAGCAGTACCCCTTACAATTTTTTCTTTTACTGCTGATACAGTATCTTTGACTGAGTGCGTAGTTGTATCAATAACATTTGATTCATAGATTCCTAAATTGGAAAATTGTTCCCACATCGTTTCAACTAATTCAATATTTGTTTCTCTGTCTAACTTTGAGCGTTTGATAGCTCTCTTCATAGTTTCTTCTTTACTTGCTCTTAAAACGATATAGTGTACTTCATAATGCTCTTGAACAATGTTGAGCCACGGCTCTAAAAACCACGGTCCTACAATACCATCTACAATTACATCATATCCACCACGAGCATATCGCTTCGCGGCTTCTAAAAATGCTTCAATGACAATCAAATTTTGCTCATTTGATTCTGGCAAATATGGTGGTATTGCCCCTTTACTCAAATAATGATAAAAGTCATCTGTGTGCATATGCACAGATTTTTCCAAATCCGATTCTTTTGCAACAGTAGATGCCGTTGTAGTTTTCCCCGTCCCCGGCGAACCTGTGATTACAATAATTCTACCTTGATCCATCTATGTGTTACCTCCACAACTTCAAATTTACTGTTCAGTTTCTTCCATTCTACCACAATTCCGAGAGCGTGGAAATGGGGGGATTTTCAGGCAGATTTCCCACCTTTCGGATATACGGGACGGGCGGTCATTTCGGTGTAGACTTAGGTTAGTTCATCGATGGACAGCACCTTGAAAACCGAATGACCGTCCGAAAAGGAATACCCCCGGCTGGGGAAGCACCGCAAGGAGCCGACTTCTGGACACTTTGTCCAGAGGTCACTTTGGGACAAGTTGTCCCGAAGTTATGGTGAGCGTGCCAACGCCGGAACACGCCGCAGGAATGGGGCAGGAAGCCTTTTCGGGGAGAACGGCAGCGGAAAGCAAAACGGAGGGAACGCATGAAAAATAATCCCTACAAAGACTTGCCGCCGCTGGAATGCAGGCCGGACGGTTCCCTTTACCGCATGACCCCGGCGCAGCGGAAACGGGCAAGCGCCCTGATACGCCGGGAGTGCTGTTGCTGTGAGGACGGCAACTGCATTGCCCTTGACGATGGGGACACCTGCACCTGCCCGCAGACGATTTCTTTCTCGGTCTGCTGTAAGTGGTTCCGCTGGGCGGTCTTGCCGCTGGACGGGACGCTGGAAGCGGAAATTTTCCGGGATAAGGACTTGAAACGCTGTGCGGTCTGCGGCGGTGTGTTCGTCCCCAAATCCAACCGGGCAAAATACTGCCCCGGCTGTGCCGCCAGAGTTCACAGGCGGCAGAAAACAGAAAGTGAACGGAAAAGGAGGTCTGCTGTGGACAGTTAGGAGCGAAAAAAGCCTTGATTTATCAGGCTTTGCAAGCCCCAAACCGGGGCAGGTGGTATAAAGTATCGCCCGCCCCGGAAAACGGGCTTCTAACCGTCCACAAAACGAACTATGACAAATACCATCTATATCCACCAGCCGGAAAAGGCGTTCAGCTTCACCCGGCTCCCGAATTTTCTCTTTGAAGCCCCCACATTCAAGCCCCTGTCCAACGAGGCAAAGGTTCTGTACGCCTTTATCCTGCGCCGGACAGAGTTATCCCGCAAGAATGGGTGGGCGGATGACTGCGGACGGATTTTCCTGTATTACCCTATCTGTGAAGTGGTCACACTGCTCCATTGTGGGCGGCAGAAAGCGGTGAATACCCTGCGGGAACTGCAATACGCCGGACTGGTGGAGATCCAGAAGCAGGGCTGTGGAAAACCCAACCGCATTTTCCCAAAATCCTATGAAGCGGTTCCAAACACCGACTTTAAGAAATCCCGTTCTGGTACACCGGAGGACTGAAAACCGTACCCATGAAGTACGGAAATCACTCCTGAGACGTACGAAAACCGGACGGTATATAGAAATACAAAGATAAAAAGACTGATTTATATTCTATCCATTCCAATCCTATCCGAGCTATTTTCTGCGGGATTTTCCCTGTGGAAAACCCCGGATAGGAAAGGAATGGGGAAAGGAGCAGAATGGCACAACACGCAATTTTACGGTTTGAGAAGCACAAGGGCAACCCGGCAAGGCCGCTGGAAGCCCATCACGAAAGACAGAAAGAACAGTATGCCAGCAATCCCGACATTGACACAAGCCGGAGCAAATACAACTTCCATATCGTCAAGCCGGAGGGACGCTATTACCACTTCATTCAGAGCCGGATTGAGCAGGCCGGGTGCCGAACCCGCAAGGACAGCACACGGTTTGTCGATACGCTGGTAACTGCCAGCCCGGAGTTTTTCAAGGGGAAATCCCCAAAGGAGATACAGGCGTTTTTCCAGAGGGCGGCGGACTTCCTCATTGGCCGGGTAGGACGGGAAAATATCGTGTCGGCGGTGGTACACATGGACGAGAAAACGCCCCACCTGCATTTGACCTTTGTTCCGCTGACAAAGGACAACCGCCTGTGTGCAAAGGAGATTATCGGCAACCGGGCAAACCTGACGAAGTGGCAGGACGATTTTCACGCCTATATGGTGGAGAAATATCCTGACTTGGAGCGTGGGGAGAGCGCCAGCAGGACAGGCCGGAAGCATATCCCCACCCGGCTTTTCAAACAGGCGGTTTCCCTCTCCCGGCAGGCAAGAGCCATTGAAGCCACACTGGACGGCATTAACCCGCTGAACGCCGGAAAGAAAAAAGAGGAAGCCCTCTCCATGCTGAAAAAGTGGTTCCCGCAGATGGAGAATTTCTCCGGGCAGTTGAAAAAGTACAAGGTCACAATCAATGACCTGCTGGCGGAGAATGAGAAGTTGGAAGCAAGGGCAAAGGCCAGCGAAAAAGGAAAGATGAAAGATACGATGGAACGGGCAAAGCTGAAAAGCGAACTGGACAATTTACAGCGGCTGGTTGACCGTATCCCGCCGGAAGTGCTGGCGGAGCTGAAACGGCAGCAGCGAACAAGAGGGAGGTAAACGCTATGAACAGAAATTCAAGCTGCATGATGAAAAATAATCATACGGAGGACACTGGATGGTAAAAAGCGAAAGCGACATTATTGATACAATACACACCGGGCAGGTCATTACTGACGAGAACGGCACACAGTATTTTGTATGTGGGAAAAACCGTATCAAAATCTCCGAACATTTTGCCGCTGGCGGTCGTCCGATTGGCGATCTGATTGTGGATGTCGTCCGGCACACGGCGGCAAGGGCAGCTTCTTCGTGACCCATCGTTGATACACGCCCACGCTTATGATATAATTGCCATAGAGCAAAAGTATTGTAAGCGTGGGTTGTTTCTTTAGAAGGAGGATTTTTACGGTGAAACAACCTTACAATACTACCATTTACAACACGGCTCTTTATATGCGGTTAAGCCGTGACGATGAAAGCTATGGTGACAGCGTAAGCATTGAAACGCAGCGGACAATCCTGCAACAGTACGCAAGGGAGCAGGGGCTTCATGTGGTCGGGGAATATGTGGACGATGGGTGGAGTGGGACAAACTTCGAGCGTCCGAGTTTCCAGCGCATGATGGACGATGTGGAAGCCGGAAAAGTAAACTGCATTGTCACCAAAGACCTGTCCCGTTTCGGGCGGGAGCATGTGATGATGGACTACTATCTGGAATTTCTGTTCCCGGAAAAACGGGTGCGGTACATCGCCGTTGCGGAGAATGAGGACACAGAAAAGGGACTGTCCGATTTTGTGCCATTCAAAAACCTGTTCAACGAATGGTTCGCAAAGGACACCAGCCGCAAGGTAAAAACTGCTTTCAAGGCAAAGTTTGCCGCCGGACAGCGTATCAGCGCCTATGCTCCCCTCGGGTACAAGAAGCACCCGGAAATCAAGAACAAGCTGATAATCGACGAGGAAACCCGCTGGATCGTGGAGAAGATTTTTGACCTTGCTATTCACGGCAAAGGGGCGGCCAGCATTACAAGGATATTGATTGCGGAAAAAGTACCGACGCCGGGATTTATCAACTTCCAGCGTGACGGGACTTTCGCCAATATCTATGCTGGCGCACCAGAGGAAAAAGGCTACGCATGGACGATAGCGCAGGTCAAAAGCATTATGAAAGATGAAACCTACATCGGCCATACCATCCACTACCGGGAGACCAATATTTCCTTTAAGAACAAGCGGAGGATACGCAAGCCCCAAAGCGAATGGGTGCGGGTGGAGAACACGCAGGAGCCGATTATCAGCGAACAGGTTTTCCGGCAGGTACAGGAGCAGATCGCAAGCCGCCGGAGGGAGCGCAAGAATGGCACGACACAGATTTTTGCGGGGCTGATAAAGTGTGCGGACTGCGGCTGGTCGCTGGCCTACGGGGAGAACAGACAGAACAGCAAGCCCTATGGCTACTACCATTGTAGCAAGAACGGGCAAGGCACACGCCAATGCTCCATGCACTACATCCGCTATGATGTGCTTTACGCCTATGTCCTCTCCCGTCTGCAATACTGGTCGGCGCTGGTACAGCACGATGAAGAACAGCTTTTGAAACGGCTGCTGAACGCCAATGACAAAGGACAGGCCGCCGCAAGAAAAAAACAGGCTGCTGAACTGAAAAAAGCGGAGAAGCGGAAAGCCGAGGTCGATACCCTGTTTGCCCGGATGTATGAGGACTGGGCGGCGGGGCGTATCACAGAATACAACTTCAATATGCTGTCCGGGAAGTACCAAAGCGAACAGGCGGAACTGGAAGAAAAGATTGAACAGCTTCAATCTGCTATTGCCGCTGAAAGCCAGAGTGCCGCAGACGCAGAAAAATGGATTGCCTTGATGAAAGAGTGCGTCAATCCCACGGAACTCACCGCTGAACTCTTGAACACGCTGATTGAAAAAATCCTTGTCCATGAGGCGGTCAAGAACGAGGACGGAAGCCGGGAACAGGAGGTAGAAATCTTCTACCGCTTCATCGGCAAAATTGATTGAATGACACCAATATCTTTAAGTATGTGATACCGGGCGATCTCATCCTGATGTTGTGTGCCCTCCTGTACGCGTTCCAGATTCTGGTGGTGAACCATTATCTTCCGATGGTGGACGGCCTCAGGCTCTCGCTCATCCAGACGACGGTCGAGGGAATTCTTGCGACTGTGTTCATGCTGATGCTTGAGACGAATACGGCGGCCGCTCTGAAGGCGGCTCTTCCGGCCATCCTTTTTGCCGGCATCATGTCGAGCGGCGTCGCCTATACGTTCCAGATCATCGGGCAGAAGGGCCTGAAACCGGCGGTCGCATCGCTTCTCATGTGCCTTGAGAGCGTATTTGCCGCGATCGGTGGGTGGCTGTTCCAGGGACAGGTGCTGACCGGCCGGGAACTTCTCGGATGCGTTCTGATGTTCAGCGGCACTGTACTGTCGCTGCTTCCGGCAGGGAGAAGAAAAAAGAAGTGAGGTCAGAAAAAGGAGCCCCCGGCAAATGCCGGGGGCTCTTCGCGGTGCGCGCGTCATCGATTTTTAATACGTGTACGTCTCATTATGTTCCATGCGCATCATCTTCTGCTTCAGCGCTCCATAGAGAGCCGCGTGTGTGAGATACTGGTAGGGGGCTACGTAAAAGATCGTGAGGATGCCGAGCGTGCAGGCGCCGAGAATATTCCAGCCGAGGAAGGAGAGATCGAGGACGAACGCATTCCATTTCTCACCGTCCATCATCGCCCTTGATCTCGCAAAGACCTCGTCCGCTGACATGTTCGGATCCTCGGAGAGCAGATACGGAACCATCATGTACTCATAGGACTTGATGATGCCCGGGATGATAAAGAGCAGGCTCCAGAGAAAAATATAGAGATCGCGCAGAAAGATTGTCTTGACGACGTTCAGATAATTTCCCTGAAATCCAACTCCGAGGCCTTCCAGCGTCTGCGGCTCGAAAATGTCCTTCCTGAAGTAGTTCCTGCACCCGACTTCGAGCGGATTCAGCACGAAAATGCTGATCGCAATGGAAATGATGCCTGCCGTGACCACGGAGATCAGAAGGGCCGCGAGCAATGCGCCGCTTATGTGAAATACGCTGTAGGCGCTGAACATGTCTCCTGTATCGCTGCCTGACATGCCTTCTGACAGGTTGTTTGCGGAGGAAATAACAGATGTTCCTCCCGTGATGAGAAGGAGGATGAATGCCACGAGCACGCTTCTCCAGTAGGAGCCGTGAAGCGCGGTGCGGGCCATCTCCTTCAGTCTTGTTCTGGACCAGTTCATATGATTTTCCTTTCTTAAACACGAAAAACAAACAAATAGAATCCTTAAAGTCATTATATTGATTTGTAGACCAAAGTCAATATTTCCGCTTTTCTGATCAATAAATGCGGCAATCCGTCGTCCCGCCCGCTTGCGCAAATCTGCCTGATACCGTACAATGTACACCTATGGTCTGGCAATATTCTGCGGGATGTCAGAACAGAAAAAGGGTTGCCGGCGGAAAATGAGAAACCGGCGGGGAGAGAGTATGAAGAGAAAAAAAGTAATGGTTGTTCTTTTGTGCGCCGCAATGGCGCTTGGAAGTGCCGCGTGCGGCGCAGAGAGCAAGTCGCCGGCATCGGCTTCGGGAAGTGTCGTCACGGAGACAGAGTCAGCTGCGGCTAACAGCGGCGCCGATTCGATTGCCACGGAGTCCATGGTGGCTGGTGATGAGTGGAGCGACTATGTCACACTTGCAGACTACAAGGGACAGGCGCTCGCCTATGCGGACGGAACGAAAATTGCAAAAGGCATGACTGCCAACATTGATTATGTCGGAAAAGTTGACGGCACTGCATTTGACGGGGGCACAGCCTCTGATTACGACCTGACGATCGGCTCGGGCACGTTCATCGACGGCTTTGAGGATCAGCTGGTCGGTCACACGAAGGGAGAGACGGTTGACGTCAAGGTCACGTTCCCGGACAGCTACGCCAGTTCGGATCTTGCGGGCAAGAACGCCGTGTTTACCGTGACGATCAACAAGGTCTACAAGACGACGCCGGGTGAGGCGCTGTCGAATATCGTGAATCAATCGGAATTCTGGAAGTACCCGGAGCAGCTGCAGGAATCCTGGCGCAATTACTGGTCCGCGTACGTTGAGCAGACGGCGGCTGCCTACAGCATAACGACGTCCGACTATCTGAGTGAAGTCGGTAAGACGCAGGATGACATCAATGAAATGGCGGACTCCTATCTCAAGACGGACATGGTCAGCCGCGCGATTGTGCAGAAGGAAGGTGTCACGGAAAATGACGACATCTATAAGAACGCCGTGAAGTCCGTGCTCGCAAATTACAATGCGGACAGTCTCGATGATCTGGTGAGCCAGGGAACGGTCCCGCAGGTTGCGGCCGATTATATGGTCTCATACAGCGAGGCGGAGGCCATCATCGAGAAATATTCTGTCACGGCCGTGGCGGATGCGACAGATTCATCGACAGTTTCGACGGAGTCCTGAGACGCTGACAGCCGGATCTGCGGATGTGTTCAGATATAGAAGATATAGAAAAAAAGAGGAGCGGTGGCCCCTCTTTTTTTTAAAATTATGCGCTCGGTTATTTCAGCTGAAGCGCGGGAGTTGCGGCTTACTTTCTCTTGCGCCTCTTCCCCCATCCGCAGATGGCGAAGAAATCCGGACCCGTGTGGACGCCGATGATCGGTGTCTCACAGATCGTGTAGACTTCTGTGCCCGGTTCAGCAACCTGCCGGAGCATGTCAGCCAGATGTTCCGCCTCTTTGTAGAGGGACGTGTGCGTGATGAAGACGACCTTCGGGACACCCGCAACGCCCATTTCTGCCACATAGTCCTTCAGAAGCCCCTTGAGGGCCGCATTGCGGCCTCTTGCCTTTCCGACCATCTCGAGTTTGCCCTCGTCGTCGATAATAAGAAGCGGCTTGATGTCGAGAACGCCGCCGATTAGCGCGACGGCAGCGGAGACGCGGCCGCCCTTGTGCAGGTAGCCGAGATCTCCGACCGTGAAGCGGTGGCACATGTAAGGAATCTTCTCGCGGAGCCAGGCGGCATTTTCCTCAAGAGACATGCCATGGGCCTGGTTCACGGCGGCGCAGTATGTGATGACGCCCTGTCCGCCGGTTGCGGCGAGTGAGTCGACGCATTCGATTGTGCGGTCCGGAAAATCATCCCTCAGCTGGTCCGCGGCACTTAGTGCGTTCTGGTACGTCGCGGACATGCCGGACGAGAAGGAAATATAGAGAATATCGTGCCCATTCCGAAGATCGGCTGTCCAGGTATCGATGTATCGGTACGGCGTGATCTGCGACGTATGAACGTCCGCATTGTTCTTCTGCGCCGCGTACAGCGCATCGCAGTGCTCGTTGTGATCGGGTGCCTTCGTATCAAATGTGATCGACTCGCCGTTTAAGAGATAGTCCATCGGAACAATGCGGATGTCGTAGCGCGCATACATTTCCTGCGGAAGATCTGCTCCGGAGTCGGTGTAGACAAGATAAGAACTCATAGATTCAGGAATCCCCCTCCATAATAATCTTGTGCTTTATGATACCATATGCCTCTCTGCTTGTAAAAGCGAAATGAAAACCTCTTCATCCGCCTGGGTCCGCTGAATAATTACAAAAAAACTTGACAGGATTTCCGCGACTGAGTAGGGTAGAATCTGTATAAGCCGGATGATGGGTGCAGTATACACCCTGCCGGGATGTTCCGGAGTATCCGGCGCTGCAAGAGGTGAAAGATATGGGACTTATCAGAGAGATCAGACAGGTCACGAGGAACCGGTTTCTGAATTTCTTCGAGCTCTCGACAGTCAAGAAGACCGGCGATCCGGGAAAATATTTTCTCGCGAGCCGCGCGGAGAGCATAGATGACCTCGAGATCCGGCGGAAGAAGACGCGCGCCGACGGCGTTGCGATGTATGTGCTCTGCGGAAGGGAGCACGACAAGGTTCTCCTGATCCGCCAGTTCCGCTGGCCGATCGGGGAGTGTGTCTACGAGTTCCCGGCGGGACTCGTGGAAAAGGGAGAGACATATGAGAAGGCGGCTGTCCGCGAGATTTATGAAGAGACCGGACTTGAGATGAAGCCTGTCGCGGCGGATCTGATGTATACCCGTCCGTATTATATGACGGACGGCCTCACGGATGAGTCGTGCGCGATGGTCTACGGTTATGCGGAGGACGACGATCACGCCCGCCAGCATCTCGAGGATTCCGAGGAGATCACGGTTGTCATTGCGGGCCGCGATGAAGTCCGGAGAATCCTCCGTGAGGAGCGCGTCGCAGAAAATGCGGCCCTCCAGCTCATGCACTTTCTGCATGATACGGATCCGTTCGGCTTTTTGAAAGAGGCGGGACAGTAATTGCATATGGCACAGTGGAAACGTGGCCGCGGGCTGGGCCCGCGGCTGTGAAAAATGTAAGGAGTTATTATTATGGGAATTTATGAGGAACTGCAGGCGCGCGGCCTGATCGCTCAGGTAACGGACGAGGATGAAATCCGCGAGCTTGTCAACAATGGTAAGGCAACCTTCTATATCGGCTTCGATCCGACGGCCGACTCACTGCACGTCGGTCATTTTATGGCGCTGCTCCTCATGAAGCGCCTGCAGGCAGCGGGCAATAAGCCGATTGCTCTCGTCGGCGGCGGCACCGGCATGATCGGCGACCCGTCCGGCCGCTCTGACATGCGCCGGATGATGACGGTCGAGGAAATCGATGCGAACTGCCGGAAATTTCAGAAACAGATGAGCCGCTTCATTGAGTTCGGGCCGGGAAAGGCGCAGATGGTCAACAACGCGGACTGGCTCAGAAATCTTAATTTCCTTGATTTTATGCGCGAGATCGGACCGGAATTCTCCGTCAACGAGATGCTCCGCGCGAGATGCTACGTGAACCGTCTCGAGAAGGGCCTCTCATTTCTTGAATTCAGCTACATGCTGATGCAGGGCTACGATTTCTACAACCTGTACAAGACATACGGCTGCAATATGGAGTTCGGCGGCGATGACCAGTGGTCCAATATGCTCGCAGGTACGGAGCTGATCCGCCGGAAACTCGGCAAGGACGCATACGCGATGACGATCACGCTTCTTCTCAAGCATGACGGCACAAAGATGGGCAAGACATCCGGCGGCGCTGTCTGGCTCGACCCGGAGAAGACGTCCCCGTACGACTTCTACCAGTACTGGAGAAATGTCGACGATGAGGATGTCGTCGGATTCATTCGGAAAATGACTTTCCTTCCACTTGAGGAGATCGATGAGATGGATCAGTGGAAGGGCAGCCAGCTGAACCGTGCGAAGGAGATTCTCGCCTATGAGCTCACGAAGCTCGTTCACGGCGAGGAAGAGGCGGAGAAGGCGCAGGATGCGGCCCGCTCTATGTTCGGCAAGGGCATCGCGACGGACATCCCGAAGACCGTCCTCAGGGACGATGACTTCAGGGACGACAAGATCGGCATCATCCAGCTCCTCGTGAAGGCAGGCTTTGCGACATCGAACGGCGATGCGCGCCGCACAATCCAGGGCGGCGGTGTCAGAGTCAATGAGACGCAGGTGAAGGACATCTACGCGCAGCTCGACAAGGCTGAGCTCGCGAAGAACGAGACCGTCCTCCAGAAGGGCAAGAAGAATTTCAAGAAGATCATCGTCGAGTAAAGAGGTGCTTATATGATCTCAGAGAAAATGAAGGGCTTTGTCGCGGGAAGCTCCGCGATCCGCGCGATGTTCGAGGAGGGAAAGAAGATGGCCGCCGAGTACGGTGCGGACCATGTCTATGACTTCAGCCTCGGCAATCCGAATGTGCCTGCTCCGCAGGCCGTCAGGGACGCGATCCTCGACATCACGGAAAATGAAGATCCCGTCATGCTCCACGGCTACATGAACAATTCAGGTTACGAGGATGTCCGGCAGACGATTGCAGAGCATCTGAATAAGAATTTCCACACATCATTTTCGGCGAAGAATATCCTGATGACGGTCGGCGCCGCGGGCGGACTGAATGTAATTTTAAAGACACTCTTAAACCCGGGCGACGAGGTCGTCACGATCTCGCCGTACTTCGGCGAGTACCGCTCCTATGTCGGTAACTTCGACGGCGTGCTCGTCGAGTCTCCGGCCAACCCGGAGACGTTCTATCCGGACTTCACGGATCTTAAGAAGAAGATCACGGCGAAGACGAAGGCGATGATCATCAACTCGCCGAACAATCCGACGGGCGTCATTTATCCGGAGTCGGTCATCGTCGAACTTGCACAGCTTCTAAGCGAGAAGGAGAAGCTGTACGGGCATCCGATTTATCTCATTTCCGATGAGCCGTACCGCGAGATCGCATTCGACGGGGAGACCGTTCCGTGGATCACGGGCTACTATGCAGACTCTATCGTCGGCAGCTCCTTCAGCAAGTCGCTGAGTCTGCCGGGCGAGCGCATCGGCTATCTGGTCCTTCCGGACTCGCTCGACGGCGCGGAGGACATTCTCGCGGCGGCCAACGTCGCGAACCGGATTCTTGGCTTTGTCAATGCGCCGTCCCTCATGCAGCGCGTCGTCGCGCGGTGCATTGATGTCCGGGCGGATGTTGATTTTTATCTGAAAAACCGCGATGACCTCTATCTCTCGCTGATTGAGGACGGCTACACGGTCGTTCATCCGGACGGCGCGTTTTACATGTGGGTCAAGTCCCCGGAGGAGGACGAGCGCGCATTTGTGGACAGGCTGAAGAAGGACGAACACATTCTCGCGGTCCAGGGCCGTTCATTTGGCTGCAAGGGCTGGGTGCGGATCGCCTACTGCGTGGCGCACGAGACGATCGAGGGCGCGCTCCCGGGCTTTGAGAGAGTTGCGAAAGCCTATGGTCTGTGAGATGCGGATTGAGACGCTTACACACGCGGTTCTCCGGGACATCACCCCGGGCAGCAGGAAAGGATGAAGATGGGCTGGAAAGACAATATAAGGCGCGTTGTTCCGTACACGCCCGGCGAGCAGCCGAAGAATACGGACGTCATCAAGTTAAATACAAATGAGAACCCCTATCCGCCGGCTCCCGGCGTTGCGGAGGCGATGCAGACACTCGGGACGGATGACCTGCGGCTCTATCCGGATCCGGCGGCATCAGAGCTCGTGCATGCGATCGCGGAGCACTACGGTCTTCGCGACTCGGAGGTCTTTGTCGGCGTCGGCTCGGACGATGTCCTCGCGATGAGTTTCATGACATTTTTTAATTCGGAGAAGCCGATCCTGTTCCCGGACATCACGTACAGCTTTTATGATGTGTGGGCGGACATGCTGAGAATCCCGTACAGGAAGGTCCCGCTCGATGAGAATCTCCATATCCGCGCGGCGGACTACAGGGAGCCGAACGGCGGCATTGTATTTCCGAATCCGAACGCACCGACAGGAGCTCTTCTTCCGGTGGAGACAGTCGAGGAGATCGTGAAGAATAATCCGGACAGCATCGTCATTGTCGATGAGGCATACATCGACTTCGGGGGCATCTCTGCGCTGCCGCTCATCCGTAAGTACGACAATGTCGTGATCACGCAGACGTTCTCCAAGTCGAGAGGTCTTGCCGGACTGCGCATCGGTTACGCGATGGCGGGCGAGCCGCTCATCCACTATCTGAATGATGTGAAGTACAGCTTCAACTCCTATACGATGAACCGCATGACGATCCGCCTTGGGGCGGCGTCGGCGAGGGACTCGGCGTATCTGGCGGAGACGTGCGGGAAGATCATGAAGACGAGGGAGAAGGCCATGGAGAAGTTAAGAAAACTCGGTTTCCACTGCGATGAGTCTTACTCGAATTTCCTCTTCGTGACACACGAGCACGTGCCGGCGAAGGAGATCTTTGACTTCCTGAAGACGAAGAACATCTTTGTCCGCTGGTTCGATCAGGACAGGATCCGCAATTATCTGCGCATAACGATCGGGACGGACGAGCAGATGGAGACGCTCATCCGCGTGCTGCGTGGCTTTCTGGCAGAGCGAACCTGAGAGAGGACCGCTCTGCTGTGCATTGCCTTACAGAGAGATATCCGAGCGCCGCGACAGGGCTCACATAATTTATATAAGGAGACTGGATTTCGTAAATGGATGCATTTGTAAACTGGTATCAGCTTCATCTCGCGCACATGCTGGCGCCGCAGGCGTTTGTGACACTCGTCTCGATGCTGCCGCTCATCGAGCTGCGTGGAGGCATTATTGTCGCGCGGGCGCTCAAGCTTCCGCTGCAGCAGGCGCTGATCTTCTCGCTGATCGGCAACATTATTCCGATTCCGTTCATTCTTCTCTTTATCCGGAAAATCTTCGACTGGCTCAGGCCAACGAAGCACTTCGGAAAGCTCGTACAGAAAATGGAAGCCCGCGCAATGAAGAAGTCAGATGGCGTCAGCAAGGCGGAGTTCTGGGGACTTGTTGCGTTCGTCGGTATTCCGCTTCCAGGGACCGGCGGCTGGACGGGCGCGCTGATTGCGTCGCTTCTCGACGTCGATATAAAGAAGGCGTCTCTTGCGATCCTCGTCGGAATCGCGGTTGCGGCAACTATTATGTCGCTGATCTTCTACGGCGTCCTGCATATGTAATGATTATAGTGTCAAAAGTCTGAGCCCACGGCAAGCTTGCTTGCCAGTGGGTGAAAGACTTTATGACACGCACCGACATGAGCAAGCAGTGGGGCGGGGCCCCACGGATTGCGAATGGCGGGGAGCGCGGTGAGAGCTGCGCGTAATCACTTTGAATGGTTCCGCCCACAACGAGGAACGCGCAGCGTTCCGAGTCTGGGGTGCTGAATCATTACATTCATAGATACAAAAAAAGACGGAGAGCTTGCTCGCCGGACGATTTCAGAAGTTTTTCAGATGTGCTGAATAGTGGATACAAAAAAGGGAGGTGAGCGTATGCCTGAGCAGAAGGTTCGTCATCTCGGCGTTATTATGGACGGCAACCGCCGCTGGGCGAGGCAGCATATGCTGAAGTCGGTCATGGGCGGCCACGAGAAAGGCGTCGACACATTTATCGATCTCTGCGAGTGGTGCGAAAATGCGGACATCCCGTATCTGACGGTGTATGCATTTTCTACAGAGAATTTCAGGCGGTCACAGCAGGAGGTGAGCGATCTCTTCAAACTGATGCGGCGGTTCTTCGTTGAGGAGATCCACACCTGCATTGAAAAGGGCGTGAAGGTCGTCGTGGTCGGAAACTTAAGCTATCTGAAGCCGGAAGACATCAAAGTCATCCGCGACGCGGAGGAAGTGACGAAGGATTGCGGGAAGCTCTATCTGCAGATCGCGCTCTCCTACGGTGGCCGCGATGAGATTCTTCGGGCCGCGGAGGCGTATGCAGGGGATGTGGTTTCTGGAAAGGCAAGTCTTGATGCGCCGCTCACGGAGGAGGTCTTTGAGCAGTATCTGATGACGCCGGGGATTCCGGACATCGATCTCGTGATCCGCACGGGAGGAGACCACCGGCTCTCGAATTTCTTTCCATGGCAGACGACGTACGCGGACCTCTGGTTTACGGACGTATTGTGGCCGGATTTCTCGGAGGAGCTTCTCGGTGAGGCGCTTCAGTGGTACGCGAACGTCAAGGTCAACAAGGGGAAGTGAGCGAATGAGCACAGACAGAGACAGGGAAGCATTAGAAGCGTTCATGGCATTTTACAGATCCTGCGCGTCGTCGCTCAGGAAGCGCAAGAGGGAGCTGAACAGGCGGCTCGCGAAGGATCCGAATCCGCTGATCCGCACGTTCCGCTCTGATCTTGCGGATCTGAACGACGGCGGCAAGAACCTGCGGGGCGTGCTGGTTGAACTCGGTTACAGGATCGGCGGCGGGAAGGATCCGGAGTATGCGATGGATCTCGCACTCGCCTTCGAGATGTTTCAGACAGCTATCCTCGTTCATGATGACATCATCGACAACGCGGATATGCGCCGCGGGAAAATGACGATTCATAACCGCTGTGAAAACCGGCTTGACGTGCGGGACATCCGGATTCTGTCCGCGCGGGAGACGGAGCCGGAGCTCGCGAAATCAGCGGCGCTCTGCGCGGGAGATCTAGGGCTCTTTTGCTCGAACCTGATTCTTGCGGAGGCCTATGCGGACGATCCGAAGGCAAATGCAATTATTGCTGAGTTTGACCGCATTGCGATCGATACGATCCGCGGCGAGCTGCTCGATGTAGTCCTGCCGTATGAGCTGCAGGACGGCTCGTACACGGAGGAAGAGAGGGCGAAGCTCCTCGAGAAGTCGGTGGCGGACATCTATCACCTGAAGACGTCCCGCTACTCGGTTGTAGGCCCGCTTCATCTGGGACTCATGCTCGCAGGCGCGGATGATTTTCTGATCCGGCGCACGGACAGCTTCGCCGATGACATCGGCATCGCGTACCAGATTATGGATGATATCCTCGGTATCTACGCAGATGAATATGTGCTCGGCAAGGACGTCGGTTCGGACATCTCGGAGTACAAGCAGACGATTCTCTACATGTATGTGAAGAATTATGCGCCGGAGTACGTGGAGCGGCTCGAGAAGCACTACGGCAGTCCGAATGTGACGGAAGCGGATGTTGAGAAGGTGCAGGACATCTTTCGGGAGAGCGGTGCGCTTGATTATGCGCGGGACAGCATGAACAGCTGCTTCCAGCGCGCGGAGCGGAAGATATCCCGCCTGAAGGTCCCGGATGAAGACAAAATGCTTCTCAGCGGGTTCATCGGGTACTGCCGCGGCAGGAGGAAATGAGTCTGGAATCAACGAACCAGTGCCGCGTGCGGCGCTGCCGGCCACAGGATGTGGCAGAAAGAGAGGCTGTATGCATTTTACAAAAATGCAGGGAATCGGCAACGACTACGTCTATATAGACGGCTCAAAGGAGCGCCCGGCCGACGTCTCAAAGACGGCGGTCATGGTGTCCGACAGGCATTTCGGCATCGGCTCTGACGGCCTGATCCTGATCAATCCGTCCGACAAGGCCGATTTCGAGATGGAGATGTACAATGCGGACGGAAGCCGCGGACAGATGTGCGGCAACGGAATCCGCTGCGTCGGCAAATACGTCTATGACCACGGTCTGACGAAGAAGACGACGATCACGGTCGACACACTGGCCGGTGTGAAGACGCTGCGCCTTGCGCTCGGCGAGGACGGCAGGGTATCTGCCGTGCGCGTCGATATGGGTGAGCCGGTCCTGAAGCCGGAGGACATTCCGGTGAATCTTCCAGGTGACAGAGCGGTCGCGGTCCCGAAGGCATTCGGGAACATACTGTATGAGATCACCTGCGTGTCGATGGGTAATCCGCACTGCGTTATATTTCCGGGGCAGGACATAAAAGACATGGATCTCGAGAAGATCGGACCGGTCTTTGAGAACGATCCGGTCTTCCCGGAGAGAGTCAATACGGAATTCATCAATGTCGTCAATGACCATGAGATCCGCATGCGGGTGTGGGAGCGCGGCTCTGGTGAGACCTGGGCATGCGGAACGGGGGCCTGCGCGGCAGCCGTCGCGTCGGCGCTCAACGGATACACGGGAACTGAGGTGACTGTCCATCTTCTGGGCGGGGACCTCCAAATAGAATGGGACCGTGACAATACGAACCACGTATTCATGACGGGACCTGCAGCAGAAGTATTTGAAGGAGATATCAATGTTTAAGGTAAATGAAAATTATCTGAAGCTGCCGGGCAGCTATCTCTTCTCCACAATTGCGAAGAAGGTGAATGCATTTACAGAAGCACATCCGGACCGCACGATCGTGCGTCTCGGTATCGGCGATGTCACACAGCCGCTCGGCGAGCCTGTCATCCGCGCTCTTCATGACGCGGTCGCGGAGATGGCCTACGCGGAGACTTTCCACGGCTACTCACCGGATCTCGGGTATTCATTTTTAAGAGAGGCGATCGCCGCGGGCGATTACAAGGCGAGAGGCTGCGAGATCGAGCCGGATGAGATTTTCGTCTCCGACGGCGCAAAGAGCGATTCCGGCAATATTCAGGAGCTGTTCGCGGAGGACTCGAAGATCGCTGTCTGCGATCCGGTCTATCCGGTCTATGTCGACTCGAATGTTATGGCAGGCCGCACGGGCACTTATGATCCGAAGACGGGCTACTGGAGCAATGTCATTTACATGCCGTGCACGGCATCGAACGGCTTTATCGCCGATCTCCCGAAGGAGGTTCCGGATGTCATTTATCTCTGCTTCCCGAACAACCCGACGGGTGCTGCAATCACGAAGGATCGCCTGCAGGACTGGGTCGACTACGCGAACAAGAACGGCAGCGTGATCATCTACGACGCCGCGTATGAGGCCTATATTTCCGAGGCAGATATGCCGCATTCGATCTATGAGTGCGAGGGCGCGAGAACCTGCGCGATCGAGATCCACAGTTTTTCTAAGAACGCGGGCTTCACAGGTCTCCGCCTAGGCTATACGGTCGTCCCGAAGGACCTGAAGTGCGGCGATGCGTCTCTCCATGATATGTGGGCACGCCGTCACGGCACAAAGTTCAACGGAGCCCCGTACATCGTACAGCGCGCGGGGGCGGCCTGCTACACAGAGGAGGGCCGGGCGATGATCAGGAGCCTTGTCGGCTATTACATGGAGAACGCACGGACGATCCGTGACGGTCTCAAGAAGCTCGGCTACACCTGCTACGGCGGCGTGAACAGCCCGTACATCTGGATGAAGACGCCGGACGGCATGACATCCTGGGACTTCTTCGACTATCTGCTTGAGAATGCAGGTGTCGTCGGAACGCCGGGATCAGGCTTTGGTCCGAACGGAGAAGGCTATTTCCGCCTGACTGCATTCGGAACACATGAGAATTCCAGAAATGCTCTGGAGCGGTTTGCCAAGCTCTGAATCTGGACATACGGAAAGTGACGGACGGCGCGGGAAATCCCGCGCCTGTCCGCCCTGAAAGGAACGAAATGAAAATCAGTTTTATCGGATGTGGCAATATGGGATCGGCCATCATCGGCGGTCTTCTGAAGGGAGGCGTGGCATCTCCGGCTGATATCACGGCGGCGGACGCATATGCGCCGGCGCGCAAGAAAGCGGAGCAGACGCTTCAGATTCGTACGACAGATGACAACCTGCAGTGCGTAAAGGGTGCGGATGTCGTTGTCTTTGCCGTCAAGCCGATTGCTCTCGGTGAGGCGGCGCAGGGCATGAAGGAAGCGCTCACAGGTGATCAGCTTGTCATTTCCATTGTCGCGGGACAGTCCGTGGAGAGACTCGGGGAACTTCTCGGCGCGGATAAGAAGATCGTGCGCGTCATGCCGAATACACCGGCGCTTGTCGGCGAGGGAATCTCGGGCTGGTGCGCGAACAGATACGTGACGGACGATGATAAAAAGACGGTCAGCAGAATCCTCGGATCGTTCGGAAAAGAGGAGGAAATTCCGGAGCGGCTGATGGGTGTTGTGACGTCTCTGAGCGGTTCTTCTCCGGCGTATGTATTCATGTTCATCGAGGCGATGGCGGACGCCGCTGTTCTCGACGGCATGCCGCGGGCGAAGGCGTATACATTTGCGGCGCAGACCGTTCTCGGATCCGCGAAGATGGTCCTCGAGACAGGAAAGCATCCGGGCGAACTGAAAGATATGGTCACATCTCCGGCCGGCACGACCATTGAGGGAGTCGCGGCGCTTGAGCGCGGCGGGTTCCGCGGAACCGTGATGGAGGCAGTCCTCGCGTGCACGGAGAAGGCACTGAAGATCTGAGAGAAGACATGCAATATAACGACTGTCTGCTCTGCACAGCCCGGACAATCCGGATGCGGAGCGGGCAGCCTGGGACGACGAGGAGGCAGATATGAGCAGAGCGATAGTTTTTCTTGCGGATGGCTTCGAGGAGGTTGAGGCGCTCACGGTTGTTGATCTTTTAAGACGCGCCGGAATCGAGGTTGTGACTATTTCCATCAGTGATTCCCTGACGCTGGTCGGACGGAGCCACATCGAGGTCGGGGCGGATGTCATGTTCGGCGACCTGAAGCATCCGGAGCAGGCGGACATGTTTATCCTTCCGGGAGGACAGCCGGGAACGACCTACCTCGGTGAGCATGAGGGAGTCGCGAGAACGCTCGCGGCGGCAAACGAGGCGAAGAAATATATCTGCGCGATCTGCGCGGCGCCGACGGTCCTCGCAAAGCAGGGCTATCTGAAAGGCAGAAAGGCGGCCTGCTATCCGGGCCTTGAGAACGTCCTGGAGGAGAACGGTGCGGAGCCTGTCACGAACGAGGAGGTCGTGAAGGACGGGCGGTTCATCACGAGCCGCGGCGCAGGGACAGCAATTCCATTTGCGCTGAAGCTGATCAAGGTTCTTGCGGGAGAGGACATGGCTCGCGAGACTGGCCGCTCCATCGTATTCAAGGGGGAGTGATCTCCGGATTTTTGGAAAATGAGGTTTCCCTCTGTTCAGAAGGAAATTCCTGTGATATACTGATGCAATGACTGTTATCAGATAGTTTAGGAGGAATCATGAGCGTAAAGGTTGAAAATTTAGAGCAAGGGCCATGCTCCGCAGCAGCTGATCGAGAAGATGTACGGCACAGGCGTTTTCTATGAAGATGCCGCAAACATCCTGATCCCGCAGACATACCCGGATGAGGCTGAGAGCACAGGTCTTGAGATTGTGTCCCGCCCGGAATTCGATATCGAGCAGATCGAGAAGGGCAAAGATTTCATTTACACGGCAACAGCGGCTGTCAAGCCGGCTGTCGAGCTCGGCGCTTACGAGGGCATCGAGGTCAAGAAGCAGGACGTCACTGTCACAGATGAGGACGTCGATGCGGCAATTAAGAAGGAGCAGGAGAAGAACTCCCGCCTTGTTGATGCCAAGGAGGGCGAGGCTGTCGAGAACGGTGACACGATCAATCTCGACTATTCCGGCTCCATCGACGGCGTCAAGTTCGACGGCGGCACGGCGGAGGGCCAGACACTTGTCATCGGCTCCAACACCTTCATCCCGGGCTTCGAGGATCAGCTTGTCGGCGTAAAGGCTGGTGAGGAGAAGGAAGTCAAGGTCACATTCCCGGCTGAGTACCACGCAAAGGATCTTGCCGGCAAGGAAGCTGTCTTCGCATGCAAGGTCAACAAGATCCAGAAGAAGGAGCTTCCGGAGCTCAACGATGAGTTCGCACAGGATGTCTCTGAGTTCGACACGATGGACGAGTACAGAGAGTCTGTCAAATCCAACCTTGTGTCCGACAAGGAGAAGGCCGCGAAAAACGCAAAGACAAATGAAGCTGTCGACAAGCTGATCGAGGCGTCCAAGATGGATATCCCGGATGCGATGGTCGCAAGCCAGGCAGAGCAGATGTATGAGGATTTTGCAAGACGTCTTCAGAGCCAGGGAATCCCGATCGATATGTATCTCCAGTATCAGGGATCCACAGAGGAGAAGTTCAAGGAAGACATCAAGCCGCAGGCACTGAAGCAGATCCAGGAGCGCCTTGTTCTCGAGGCTGTCGCTGAGAAGGCTGACATCAAGATCTCCGA